>DASRSH010000225.1:0-13349 GCA_035656575.1 Opitutaceae bacterium
TCAATTGTGAGACTGACGCAGACATTGTGACCGTAGAGGTTGCACCGCTCGGTAAGCGCCTGCATTTTCGAACAGTTATGGCCAAAACCCGCGCGCACTTCCCCAACATCCCCGTCATCCCTTACGAGGGCCCCACGTCCAAGAACCCGCTCGCGTTCCGGCACTACGACCCGGACGAAGTGATCGATGGCAAGACCCTCAGCGCGCAGATGCGCTTCTCCATCGCCTACTGGCACTCTTTCCGCGGCGTCGGTTCGGATCCGTTCGGTCCGGGAACGATCCGCCGCCCCTGGGAGCAGGGGAAAGACGCGCTTTCGGTGGCCAAGACCCGGATGGACGCGGCGTTTGAATTCTTCACGAAAATCCGCGCCCCGTTCTGGTGCTTCCACGATCGCGACATCGCCCCCGAGGGCGACACGCTCGCCGAATCGAACCAGAATCTCGACGCGCTGGTCGAGCACGCCAAGGCGCTGCAGAAGGCGACCGGCGTGAAGCTGCTGTGGGGCACCGCCAACCTGTTCTCGAATCCCCGCTTCATGAACGGGGCCGCGACCAATCCGGACGCGCATGTCTTCGCCTATGCCGCGGCCCAGGTGAAGAAGGCGCTCGAAGTCACCCAGGAATTGGGCGGCGAGAACTACGTTTTTTGGGGCGGCCGCGAAGGCTACGAGACGCTGCTCAACACCAACCTCAAGCGCGAGCAGGACCACCTGGCGGCCTTTCTCGCCATGGCGGTGCAGCACGCGCGCCGCATCGGATTCAAGGGCCAGTTCCTCATCGAACCCAAGCCCAAGGAGCCGACGAAGCACCAGTACGATTTCGACGTGGCCAGCGGCATCGCGTTCCTGCGCAGCTATGGCCTGGAAAAGGCCTTCAAGTTCAACATCGAGACCAATCACGCGACCCTGGCCGGCCACACCTTCACGCACGAGATCGAGGTCGCAGCCGCCGCGGGCATGCTCGGGTCCATCGATGCCAATTCGGGCGATCCCCTGCTCGGCTGGGACACCGATCAGTTCAACACCGACGTCAAGGAACTGACCCTGGCCATGGTGTCCATCCTGCGCGCCGGCGGCCTCGGCAAGGGCGGCTTCAATTTCGACGCCAAGCTGCGCCGGCCCTCGATCGACCTGGAGGACCTGTTCTACGCCCACATCGGCGGAATGGACGCCTACACCCTCGCCTTCAAGACGGCGCGCCGGATCCTCGCCGACGGCGAGTTCGCCCGCCTGCTGGCCGAGCGCTACTCCAGCTACGACAGCGGCTACGGCAGCAACATCGAGCGGGGCAAGACCACCTTTGTCGAACTGGAGAAACTGGTCCTGACCAAGCTCGGCGAGCCGACCCCGCGCAGCGGCCGCCAGGAGCGGCTCGAAAACCTGCTCAACACCTACCTGCACTGACGGGGGACGCGGCGCCGGCAGCGCCCTGCCGCGGCCTCACGGCGTGCCGTGGTTCACATAGTGCAGGATGTCGTGCCGCAGGTTCTGGATCCAGTCTTCGCGCGTGAAGGACATGATGCGGTCATCCGCGTGGTGGCCGACTAGATACGACGTCGCATAAAAATCCACGCGGCGGCGGTTGAATGAAAGGGTGACGGTGGCGTCCACGTGGTGATGCAGCAGGTGGCCGACCACCGTGTGCTCGCCGGTCGAGACGACCGTCCAATCCCGGTGCTGGAGCGCCGCGAGGATCGCGGCCTGCACCTGTCCATGGGAGAGCCCGGGGGGCAGTTCCACGCTCATCAGCGGCTGCTCCGCCACCGGCGGCGGCGGCGCCGGTTCGCTGTACTCATTGGTTACCGGCGGAGGGGGCGGGGGCGCTTCGGGAGCGGCGCCGGCGTTGTAACCGGCGGGGGGCGGAGGGGGAGGCGGCGGCGCCTCATCGGTCTGGGCGGCGGTGCGGATGGCCAGCGCGGCGGTGGCGAGCGCGAGCATGCCGCCGATGCGGTAGAGGGAAGTGGTCTTCATCGGTGGTGGTCGGGTGGTTTGCGACCCCGCCCTTGGACGCCCCGGGGCGGAGGGCGGTTCCGGAGGGCGATCGCCTTCTTCAACCAGCTCTCCTGCAACAGGCAACACGGTCGGCGTCGGCTCGGCTTCCCCTCTCGCAGCTTGTCAGGGGCCGTCCCTTTTGAAAGAAATCTGGCCGCTTGCACGAAGCCGTGGCCACAACCGATCGGCGCGGGTTTTTGAAACGATGCGCCGCGCTGACGCTGGCCGCAGTCGGCCGGGGGGCGTTGGGCGCAACCGAGAGCGCCGCCGCCCGGCCGGAGTTTCGGACATCCGACCCGCGCTGGCAGGCCGCCTACGAGGCCGCGCTGCGCGTTCTCGCGGGCAATGTCCGAACCCTGCCCCAATTTCCCGGACCCGTGCTGATCGAAGGCGCCCAGTACCATGGAATCTGGATGGAGTGCGGCCCCCACGAATCGCTCGTTTACCGCAAGTTCCGCCCCGATGTCGCCCGCCACAGCCACCGGATCTTCTTTGCCAGCCAACGACCCGACGGCCAGTTCCCGGCCGCCATCCGGGCGACCGGCGCCGGGTTCGGTCAGATCCAGATGGTGGTGCCGATCGCCGCCACCGCGCGGGAATTGGCCGAAGCCACCCGCGACGAGGAGCTGCTGCGCGCAGCCTACGACGCCTGCGCGCGCTGGGACGCCTGGCTGACCCGCTACCGCGATCGCCGGGGCACGGGCCTCGTCGAAGGGTTCTGCACGTACGATACCGGCAATGACAACAGCCCGCGCTGGGCCGGCATTCCCAATCGCTGCCCGGACGGCGACGCCCGAAAATGTCCGCCGCTGCCTTCCCTGCCCCGCCTGTGCCCGGACCTGTCGGCCACGACCTATGGCGCCCGCATGGCGCTTGCGGCCATGGCGCGAGACCTCGGCCTGCGCTCCGAGTGCGACCAGTGGACCGAGCGAGCCGCGGCGCTTCGCTCCCGGATCCTTTCGCAGCTGTATTCCTCCGCGGACGCCGCGTTTTTCGACCGGGACGCCCAGGACCGCTTCGTCCGCATCCGCTCCGAAATCATCACCCGGGTCTGCGGCGAGCATGTGCCCGGCCCGGCGCTCTTCGACGATCTGTGGCGGCGCCAGATCGGCAACGCGCAGGCCTTCTGGCCCGCGTACCCGCTGCCGTCGATCGCGGTCGACGACCCGCATTTTGTCCGGCCCATTCCCCACAACTCCTGGGGCGGCGCCTCGCAGGCGCTGACCGCCCTCCGCGCCAGCCGCTGGTTGGACCACTATGGCCGTTCCGCGGAATTTTCGACCCTGATGGACGCCTGGTGCGCCGCCATCCAGCGCGACGGAACGTTCCGCCAGCAGATCGATCCGTGGACCGGCGTTTTCACGCCCGGCGACAATCCGGCGTATTCCCCATGCGCCCTGGTCATGGTCGACTTCACCTGGCGCCTGGCGGGCATCGTGGAACAGCCCGATGCGCTCCAGTGGAATGTCCGCCCGGGCCATCCCGCGGCGCGCGCCGCGTCATTCCGCCTGCCTCTCGACCGGGGCGGCGCCGCCGAGCTGATTTACGACGAGACGGGGGCCCGCATGCGCCTGGCAGGCGCGGCGCTCGCGCGCATCGAAGGCGGCGCGGCCCGGGTGGTGACGGACGGCGCCGGCCGCATCCAGTCGCTGGTCGGCATCGCACACTCGGAAGAGCGCGTTTCCGTTCGCCTCCCCGGCGGCGGGTCCGGCTCGGTCCGCCTGGGGCCCAATGAAGTCATCCCGGCGCGGGAGCTGTTCCGCGCGCAGGGCGGCTGAGCGCGCTCGGCCTAGCGACGCTGGCCGCGCGCCCGCCAGTTGGCGGGCGCCACCCCAAACTGGCGCTTGAACGCGGCAGAAAAGTGAAACTCAGAGGAGAATCCCAGCTGCTCGGCCAGCTGCTTGACGCTGATCGGCGTGGTGCCGAGCAGGCGGCGGGCCCGTTCCAGCCGGATGCGGCGAGCGTATTGTCCGGGAGCGACGCCGGTCGCCGCCTTGAACTCGCGCCGAAAATACGAGTACGCCACTCCCAGGCTCCGGGCGAGCGGCTCCAGCGAAGGCGGAGCGCCCGCCGTTTCGGCCAGCAGACTTTCCGCCCGCGCAACGGCAAGCGCGATGCGCCGCGGCGAACGCGCCCCCTCGCGGCGGCGAGCCAGGCGCGCGAGCAATTCCAGGGCCCAGGCGGCGGCCAGAGGATCGGGGCGGGTCCGGTCGCCCGCATAGAGGTCCACGGTGCGGTGAAACAGGAGGGCGACCGTCTGCGTCTCGGCCGGCGTCAGCACCGCCTGCTCTGGCGCAATCACGCCGTTCTTCTGCAGCGCCGAGGGAATGCTTCCCCGCAGTTCGATCCATTCCTCGTGCCATCCGATCGCGGGCGCGGGCCGGTACCGGTGCCACACGTGCGGAAAGAGCACGAGCACCTGGCCGGCCTTGACCGGCCGCGCGCCCGTGGGCCCGGACTCAAAGCGGCCCTCGCCCGACCGGATGAAAAGGAGCTGATAGGCGCCCAGCACCCGCCCGTCCTCCCACCTGAAGCCGTGGTCCGGCGGGTGCCCGTCCGGCGGATACGGTTTTCCGGCCGGCGCATGATAGCTGCCCGCGCCGCTGACCGTGGTGCCCCAGGCGTCGTCCCGGGGGCCCGGATTCAAATAGCGAAAGAAATCCCCCGGCCGGGTCATCGGACGTTGCGCGCCTCACCGACACCGAAAGGGCCTCCCGGATTCGCGCCGGAATGGCAGGCGCCTAGCGCCGGCTGGCCCCCTTTCCATGAACCGTAAGCCCAGGACGTCACCTCGCCAAAAAGCGCAAACCGGCGTCCCGCGTCGACGGAATAAGCATCGCGCGCCGCATCATCCCGCGCCTCGGCCCGGGGAATAACGGCTGCGGTGCGATCCGGGGACAGGGCTCCGCGGCCCCGGCACGAAGATGCCACCACCGCATGCAGCGGCGTTCGCTCCCGAACCGCAGCGCATGCCGCTTCGAGCGCAGGGCCGCGCGGCCGTCAGGTGGAACCCGCGTTTTCGGCGGGGCGATGTCCAGATCGCTTCATTCTCTCTCGTCCAGACCAGCCCCTCCGCGCTTGAGCGATTTCAGCTCAGCCCATAAAAGACGGCATGCCCGCCTCCGCCCCCACCCCCGACGAAATCCGCGCGCAGCAAAAAGCCAGCTGGAACGCATTTTCCCCCGGATGGCGCAAGTGGGACGAATTCAACCGGGAATTTCTTCGGCCAATGGGAGAGGCGATCATTGCGGCGCTGGCTCTCCGGCCGGACGACCACGTGCTCGACGTCGCGACCGGCACGGGCGAACCCGGATTGACCATCGCCGGCCGTGTTCCGCGCGGCCGCGTCGTCGGGACCGACCTGGCCGACCAGATGGTGGAAATCGCACGGGAAAACGCGCGCCGGCGCGGCATCGGCCATTATCACGCGCAGACCGCCGATGTCTCGGCCCTGCCCTTCCCGGAGGCAAGCTTCCAGGCCGTCAGCTGCCGGATGGGGTTCATGTTCTTTCCCGACATGCCCCGGGCAGCCCGGGAAATCGCTCGCGTCCTTGCGCCCGGCGGCCGGCTCGCCGCCAGCGTCTGGACCGTCGGGGACCAGAACCCCTGGGTGGCCACCCTGATGGGAATCATCGCGCGCCGCTTCAACCTGCCCCCTCCGCCGCCCGGCGCGCCGGGCATGTTCCGCTGCGGCGCGCCGGGAGTGATGTCCCAGCTCTTTCGCGACGCGGGGCTCGAGAATGTCGCGGAACAGGACATCCCCGGTCAAATCCGCTTCGCCAGCGCCGACGAATACTGGATCATGATGAACGAGGTCGCCGCGCCCGTCGTGGCCGCTCTCGCCAAGACCGACGATGCCGGCCGCGCCGAAATCAAGCGCGAGCTTTTCGCCGCTTTCGGCAACTCGGCCGGCCCGCTGACCCTGGGTTATGGCGCGCGCGTGATCAGCGCCGCGAAGCCCTGCTGACGGCGCCGTTTCTGCGACACCGATCAGGCGCCCGCCACCCGGCTCCGCCGCTCCAGAAGGACGGTGTCCCGCCACTGGCCGGCCCGCGGGCCAATTTTCATCTGTCCGATCCGCTCGCGGCGCCCGACCAGCTTGAATCCGTGCTTTTCGTGCAGGGAAATGCTGGCCCGATTCTCCGGGAACGTCGCGGCCTGGAGCGTCCAGAAGCCCTTAGATTCGGATAGTCGGATGACCGCGGACAGCAGCGCCGACCCCACCCCGCAGCCGCGGTGCGCCGCGGCCACGTAGATGCCGACTTCGGCGACACCGGCGTAAACCGCGCGAGCGGAGACCGGGGAGAGGGCGACCCAGCCGGCCATGCCGTCGGCCGCACGAGCGACGAGGCAGCAGTCGGCGACTTTCCGACCGATGAACTCCTCCCAACTGGCCGCGGGCGCAGCCTCAAACGTCCCATTCCCCGTATCGATGCCCTCCTGGTGGATCCGGGCCACGTCGCTCCAGTCGGCCGCGGTCATCGGCACGATCGAAAGGCGAAAGAGGGATTCAGGGCTGTCTTGCACGGGCGGCGGCGTCCGACCATTCATGCTGGGCGTCGGCATTATTGGGCTCGAGCCGGAGAACGATGCGAAATTCCGCGGCCGCATCGGCAAAGCGTCCTTGCGCCGCCAGGGCCATGCCCAGGTTTTCGTGGGAAACGGCCACGTCCGGATCGAGGCGCAGGGACTCCCGAAAATCGCCTTCAGCTTCGGCCACATGGCCCGTCGCCATGAGCAGGCCGCCCAGATTGTTGTAGGTCGCCGAATCGCGCGCGCCGGCCGCCAAGGCCCGCCGGTAAAAGGGGATGGCCTCCTCCCCCCGGCCGAGCTGAAACAGGCATGGGCCAAGCTTGCTCAATATGGGAGGCATCACTGGCTCCAGCCGGAGCGCCTGCTCCATCGCGGCCACGGCTTCTGGCATGTTTCCCTTGACCAGCAACGCATCGCCCAAATTGGCATAAGCCTCCGCGCAACGTGGATCCAGGCGGATGGCCGTGCGATAATGGGCGATCCCCTCGTCGATTTGTCCCTTCCGGATCAGGGCGAGGCCCAGATTGCTTTCCGCTTCAGGATAGGCCGGACGGATCCGCAACGCGGCCTTGAATTCGGCCTGCGCCTCCGTGGTCCGGTTGTGGTTGAGCAGGAATTCACCCAGGTTGTTATGGGCGATCCACGCGTCCGGGTTGCGCGCCAGCGTCGCGCGGTAAAACGTTTCGACGTCGTGATACTCCGCGGTCTGCCGAAAGGTCATGAGGCCGAGGAGGCAAAGCGGCAGCGCGACGTAGGCGGCGCGCGGCACCCGTCCCAGACGAAGGGGGAGCACGGCCGCGAGAGCCGCGATCGGGCCGAGGGCCGCCAGGTACTGGAAGTGATCGGCGACGAACGAAAACCGAAAGGCGTAGACATTCAGAAATCCCAGCACCGGAAAGAGGGTCCCGACAAAATAGAGCGCCACCGCCAAGGGAGCGCGCGAGCGCCGGCGCAGCAGCCATAGCCCGGCCAGGACCCCGAGCACCGCCACCGGAAAGAGCCACTGGAGCACCGACCCGGTATGGATCACCCACCGCGGATAGAAGAACACGAGCGGATGCGGCCAGACCAGCTTCCAAAGATAGAACACCGCCGTCCGCCCGGCGACAAGGCAGCGGGCGCCCAGGCTCAGGACAAACCCCGGGTCGTTCGAACCGGCGACATACGAATGCTCCACCCAGCCGGTGATGCAGCCGGTCAGGATGCTGAGGGCAAACCAGGGCAGCACCGGGACGACATCGTCGCGCCAGGACACCCGGCCCCGCCGCCACCAGGCCAGAACGAGCAGGGCGGCCGGCAGCGTGGCGGCCACGCTCTTGGTCAGCACGGCCAGGACGAAGCAGCCCGTTGCGAGGGCATACGTCCGCGCATCGGGCCGCTTCCAGCGCAGGTAAAAGAGCGCGGCCAGCAGGTAGAAGACGATGCACAAGGTGTTCTTCTCCTCCGACACCCACGCGACCGATTCGACGCAGACCGGGTGCAGCGCGAACAGCAGGGCGGCAATCCATTCGGCGCCCGGCGCCTTGGGCCGCCACACCTGCCTCAAGGTGAACGCCAGCAGGCAGGCGGCGGTGGCGTGCAGCAGAACGTTCAGCAGGTGATAGCCCAGCGTGGAGTCGCCCCACAGCCGATGCTCGAACCAAAAGGCCGAATGCAAAAGCGGATAGTACTGCTCCGTCGCGCCCACCCGAAACCATATGGTCCAAAGCCCCGACCATGGCTGCAGGTCGGGCCGCGTGACATAGTCGGCGTCATTCCAAATGAAGCCCGCGCTCAGGACCGGAAAGTAGGCGGCCACAGTGGCCGCGAACACGCCGAGGCAGGCCCAGCCCGCCGCCAGAGGCGGCCGCGGAGATGAAGCAGAAGCGGGGGGGACCGTGCGCATCCGGGAAATCGCCGGTGCAATTCCAGGGGGAACGACGGCGGATGCCAAGATTCGAACCATCGGCGGCACGCGGAGGTAGGGGAAATAATTCTGGTTACCGTGAGGCTTCTCCATTGAACTGCGGGTATGGAGCATGGCCCTTGTCCCCTACGGTGGTGTGTGCTGGCGTTTCTCTTCGTCCCCCTCGCGCGGGCCCAAACCCCGCCGATCGGCGTGAAGGTGGCCGTGACGGACGAGGGCGGGAGCGCCGCGCTGGCGCCCCGATTCATGGGCCTGAGCTATGAAACGTCCATGCTCCTGCCCCAGAACGGGCGGTACTATTTCGATTCGCATGATCGCGCGCTGGTGCAGACGTTCCGGACGCTCGGCATCCGGAGCCTGCGGGTCGGCGGCAATTCCGTGGACGATCCGCGCATCCCCGTCCCGCAGGAAAAGGACATCGAACCTCTGTTCGACTTCGCCCGGGCCGCCGGGGTGAAGGTGATCTACTCATTTCGGCTGAAGAACGGGGACCCGGCCGTTTCCGCGCGGCTGGCCCGCTCTATCGCGGCCCGCGACGCGGATGCGCTCTCTTGCTTCGCGATCGGCAACGAGCCGGACCTCTTTCATCGCCAGCTCACCTTCGGCGAATTCTTCGCGCAGTGGAAGCCCCACTATGACGCCATTCTTCAGGCCGTGCCGTCGGCGATGTTCGACGGGCCGAGCGCCACGACCGCGCGGGCTTTCGTTCTGGACCTCGCCCGCGCCCTGTTCCCGCAGGGGCACCTGAAGATGGCGAGCGACCACTATTATTTCCTGGGCTCGGGTCGGGCCGCGGAAAAGGACCCCGCCGCCTCGCGGGCGCGCTTTCTCTCCAATCGGCTGCATGCGGACTACGCCAAGGACTATGCCGCAGTCGGGGCGGTGCTGGCCGCCGAGGGCGTGCCTTACCGCATCGACGAGATGAACAGCTGCTACAACGGGGGCGCCAAGGACTCCAGCGACACCTACGCGTCGGCCCTCTGGGCGCTGGACTGCACCCATTGGTGGGCGGCCCGACACATCCTCGGCGTCAACTATCACACCGGGGAATCGGTGGGGCGGGACGGCGGGTTTGGCGCGCCCAACTACGCGGCGTTTGTGCGCGATGCCGATCGCGGCGGATTTGCAATGCGGCCGCTCGCCTATGCGTTGCTCGCTTTCCGGATGGGGGCGCAGGGCCGCCCGCTGCCCGTGCAGGTGGACGCCGCGCCGTCGCTCAACTTCGCCGCCTACGCCTTTCGCGCCGCTGACGGCTCGCTCTATCTGACGCTGATCAACAAGAGCTACGGCAGCCACGGATCGGCCGCTGCCGTAGCGCTCGAGTTGCCGCAAGGATCCGGCACGACGATGGAACGCATGGACCTCGTGCAGCAGGACGGGGACGTCGCGGCGAAAAGCGGCCTCACCTTGGGCGGGGCCGAAATCGACCATCAGGGAACGTGGGCCGGCCGATGGGAAAGCCTGGCCGACGCCAATTCCGGATCCCCCGAAGTCACGGTCGCGGCCGCCTCGGCCACGGTGCTGAGGTTTTCCGCCGGATCAAAGTAAAAGGGTCAGAGGGCAGCGCTGGAATCCGGCGGCGGAGTCTTGCGCGCCGTCCCGATTCATTTTTTACCGTCGGATTCTGAGCCCGGAGCGTCCGCGCCGGATATCAGGCGATGAATCGTGCGCAACAGCTGCGCGGGCTCGCAGGGCTTGACCAAGACCTCGGTGACCCCGAGCGCGGAGAGCTCGTCGCGCCGGCTGGCTTCATCCAGGCCGCTGGTGGCAATGAACGGCATACGACTGTCCACGATGCGCAGAAACCGGATCAGTTCGAGGCCGTCCATCACCGGCATCATCATGTCGGCAATGACCAGCCGCACCGTCTCCCGGTGCTGCACGAACACGCGGACCCCTTCCTCGCCGTTTGTGGCGGTAAGAATGCGGTAGCCGTGCGCCTCCAGCAAATGCTGGGTGGCTTCACGGATGGACGCCTCATCGTCGACGAGCAGCAACTGCTCTCCGTTGCCCTGCGGCACCGCGGCCATGACATCGGCCGGCGCGGCGTCCGCCCCTTCGGCCGCGGGGAAGTAGACCTTAAAGACGGTCCCGCGGCCCGGCTCGCTGTCAACGGTGACCCAGCCCCCGTGATTGCGGGCGATCGCCAGCACCGTGGACAAACCCAACCCCGTCCCTTGCCCGAGGGGTTTGGTCGTGAAAAAAGGATCGAAAATGCGGTCGATGATATCGCGCGGGATGCCTTCGCCCGTGTCCGCCACGGTGACGACGACATGCGGGCCCGCCTTCGCGGGCGGGTTCAGTCGCGCCGCCTCCTCCGCCAAATGGACATTCCGCGCGCTGACTGAAAGCTTGCCGCCCTTCGGCATCGCGTCGCGCGCATTCACGCAAAGATTCATCAGCACCTGGTGGACCTGCGTGGCATCGGCCTTGATCGGCCAGAGATCGCCCGGCGCGTCCCCTTCGACCGTGATATTGCGCGGGAAGGTCTCGCGCGCCAGATGCACCATGTCATTGATCAGGTGCCGCACCTGCACGGCCCCGCGCGGGCCTTCGGCGCCCCGGCTGAAGGTGAGCAATTGGCGGATGACCGCGGCCCCGCGCTGCGCGCTGGTCTCGATGATGCGGGCCACCGCCAGCTCGCGCGGGGTGTTGAGTTTGCCTTTGATCAGGCTCGCGGCCATCAGCATCGGCGCGAGAATGTTGTTCAGATCGTGCGCGATGCCGCTCGCGAGGGTGCCGATCGCCTCCATCCGCTGTGCGCGCAGGAATTGCTGCTCGAGTTTCTTGCGTTCGGTGATGTCCACGGCGGAAGCCACAAGTTGGCGGACCGCGCCGGTATCGTCGCGGAGCGGATTGACGGCGAAATCGATCGGCATTTCCCGGCCGGCGGCCATCCGCACCACGGCATCGAAGCGGACCGTTTCGCCCTGGGCGGCACGGGCGAGCGCGCCCCGGAGCTGCGCCTGGGTCTCCGAGGAGTAGGACCACCAAAAAGTCTGGTCAAACGGCCGGCCGATGACGTCTTCGCGCCGAATTCCTGCGGCTTCCAGCGGCGCGCGATTCACTTCCAGGACCATGCCGTCGAGCGACAGGAGCCCAACGAAGGCAAAAAGACCGTCGAGAATCGCGCGCAGACGCTGCTCGTGCTCGTTGCGTTCGGCTTCGGCTTTCTTCCGCTCCGTGATATCCCGGGCCGAGGCAATCGCGATCGGACCCTGTTCGCTCGGAAAGGATCGCACGCTGAGCTCGACGGGTATCTTGCGCCCGTCCTTGGCGACGAACCGCCGCTCGAAAACGAGCCGCCCTCGCGCCTGGAGCCGCGCCGCCAGGTCGCCGAGGCTCGCTTCGTCCTCCGCGGGCTCCAATTCGCGCACGGTCCGGGCGAGGAGTTCGGGCTGCGTGTAGCCGAGCAATTCCGACGCCGCCTCATTGGCCGCCAAGATCCGGCCGGGATTTCCGTTCGCGTCGAGCTGGACCAGAAAAGTGGCATCGTTCGCCGCATCGAAGACGAGCCGGCTCCGCCGTTCGCTCAGCCGCAGCGCCTTCGCTTGGGCCTCAAGCTCAAGGTTTTTTCGCTCCAGCTTGTCGACCAGCCCCTGGCTGAACTGCTGCATCGCGCCGAGGTCGTTCAAGCCGGCCCGCACGGTGGGCGTGCCGCGGCTCGATTGGGTCAGCACCTCGCGCACCGTCCGGATGAGTTCGTCGGTCGTCGCGGGCTTGCGCAGGAACCGGTCCGCTCCGAAATCCAGCGACAGCCGCTCGTCGCTGGGCGCCGTATAGGTGGCGGTGTAGACGATGACGGGCAGATGCCGCAGCCGGGGTTGCCGGCGTATTTCATAGCACAGCCGGTAGCCGTCCATCCTCGGCATCAGGATGTCGGTAATCACCGCCGCGAAGGTACCGGCGTTCAGCGCCGCCAAGGCTTCGGCCCCGTCGGCGGCCACCGCCACGTCGAACCCATGCTCTTCCAAGACCGTGCGGAGAATGCCACGATTTCCACTGTCGTCTTCTACAAGCAGAATGCGCATCGCGCAGGGGGGGCTAGAGGAAGCTGCACGGATTGCCGAGGCTGGCAAATATCAAGCCCGAACGCGATTGGCCCGCGGGAGCTCGCCCGCATGGGGCGATCTCGCCGCCCCGAGGGCGCTTTCCGCCTCTACCCTCCCTGGCGATCGGACCTCAATCCTCGCCGCAAGCCTGTTGCCGGGGTCCAATGGGAGGCCGTCCTCTCGTCGTGCGCTTCACGAACCTTGCAGATGCCCTCCTGGCCGCGGAATCCGTGGCTCGCGGGATGAGACCGGCGTCCTTCGACCGGGATCTGGAAAAGTTCGCCGACGTAAAACGCTTGGGGGGGGGGCAGCCGGTCACCTGGGGGCGCGCCCGCGGCGCTGCCATCGGCGATCAAACTGGGGGTCCTCCGCCGTATTGCCGGATGGGCGGCGCTCAGTCCGGCTTTAGCGGGGATGGGGCGCCGCACTTGTACCTTCATGGCGGCCAAAGCTCAATCCAAGGGGGGGACACGTTCCCCTTTCTCAAGCGTAGAGCCGAATTGGCGGCTCCGTGGATTGCACGCCCTCGCGCGGTGCGCTACGGCGGGCAGCTTTCGCATTGCGAAAGCTGGCGGTAGGACCTGGATTCGAACCAGGGAAGGCGTTGGGGTTGCGGAACTCGAATGCCACAAGGTCGTATTTGGGAATCACCCGAAGGAGGCGTTAGTGAATTTTCCCGCGAGAGAAAAGGAGTACCCAACGACGCCCCGGGTCTTGCCCCCTATTGCCGATCTCACGATGCTGGGTCTATTCCAATGAGCCTGTACCGAATCTTGCGTGAAGCTGCTGCTTGACGAAACCATCCGGGCTCTGCGGTTTTTTGTGCCGGTGGCGGCATTCTGCGCTATTTTGCCTCCTTCAGGGGCT
>DASRSH010000226.1:0-6395 GCA_035656575.1 Opitutaceae bacterium
GCAGCGTGCCGAACGGCGGCGGACCATAGCGCTGTTCCACTTCCCGGATCGCGTCCGCGTAGTCCGCGGGGCTGACGGTCTCGGCGATGATATCCAGATGGATCGGGCTCAGCACGGTGATGTTCGCCTGATACCGCGCCCAGATGTATTCGATGTAGCGCGCGTAGGAGGCCGGCCACGCGTAATACTTTTTCCACAACAGGCCCGAGTCGCGCCGCGAGGCCTCGATGAAGGGGACAAAGCCGTTCGCGTTCAGATAGTCGATCTTGCGGTCGATGGCGTCGAAATAGGCCGGATTGATCCGATCCACGTTGGGAAACACCTCCTCGTAGCCCGGGACCCGCCCGGGAAAGAAGAACGGCTTTCCGCCTTCGTTATCCATGTCCTTGGCGCTGCCCGTGGTGTAATCCATCCACGCCGAGCGCACGGTCGTCCTCTCCGGGTCGTTCATCATCACCCGCCAAGGCAGCCGGTCCGTGTTCCAATTCGGAAACGCGGCGATCACGTTGACCCAGTTGAACCCCTGCGCCTGGCGCAGGCGCACGTAATCCTTGAAGCCCGCCGTGGGACCGATCGGCCGGACCTTATCGTCGTTGTACCAGCGAAAGCGGTTCGTCCCGAGGGCATACCAGGTGTCCCCCACGGCGAAAAAGGGATTGCCGTCAGCATATTCCAAGGCATGGCCGTTGGGCGTCGGCCGGATCATCCCGCGGCGCAGGGGATTCTCCGCGAGCTCCGCCGCCGTCCAGGGCGTGGCCTCGGCCGCCCCCGACCGCCCGGACAGTCCGGGATCGCTGGGCGCCGATCCCGTGGTCCAAGACCAGCGCCCCGGCGCCGTGGCCATCCAGCGGATCCGAAAGGTCCTGCCTCCGTCCCAGAATCCGTACACCCGCTTGTGAAACCCCGGCCCGCTCAGGTCCGCCCAGACGGTCATGTCGGTGTAGGGGTTCGCCATCGGCCGCGCGGCCTGAAGCACGATCTCCTGCTTTTCCCACACATGCCCCGCCACCAGGGGCGCCGCGGGAAGAAAGCATGCCGCGGCCAAGGTCCAGAACCGGGGTTTCATGCCGCGAGGCTGCGCGCCTCGCGCCCGGAGGGCAAAGGCGTTTCTCCCCGCGTCAGCCCGTCGGCAGATTCGGCGGGGCGTCCTTGTGGCCGCGGGCCCGTTCGCGGGCCCGGTAAGCCGCCCACGAGCAAAGGATCAGCACCAATGCGATCAGCCAGCAGACGAATCCCGCCCAGGCAATGGCCATGGCCAGAAATCCCGCGACCGCGAAGATCGCGGCGAAAAGAGCAAGCAGCAGGTAGAGGCGCATCCGGCTTAGAGCCCAGCCCCGTTCCGCCCGTTCCGAACGTAGGAATCGCCCCGATGGCGGCTACTTGAGGCGCGCCAACTCCGCCAGCACCCGGTCGTTCTGTTCCGGCGTGCCGACGGTGATCCGGATCCACTCCGGCAGGGAATAGGGCATCAGGGGCCGAACGATGACGCCGCGGCGCTGCAAAGCGTCGAACCAGCGCGTGCCCTCGCCGACATGGACCAAAAGAAAGTTCGCCTGGCTGGGCACCCACTTGAGGCCCAGGCGGTCGCAGCCGGCCTCCAATTGCCGCAGGCCCTCGCGGTTGGCCCGCACGCACCCGGCCACGAATTCCCGGTCGTCGAGGGCGGCGAGCGCCGCCGCCTGGGCGATCGCATTCACGTTGAAGGGCTGGCGCACGCGGTTGAGCAGCGTGATCACTTCGAGCGGTCCATAGCCGTACCCCACCCGCAGCGACGCGAGGCCGAACACTTTGGAAAAGGTCCGCAGGCAGACGATCTTGCGGCCGGCGGCAATCAGCGGCCGCAAATCCGCGGGCCGCTCCTGGTATTCCGCGTAGGCTTCATCGAGGGCGAGCACCACGTGTTCCGGCAGGCCCTGGGCGAAGGCCGCAATCTCCTCGGGCGAATTCGCGGTGCCGGTCGGGTTGTTCGGGGAGCCCACATACACGAGCTTCGTCCTGGCCGTGACGGCCCGGGCCATCTCGGCCAGGTCATGCGTGTGATCGGCCAGCGGCACCGCCACTGCCCGGGCCCCGAACAGCAGCGTCACGAGGCGATAGACGATGAACGACGGATCCGCCATGACGACCTCGTCGCCCGGCAGGAGGAAGACGTGTCCGAGCAGCTCCAGCAGTTCGTTCGAGCCGTTTCCGACCGCGAACTGTTCCGGCGCCAGCCCGTGGCGCAGGGCGAGCTTGTGCCGCAGCGCGAAGCACGCCCCGTCGGGATAGAGCTGCCCCTGCTCCAGCGCCGCCTTGGCGGCGGCCACGGCGCGCGGCGAAGGGCCGAAGGGATTCTCGTTGGAGGCGAGCTTGAGGATCGCCTTCGGTTCCAGCCCCAGTTCGCGCGCCACGTCCTCGATCGGCTTGCCCGGCTCATAGACGGGCTGGGTCAGGACCGTGGGATTGGCGAGGGCCGAGGCCTTCATGCCGCGGAGGCGGTCCGGACCCGGCTGGGCACCCGGACCACCTGCATGCCGGCGGCCAGGGCGCCTTGGATGCCGGGTTCGGCGTCCTCGAACACCAGGCACTTGTTGGGATCGACGCCCATCCGGGAGGCGGCCAAGAGGAACATATCCGGCGCCGGCTTCCCGCGCCCCGGCGGCACGTCCAACGGGGTGATGACGATCTTGAACAGGTCGGCCAGGCCGGCCCCTTCCAGGGAAGGCCGCGCGACGTCGGGCGTGCCGCCCGTGACGATCGCCACCGGCTTGGTCTTGGAAACGCGCCGGGCGAACTCCGCCACCGGCTCAATCAGGGTCACCGTCCCCAGCCCCTCCTTGTAATAGTTTTCCTTCACTTCCATCACCTCGACAGCGTCGAGCGTCAGGCCGTAATGGGTGCCAAACAGCTCGGCCACGCGCGCCGTCGGCACGCCGCCCAGGCTGTAAAAGAGCTCCTCGTCCAGCTTCTGCTTCAGTCCGAAGTGCCGCATCGCCGCGTCCCAGGCGCGGTAGTGGGCCGGCATCGAATCGACGAGGGTGCCGTCCAAATCAAACAGGTACCCGGCGAAGTCGCCGGAAGGAATCTCCAGAATCATGGCGTGCGGAAAGTCCACCTAAGCAGACCGCACGCCCCGATGCAACCCGGCTCAGCGCTTGGCGGGAGGCCTCTCCCGGGGGGTGCCGCCTCCGTGGCCCTCGTTTCCGCCGTGCGGGGTCTGCACGGACTGGCTGTCGGGATGGGGGCGCTGCTTGCGAATATGCGAAGGATCGGAGGTTTGCGTCTCCGGCCCATGCCTGCCGCCGGTATTGGGGGCCTCGGTCGGTTTCTGGGTCATGCGGCCTTGGACACGCCAACCCCCGGCGCGGTGCCGGACAACCGAAGCGGCGGGACGCCGCTTCCACGCCCCTAACGGCGCACTCCGCGGTGCAGGCGGCTGGCGGGCTTGGCGACGGCTTCGGAAAGGGTCTTTTCGTCGAAGAGCGCCGAATAGATGTAGGGAAAGCCTTCGATCCGCTTGCGCTCGATCTCGGCGTTCACGAAACGCTCGATGCTGCGGGCGTCGCGGACGTCGTCCTCGGTCACCAGGGTGAAGGCGTCGCCCGTGTTCTGGGCCCGGCCGGTGCGGCCGATGCGGTGGACATAGTCCTCGGGGTTTTCCGGCACGTCGTAATTGATGACGTGGGAGACCCCGGCGATGTCGAGGCCGCGGGCGGCGATGTCGGTTGCGACCAGGACCTCGAACTTGCCGCTCTTGAAGCCCTCGAGGGCCTCGACCCGCTCGCGCTGGCTGCGGTCGGAATGCAGCACCCCGACGGTGTGCCCCTTGGACTTGAGCCGGCTGGCGATCCGGTCCGCGCCGACGCGGGTGCGGCAGAAGATGAGGACGCTCTTGAATTCCGTGCGCTCGAGCAGCAGCTGCAGCAGCTCGAACTTCTGCGAAGCCACGACCGGATAGAAGGCGTGCGCGACCGTCTCGGCCGGCGAATGGCGCCGCCCCACCTCGATCTTGGTCGGGTTGCGCAGGGCCCAGCCCGCGAGCTGCTCGATCTCGGGGGGCAGCGTGGCGGTGAAGAACAGCGTCTGGCGCTCGCGCGGGCACTTCTGGACAATCCGCTTCACGTCGGGCAGGAAGCCCATGTCGAGCATCCGGTCGACCTCGTCGAGCACCAGGATGCTGATGTCGTCCAGCCGGCAGTTGCCCTGCTCCATGTGGTCGAGCAGCCGCCCCGGCGTCGCCGCCAGGATGTCCACGCCGCGGCGCAGGTCCTCGGTCTGCTTTCCATATCCAACGCCTCCATACACAATGGTCACCCGCAGGTCCGTGAACTTGGCGAACTTGTGGAAGGCCTCCTCGACCTGCAGCGCCAGCTCGCGCGTCGGCTCGAGGACCAGGCAGCGCATGCGCCCGTGGGTGGCCAGCCGCTGGATGATGGGCAGCGCGAAGGCGGCCGTCTTGCCCGTGCCGGTCTGGGCCGATCCGATCACGTCGCCGCCGGCGAGCACGACCGGAATCGCCTGGGTCTGGATCGGCGTCGGCTCGAGGTAGCCCATCTCCTGGACGCCGTAGGCGAGCGCGGGCAGCAGCCCCAGGCGCGAGAACGGCGTGTCCATGGCCGGAATATCGACCGGCACCGCCGGCTTGTGCGATTGCTGGTGGGGATGCTCGAACTCCTCGTGGCGCCCGCCGCGGCCGCGGTTGCGCCGCTCGCCGCCGCCGGACCGGCCGCCGCGCCCGCCGCGGCCCTCCCGGGATTCCCGGCCTTCGCGGCTCTCGCGAGCCTCGCGGGGTTCGCCCGCCCCGCGGCTGGGGCCGCCGGAACCGGCGCTCCCCTGCGCTCCGCGGCCGGCGCCGCGGCCCCCGCCGCCGTGCCCGCTTCCGCCCTGTCCGCGCGGCGCATGGCCGCCCGGCCCCGCCTTATGCGGGCCGGGGCGCGGTGCGGGCCTCTCGCCCGGGCTGGGAGAGCCCGGCTTGAATTCGCTTTTGGCTTTGGTTTCCGGCTTCTGACCGCCTTCCCCCCGCAGCTTGGCAAACAACTTTCGCAGCATGTCGTTGCTTCCAAACTCGGGAAATCCGAGGCTTTTGCAACCTATCTCGCCGCTTGTGACCCTCCGACCCGCCACGGCCGCCGACGTCCCCCTGATCCTCCGGTTCATTCGCGGACTCGCGGAATATGAAAAGCTTCTGCATGAAGTGGAGGCCACCGAGGATTCCCTGCGCCGGACGCTTTTCCCGGCTGAGGGCCCCCCGTCGGGCCACTGCCTGCTGGCCTTCGCCGAGGGCGGGACGCCCGCCGGGTTCGCCCTGTATTTCTTCAATTATTCGACATTTCTGGCCCGGCCGGGCCTGTATCTGGAGGATTTGTTCGTGCTGCCCGAGCACCGCCGCCAGGGCATCGGCCGGGCCCTCCTGCTGCGGCTCGCCCAAATCGCCAACGAGAAGGGCTGCGGGCGGATGGAATGGTCGGTCCTGGACTGGAACCGGCCCGCCATCGCATTTTACGAGGCTCTCGGCGCCCGCCTCCTCACCGACTGGACGACCTGCCGGCTGACCGGTGAAGCCTTGCGCCAGTATCGCTAGCGGGTAAAGTCCGCGGCCCCGCCGGACCTGTCGCCGCCCCTGAAGGCTCCGGCCGCACCGACCCCTTTGCCTATGAAATGGATGCTCTGCCTTGTTGGCCTCGCCTGCGCCGCCGCGCTCGCGCGGGCGGATGAATTCGACGTCCGCCGCTACGGCGCACGCGGCGATGGCCAGACCCTGGATTCACCCGCGATCAATCGCGCCATCGCGGCCGCGCACGCCGCGGGCGGCGGCACGGTGGTCGTCCCGGCGGGGACGTTCCTGTGCGGATCGGTTCATCTGCTGAGCCACGTCCTGCTCCGCCTCGATCCCGGGTCCCGGCTGCGCGCGTCGGCCGCGGGCGCCGACTACGACCGGCCCGAGCCCAATCCCGACGAGGATCGGCACGCGTACGAGGATTGGGGCCACCGCCACTGGCACAACAGCCTGATTTGGGCGGACGGGGCCGACGACTTCGGCATCGTCGGAACCGGCCGGATCGAAGGCAAAGCCCTGGAGCGCGACTGGTCCCCCGCGGACGCGACCGGGGTGACGGTCGGGAACAAGGCCATCGCGCTCAAGAATTGCCGCAACGTGCTCCTGCGCGACGTCTCCATTCTCTACGGCGGCTGGTTCGGGATCCTGGCGACGGGCGCCGACAACCTCACGATCGAGAACCTGAAGATCGACACCAACCGCGACGGGATGGACATCGACTGCTGCCGGAATGTGCACATCACCGACTGCAGCGTGAACTCCCCCCGGGACGACGGCATCTGCCTGAAGAGTTCGCATGGCCTGGGCTACAACCGGGCGACCGAGAACGTCACGATTTCGGACGACCACGTCAGCGGCT
>DASRSH010000227.1:0-2849 GCA_035656575.1 Opitutaceae bacterium
GCTGGCGGGTCGGCTACCTGTGCGCGCCCCGCCCGGTCGCCGAGCTGGCACTGCGCATGCACCAGTACACGATGTTGTGTGCGCCGCACGTGTCCCAGCTGGCCGCCGTGGAGGCGCTGCTCGGAGCCAGCGGCGAGGTGGACGACATGGTCGCCGACTACGACCGGCGGCGGCGGGTGTTCGTCAAGGGCCTGCGCGAGATCGGGCTGGAGTGCCCGGAGCCCGGCGGGGCGTTCTACGCCTTCCCCTCCATCCGCGTCTCGGGCCTGGACTCCGCGACCTTCGCCCAGTATGGCGCCCTGGCGGCCCTGCAGGACCGGGCCCGGACGAGCACGGCCCTGGCCGAGATGCTGGCCGCCTTCGACCGGCGCCGGAAATTCCTGCATGCCGAATTGAACCGCATCCCCGGCATCCGCTGCCTGCTGGCGCAGGGCGCGTTCTACCTGTTTCCCAACATCTCCTCCTTCGGCCTTTCCTCGCAGGAATTCTGCGCGCGGCTGCTCGAAAAGGAGAGGGTGGCGGCCGTCCCCGGCAGCGCCTTTGGCGCCGAAGGCTATCTGCGCCTCAGCTACGCCACCAGCGACGCCGTGATCGCCAAAGGCGTCGAGCGGCTCGCCCGCTTCTGCGCCTCCCTTTAGCCTCCTTTCCCTTCCCTCCATGTCTTCACCCGTTCCTCCTCCAGGCGACAAGATCTCCACCTCCCAGGGCCGGCTGTCCGTGCCGGACCATCCCATCGTCCCGTTCATCCGGGGCGACGGCACCGGGCCGGACATCTGGGCCGCATCCGTCCGCGTCTTTGACGCGGCCGTGAGCAAGGCCTACGGCGGCCGCCGCAAGGTCGCCTGGCACGAGGTCTTTGCCGGGGAGGAGAGCTTCAAGCGCTTCAACAACTGGCTGCCCGACGAGACGGTCAAGGCCTTCCAGGAGTACCTGGTGGGCATCAAGGGCCCGCTGACCACCCCCGTCGGCGGCGGCATCCGTTCGCTCAACGTGGCCCTCCGGCAGCAGCTCGACCTCTACGTCTGCCTGCGCCCGGTGCAGTGGTTCCAGGGCGTTCCCAGCCCCGTCAAGCATCCGGAAAAGGTGAACATGGTGATCTTCCGGGAGAACACCGAAGACATCTACGCGGGCATCGAATTCGCGGCCGGCAGCCCCGAAGCCCAGAAGGTGCTCGATTTCCTGGCCAAGGAGTTCCCCAAGTCTTTCGACAAGGTGCGCTTCGGCACCGAGCCCAAGGCCCGGGAATTCTGGGCGCGGGTGGGGGCGAAGGACTTTCCCAGCCAGGTGCAGGTCGGCGTGGGCATCAAGCCCGTCAGCTATTCCGGCAGCGTCCGGCTGATCCATAGCGCGATCTCCTACGCCATCCAGAACCAGCGCAAGAGCGTCACCCTGGTGCACAAGGGCAACATCATGAAGTTCACCGAAGGGGCCTTTCGCGACTGGGGCTACCAGGTGGCCAAGCAACACTTCGGCGCCGTCGAGATCGACGGCGGCCCGTGGTGCAAGATTCCCGAGGGCAAGCCGGGGGCCGGCATCGTCATCAAGGACAGCATCGCCGACATCACCCTGCAGCAGGTGCTCACCCGGCCCACGGACTTCGACGTCATCGCGACCTTGAACCTCAACGGCGACTACCTCTCGGACGCGCTGGCCGCGCAGGTCGGCGGCATCGGCATCGCCCCCGGCGGCAACATCAATTACATCACCGGGCACGCGATCTTCGAGGCGACCCATGGCACCGCGCCCAAGTACGCCAACAAGGACGTGGTCAATCCGGGTTCCGTCGTCCTTTCCGGGGAAATGATGTTCCGCTACCTGGGCTGGACGGAGGCCGCCGATCTGATCCTCAAGGGGCTCAACGGCGCCATCGGCTCGCGCAAGGTCACCTACGACTTTGCCCGCCTGATGGAAGGAGCCACCGAAATCAAGTGCAGCGCTTTCGGTGATAATATAATCGCTCATATGTAGCGATGAGCCGCTTTTTACCCCTGACCCTGTTTTCGCTGCTTCTCGCCGGTTCAGCCGCCGGCGAGGGCGCGGTATTCGCCCAGGCCAACGTGCCCTACGGCCAAGTGGGTGCAAACACGCTGCGTTTGGATTTGTGCGTCCCCTCGGGCCCCGGCCCCTTCGCCGGCGTCATCCTGGTCCACGGCGGCGGCTGGGCCGGCGGCGACAAGGAGAAGGATCCGCGTCCGCTGCTGGCCCCCCTGACCAGCGCCGGTTTCGCGTGGTTCTCGATCAACTACCGGCTGGCGCCCCGCTACCGCTATCCTGCGTGCCTGGACGACGTCTATACGGCCATCCGCTGGGTGAAAGCCCATGCCGCCACCTACCGCGTCGACCCGAGCCGGCTGGCGCTGGTGGGAGAGTCGGCCGGCGGTTATCTCGTGGAAATGGCCGCCACCGAGGGCGGCCCGGATACCCGCGTGGCCGCGGTGGTCCCGTTTTTCGGGCCGTCCGACCTGCTGGCCCAGGCCGTGGGCCGCGACGGTGGCCTGCGCCGCGACCTCAAGTTTCTCTTTGGCTGCAGCGCCCTGGACCCCGCCACCCGGCTGCTGCTGCGCGAGGACTCGCCGCTCACCCATGTGCATCCGGGGCTGCCGCCTTTTCTCGTTTTTCACGGGACCGCCGACCGCATCGTGCCCTACAGCGAGTCCGTCGCGCTGGCGGAGCGGCTGAAGGCGGACGGGGTCCCGTGCGACTTCGTGACCATCCCGGGCGGCTCGCACGCGATGGGCAACTGGAACCGCGTCGCTCCCGGATTCAAGCAGAAGTTCATCGGCTGGCTGGAAACGACCCTGGACGCATCCCGCCCCGCGGCCCGCGTGGCCGTGAATACCGTCGCGTCC
>DASRSH010000228.1:0-1536 GCA_035656575.1 Opitutaceae bacterium
CAGCCCGATTGCTGATGAGCGGCGGGAATGACGGCCCTCGGGTCGGCTCAACCCTTGAGGTGCGTGAGCGGGCGGGGCCGGGTTGCGGCCGGCGCGGGCCTTCTTCCGGCCTGCGCGGGACGCGGCCTGGCCCTGTTGTAGCCCGCGTGCCTCAACCGCGCGGAGCGCGGCGCCGGAGGCGGGGTTGAACCGGCCCCGACCTCGGCCGGCATTACAATGGAAGGATCAGCGGAGGCGCTTTCTTGCGATCGTGCTGGCCTGCACCGGCGCGCCACGTGACGCACCTGGATTATTCGTCACAGCCACGCTCGCTGCGATCATTCGCAGCGCAACCCGGGTCCGTTCGCGAGCCGCAACAGCACGTCGCCGTGGCACCGCAATGGTGCGCACCAGCAGACCAGATGCCGTCCACGCAGCCGGTCGAGTTGCGCCATGAGGCGCGGCTGCCGGAGGAGCCAGCGCTCGTATTTCTCCACCACCTCGGCGCGGGTTCCATCCTTACCGATCACAAACGGATTGCCCCACAGGCTCGGCCTGCCGATGTAGACCGCGTTCGCCACCGCCCCTCTGAGCTGCTTCTTGTTGAGCACAAGCGGCGTCTGAACCTGTTGCATTGCCATTCCCTTTCCGTTGTGAGGCCGCCGGTGCGGGGCCTCGATGCGGCCCGGCCGGAGCGCGGGGCCTCGGCGGCGGAGGGGCGCGACGCGGGAGGGGGATCACCCGGCTTGGCAGGGCGCGAGCGCAGCGAGCAACCAAAAGCCGGGGACACCCGGGTCGCGGGCGAAGCCCTTGCCCCGCAGCGCTGGGGTGCGCTTCAGGGTCCGCGTTGATCGAGGCCTTCGGCGGCCCTCGGAAAGGGGAGGGGGCTGAACAGGGGGACGCGGCAGGATCAACAAGCGAGTGCCAGAGTGCTCGGGCGTCTCAAGGGAATGCGCGCGCAAGTGACGCGTGTATCCCGGGCGTCGTTGCAGGGCTCGCGCGGTGAGTGTGCGCTGCGCGTGGTTTCGCGCGGCCGGGCGGACCGGAGCCGTGCGGCGTGCGTCACACAGCGAAGCGGCGTGGTGTTGACGCGGCAGGACCCTGGCCGGCAGCAGAGTGGCAGAGTCAGCAAATAGGCTTGTTACTTGCCGGCCTTTTGCGTCGTGCAGCACGCGATGGCGGAATATCCCGTGGGGGCCGGTCCTACGATCCAATGCCTGCCATCAATGGAAGAAGGCGCGGGGACCGAAGCCCCACGCCGGCCTGCCACCTCCGGCGGGAGCGGAACCGCGAGCGGCTCCGCCCCCGCCGTGGTCCGTCACGCCATCTCGAAAGCGGCCATCTCGACGGCGGCAGCCTTGCGGGCCACGCTGGCGGCGGGTGGCGTGGGAGCCTCGTAGGGCTTCCAGGTCTCGCCGGTGATGTCGGCGTAGGCGGCGATCGCACCTTCGGCGGCGGCCATCAGGGCGAAGGACTGCAGCGCCATCTCGGCGGCGAACAGGCGGGCACGGTCGGCCTTGCTCTCGAAGCCATAGGGGCCATCGCGGTCCTCGTCGC
>DASRSH010000229.1:0-17680 GCA_035656575.1 Opitutaceae bacterium
AAAACGTCGTCCTCGCAGTCGCCGGTCAGCGTCGGGCCCGTGCCGAGGAAGAGCGGTTCGAGGGCGCCATCCAGCAGATAGTCCCACAGCCGGCCCCATTGGGTCACTTCGTCGAGGTGGGTGAACACCACGTGGGTGGCCCGCAGCTGCCGGGCTTCCGCATAGGCGGCGCGGAGGCAGGCATGGTCATAGGCCGCGTTGAGCACGAGCACGCGCTCCGTCACCCCTTCGTCGTCGAGGAAGCGCGCCAGGGCGCGGTTCGCTTTCGCGTCGCTCGGCGAAAGCGCGGGCATGTCCAGATAGACGAAGCCGCCCGGCACCGCCGGCTCCGTGGACGCGGGAAAGCGCGCGAGCGGCACTCCCAGGGCTTCGCAGAACACCGGGAGGGCGCCAGGGGGATTCGGCCGGTCGAACTCCACCGTCACGACATGGCCCGCGCGGGCCCGGCGAAACACTTCCAGCCCCAGCCACTTGCACAGAGCGGTGGTGCGGCCGCTGCCGGCCGTGCCCAGAAAGGCCGCGCGCCGCAGCCCCTCCCCGCCCCACTTCGTCTCCGCCGATTCACGGATGTAATTGCCGATGTCGACGAGCGCCCGGTGCAGGGGGGCTCCGTCGACGCGGGCCCACACCTGCGAGCCCCGCAGGCGCCCCAGGGCCAGTTCGGAAAGTCCCGACCGGCGGAGCAGCTGAGCCAGGTCCAGTTCGGCCGGCGCGCGTCGTCTGACCGCGCCCAACCCGGGCCCGGCGTCTCTGCCGATCGCCAAGGGAACCACCGTGGGCTCCGCTGCGGCGGGCGAAGGCTCGGCGGCGGGGTCCGCCGCGGACGCGGCGATCGCCGGCAAAGGGGCGGCGGGGTCTATTTCCGCCGCCGCGCGCTCCCGCGGCGCCGGGCCGCCCACGGCGCCGATCGGCGCGGCGCTCAAGCTGAAGGGAGAGCCCTTCCACACGGCAGCGCCGTCCTCGGCGCTTCCGGCCGCTTCCGGCCCCGAATCATCCGTCCCCTCCCCCGCGAAATCATCGTCGTCCGCGTCCCAACCGGCGTCCCCGGCCAGGGGCGCCGGCGTCGCCCCGATCTGGGCGATGACCTCCAGCCGCGGCTTGCGCAACAGTCCGAGCATGCCGCCCTGCTCGACGGTCCGGACGCTCAGGACCCGGGCCTCCGGGCCGAGGCGCTCGCGGATCTGCGCGGCGGCCTCCTCGGCCGAGGAGACCGTGAACTTGTAGCAGGCGCCGGGAGCGGGCGATGGTTTCGGAGCGGGCATGGGCAATTAGGCGGCCTTGAGGGCGGGCACGTTCTCCGCCCGGGCCAGGTGCGCGGGCAGCGGAATGATCCCGGCGTTCTCCACCTCCGTGGCGCCGGGCAGTTCGTTGAAGGAAAGGACGCTGACGCGCGGAAAGGACGGCTCCAGGAAGCGCCGCAGCGCAAGCCGGACCTCGGCGCTGACCAGAATGATGGCGGGCAGGCTCTGCTGCACCATCTCGCCGGTGCGCCGCGTGATCTCCTCGAGGAGATGGCGCCCGGAAGCGGGGTCGAGAGAGAGGCCGACGTCGCTCGGCGTCTTGTGCACCTTCCCCGCCAGCCACTGTTCGAAGCGCGGATCGAGGGTGACGGCCTTGACCGTCCCCGGCTTGTGCTCCAGCTCCGGCACGAAATACAGACCCAGGCGCCGCCGGACCAGCTCGGACAAATCGTCCGGATTCTTCGACAGCGAGGCGAAGTCGGCGATGCCCTCCAGCACGATGGGCAGGTTGAGGATCGCCAGGTTCTCGCGCAGCAGGTTCTGCAGCACCCGCTGGATGATGCCCACGGTGACCAGATCCGGGATGAGTTCGGCCACCAGCGCCGGGTGCGTCGCCTTCAGGTGATCGAGCAGCGATTGCACTTCCTGGCGGCCGAGCAGCAGGTGCGCATAGGTCTTCAGCGTTTCGGAGAGATGGGTGATCAGGACCGAGGACGGATCCACCACGGTGTAGCCGTTGGCCTCGGCCGTGCGTTTCTCGCCGTCGTCGATCCACGTGGCGTCGAGCTTGAACACGGGTTCGCGCGTGGGCATGCCCCGCAGCTTCACCGGGCTCCCGGAGACATTCATCGCCATCCACCGGCCGGCCATGACCTGGCCGCGCGCGACCGCCTTGCCGCGGATGAGGAAGCGGTAGTCGTTCGCCTCGAGCTCCAGATTGTCCCGCACCGAGATGGGCGGGACGATGATCCCGCGCTCGCGCGCCAGGTTCTTGCGCACCCCGGTGACTCGGGCCAGCAGATCCCCGCCCGTCTTGACGTTGGCGAGGGAGAGCAGGCCGTGCCCGATTTCGATGGCAAAGACATCGACGTCGATCAGCTTGCGCACGTCGTCGCCGCCGGTCGGAACGGAAGTGCTGGCGGCCCCGGCCTCGGTCGTGCCGGCCGAGCCCGAGCCGGAGCCGGAACTCATGCCCGTCCGGGCCATCCGGCTGCGCGCGGTCGCCGTCCCGGTGCCGGTGCCCCCGGCGGCCGGCGCCGCCTTTTCCTCCGGCGCCTTGATATGCCGCGCCATGAAGCCCGCGACGGCGGCCAGGAGAAAGAAAGGGAAAGCCGGCATGCCCGGCAGGAGCCCGAAGATCACCAGCATCGCCGCGGCAATGCCCAGGGCCCGGGGATAGCGGAACATCTGGCCCGCGATCTGCGCGCCCAGGTTGGAATTCTCCGAGGCCCGCGTGACCAGCAGGCCCGCGCCGATCGATATGATCAGGGCCGGAATCTGCGACACCAGGCCGTCGCCGATGGACAGGACGGTGAACTTCTGCAGCGACTCCGTCAGCGTCAGGTCCATCTGGAACACGCCGATGGCGAATCCGCCGATGACGTTGACCAGCGTGATCAGGATGCCCGCCACCGCGTCGCCGCGCACGAACTTCGAGGCGCCGTCCATCGCGCCGTAAAAGTCCGCCTCCTTCTGGATCTTCACCCGGCGGGTGCGCGCGGTCGGCTCGTCGATCAGGCCCGCGTTGAGCTCCGCGTCGATCGCCATCTGCTTGCCGGGCATGGCGTCCAGGGTGAAGCGGGCGGACACCTCGGCGATGCGCCCGGCGCCCTTGGTGATGACCACGAAATTGATCACCACGAGGATGATGAACACCACGGCGCCGACGATGTAGTTGCCGCGGATCGCGAAGTGCCCGAAGGAGTCGATGATGTGCCCGGCGTAGCCGTTGCCGAGGATCTGGCGCGTGGAGCTGATGTTCAGGGCCAGGCGAAAGAGCGTCAGGGTCAGCAGAATCGTGGGAAAGCCCGAGAACTCCGGCGGATCCTTCACGTAGATGATCGCCAGCAGCACGAGCAGCGACAGGCCGATGTTCAGGGCCAGCAGCAGGTCGAGCACCGTCGGCACCACCGGCAGCACCAGCAGCAGCACGGTGCCGAACAGGGCGAAGGTGAAGATCAGGTCGGAGCGCTGCAGCAGCCGCGTGACGAGGGAATTGGAGCTCGTGGGCATGGGCGTCAGGCGGCGGCGGCCTCAAGCCGGCGCGCGCGCAGGCGGTGGAAATAGTAACGGTGCGTCCGATACACGACGGCCAGGATCTCCGCCACGGCCTGGTACAGCTCGGCCGGGATCGCCTCGCCGACCTTGCCCAGCGCGAAAAGCACCCGCGCCACGGGCTTGTTCTCGACCATGGGGACGCCGTGCTCGGCCGCGATGGCCTTGATGCGCTGCGCGAAGCGGTTCTCGCCCTTGGCCAGCACCACCGGCGCCTGGTCGCGGCCCCGCTCGTACTTCAGCGCGACGGCGA
This sequence comes from Opitutaceae bacterium, assembly GCA_035656575.1. Taxonomy (GTDB): domain Bacteria; phylum Verrucomicrobiota; class Verrucomicrobiia; order Opitutales; family Opitutaceae; genus Palsa-1447. The sequence continues at coordinate 3,769 of DASRSH010000229.1, forward strand.
AGTGGGTCGGATTGGTGACCACGACGTCGGCGTTCGGCACCGCCTGGAGCATCTGCTTCTGGAGCAGGCGGCGGGCCAGCCGGCGCTGGGCGATCTTGACCTGGGGGCTGCCCTCGGAGCTGCGGTGCTCGTCCTTCACCTCTTCGCGGGTCATCTTCAGGTCCTGCAGGGTCTGGTGCTTTTCGTAGGCGTAGCTCAGCGCCGTCACGATGCTGAGGGCGACGAGCAGCCGCCCGAAGAAGGAGATCGCCGCCGCGCGCATGAATTGGATGAGGTAGGCGGCCTCGATCGGCGCGGAGAACAGCGGATCGCTCAGCAGGGTCTTCGCGCCGGCGTACAGGACCAGGCCGATGGCGACCATCTTCGCGGCGTCGATTCCGGCGTGCACCGCCCGGTCGCGGGAGATGATGCCGCCGAGGCCCTTCAGGGGATTGAGCTGGTCCCAGTGCGGACCGAGCGCCTTGGGCGTGAGATTGAAGCCGGACTGGATGCCGCCCGCCAGCATCGCCGCCGCGCAGCAGGCGCCCAGCATGATGGAAAGGAAGGGCGCCACGGCGATCGCCATGTCCTCGAAGTGCTTGATCGCGGTGGCGGTCGTGAGGGTGTAGCTGCCGAAGTGGGAGAAGAGTCCGGCGGTGTATTGCCCCAGCCGCTTGCAGGCTTCGCCGCCCGCCAAGGCCACCACCCCGAGCGTGGCTCCCATCGTGAACAGGACCGAGAATTCCGGCGCGCGCGCAAACTGGCCGCGCTGCATGGCCTCGGACAGCCGCTTCCCGGTCGGCATTTCGGTCTTTTGGTCGGAGTCGTCGGCCATGTGTGCGCCACCAAATAGCAATGCCGATGCCAACGGCGCCTCGCGCATCTTTAGTCTTTCGTCATTAACGTTTTAAATAACGATTGCCCTGTCGGGCTCAAGTTTCGGCAATTTTTGCCGACGGGCCGGAAAGGGGAAGCGGCGTCCCGCCGCTTCAGTCCTGGCCAGCGGCGGGACGCCGCTTTCACTCACCGCGAACCCACCAGCTGCAGCATCTGCACGGGCATGTTCGAAAACTCCACGTACAGATAACGCGCGATCAGCGCGCCCGCCCCGGCGAACAGGCCCAGGCCGGCGAGTCCGCGCACGGGGGCGCTGAGGACGAAGACGCCGATGCGGGGCACCGCGCGGCCCAGGACGGAAAAGGCCAGCGTGATCAGGAAGTTGAGCGCCAGGAACGGGGCCGCCATGCGCACGCCCAATTCGATCAGCCGCGCCGTGGCCAGGACGAGCATCTCGCCCGTGCCGGGGCTGAACGCGGCCAGTCCGGGATGAGCGAAGGCGAAGCTGCGGGCGAAGGCGCTGAGCACCCAATAATGCGCGCCGACCGCGAAAAAGAGAATGACCGAAAACGCGGACAGGAATCCCGCCAGCGGCTCCGTCGCGACCGACGGCGTCATCATGCCGGGAGAGCCCGACAGTCCGATTTCGGACGAGGCCAGCCGTCCGGCGAAGTCCACGGCGGCAAAGGTCAGCTGCACGACAAAGCCCAATCCCAAGCCCAGCGCCACCTCGCCCAGAGCCGCCAGGATCAGGCCGAACGGGCTGCCCGGCAGCTGCGCCGTGGGCACGACCCCCGTCAGCAGCGTCGCCAGGCACGCCGCCAGCCCCAGCCGCACCGTGATGGGCGGCGACTGCCCCGCCATCTGCGGCACCAGCATCAGCACCCCCATGGCGCGCAGAAAAATGAGCGGCCAGGTGAGCAGCAGACTCGCGGACAAAGGGGTCATGTACCAAATCCCAACAAGCCGGGCTTAGCGCCAACAACCGGCACCGGCACCTGTCCGGCTTGTTGGGATTTGGTACATGACCCCTTAATGCGCGAGCGCCGCCATCCGATTGAAGTCGGCGATGGTGAATTCCGAGATCGCCCGCAGCAGCCAGGGCGCCAGCAGCAGCGTCAGGGCGGCGAAGGCGATCAGCTTGGGCGTGAACGTCAGCGTCTGCTCCTGCAGCCCGGTCACCGCCTGCAGCAGGCTCATGAACAGGCCGACGAGCAGCATGACGAGGAGAAACGGGGCGACGGCATAGAGGGCGAAAAAGACCGTGGTCTTGAATACGTCGATGGCGAGGTCGGCACTCATGGCGAAAGATTCAGCGGACGAAGCTGTCGACCAGCTCCTTCACGATCAGGTGCCAGCCGTCCACCAGCACAAACAGCAGCAGCTTGAACGGCAGCGACACCACATTGGGCGGCATCATCATCATCCCCAGCGCCATCAGCACGCACGAGACGATGAAGTCGATGACGAGAAAAGGCAGAAAGAGGAAAAAACCCATCTGAAACGCGGTATCCAGCTCGCTGATGACGAAGGCGGGGATCACGACCCGCATGGGCAGATCGCGCACGGCCGTCGGACCGAAGCCCCCCAGCTCCAGAAAATATTCCAGGTCTCGGGTCCGGGTTTGCTTGAGCATGAACTGCTTCAGCGGCTGCGCCGCGCGGTCCATCGCGACGCCGGCCGCGATCTTTCCGTCGAGGTAAGGCTGCAGCGACTGCTTCTGCACCTGCTCGATGACCGGGCCCATGATGAAGAAGGTCAGGAACAGGGACAATCCGATCAGGATTTGGTTGGCCGGCGAATTGGGCACGCCGAGCGCGGAGCGGACGAAGCCGAGCACGACCACGATGCGCGTGAAGCTCGTCATGAGCAGGATGATCGTCGGGGCGATCGTGAGCAAGGTCATCACGATCACGATCTCGACCGCGACGCTCATCTGCGCGGGACGTTCCGAGCCTTCCAGATTGAGGGTCAGGCGCAGCGGATCGGAGTGGGCGGCCGCGGCCCCCGCCGCCTGCGCGTGCGCCGGCAGCGGCGCCGCCGCCAGCAGCAGCGCCAGAACCAGCCAAGGAAGCCAGCGGACAAGCCTCTTCATGGGGCCGGACGCGGAGGAAAAGCCGGCCCCGGGCCCGCCCCGGCGAAGCCAGGCGAAGCCGGGTCAAGCGGCGCCAGCAGGTCAATCCGCCCCGGACAGACCCCAAGCAAATATTTCTTCTCGCCGTAGCTGGCCACCACCAGGAACTGCCGGTTGCCGAGCGAGCGGGTTTCGGCGATGGCCAGAGCCTGGTCCCCGCGGGCGCCGCGCGCGAAGGGCGCGGCGGAGCGCCCCCGCAGGCGCTGCCAAAGGATCCAGCCCCCGGCGGCGCCGAGCACCACCACGAGAAAACCGAACATGCCGCCGCCCCATCCCGTCGCGGACGTGGCGGCCGCCGCGTGGGCGGACGCATCCGCATGCGGATAGAGCACGGCGTTGCCGTCTGCCGCCACGGAGGGCGCGCTGCTTTCCGCCCAGCAAGGGGCGGCCAGCAGGATCAGGAGCCCCAGGCTGCGGCGGAAAGGTCTCATGTCTTGGCTCTGCCGCTGCCGACGAGCTCGGTGATCTTGATGCCGAAATTGTCCTCCACGACGACCACCTCGCCATAGGCGACGAGCTTGTCGTTGACGTAAAGGCCGACCGGATCGCTCGCGTGCTGGTTGAGCTGCACGACGGAGCCGGGCCCGAGCTCGATGACATCGCGCATCGGCAGCGTGCACGAGCCGAGCTGAACGGTGACCTTCACTTTGACGTCGAGGACGACATCCATGGTTCTGTCTTCAAGAGGAGCGGGCATGGCGAAATGGGATTAGTCTGACTTGGGAAGCTTGCGGACGACCTGCACCGCGACGCGGTCGGCCTCGAGGCCGACAACGCCCGTGAACTTGGGCGCGCCGTTGAGCAGAAGGTGGGTTTGCTGCAGCAGCGAGGAGGGCAGTTCGATGATGTCCCCGACCCGCAGGCTCGCGATCTCGCGCACGGTGGCGTCGAGCCCGTCCCACTCGGCCCGGATCGGCACCTGGATCTGGTCGTAGCTGGACGACCAGTTGGCCTTGACCTGCGGCTCGATCGCCCCGACGGAAGTGTCCTTCTGGCGGCGGGCCTGCATCTTCTTCACCAGCGGCTCGATGGTGTAATACGGCAGCCCCATCTGCATCTGCTCGGAGCAGTCCCCGAAGCTGATCTCGAGGGTCATGGCCAGCACGATGGCGTCCTTGGGCGAAGTCTGCAGGAAGCGGCCGTTGTTCTCGTGGCCGAGGATGAGGGGATGCAGATCCTGCTCGCCCTTCCACTGGTTGCACCACTCCTCGAGCACGACCATGATCACGTCCTCGAGCAGGCCGATTTCGATCTCGGTCAGGTACCGCTCGGCCTTGACCGAGTGGCCGCGGCCGCCCAGCAGGCGGTCGGCGATCGTCAAGGCCAGCCGCGGATTGATGTCCAGGACGCCGACCCCGAGAAGGGGCTCGGCCTTGAAGAGGCAGATGTGCGTCGGGCTGGGCAGGCCGTCCGTGAACTTGCCGTAGGTGGTCGTCGTCAGCTTCGCCATCTTGATGCCGAATTCCATGCGCAGGAACAGGGACAGGCGGGCGCTGAGATAGCGGATGAAATCCTCGTGCAGCAGGCGCAGGCGGCGCAGCTCGATCTCGGACAGGAAGGCGGGATGGCGGAAGTCATACGCCTCGATCTTGGCCGCGCCGTGGTCGTCGCCGTCGCCCGACTTGACCAGCACCGACTTGTCCGGGGCGGGCTCGACCGTCTGCGCGAGCAGCTTGTCGATCTCGGACTGGTCGAGAAATTCGCCCGGCGGCTTGGCCGGATTGGGCTGGTTCGGGTCGTCGGCCATGGGCCTATTGTACGACGAAATCGGTGAAATAGACCTGGTCGGCGACCTTGCGGCCGAGGGCCTGGTTGTAGGCGCCGACCAGCTTTTCCCGGAGCACGTTCTTCGAGCCGGGCTCCTCCAGGTCCGCCATGGTCAGCGACGACAGCACGTTCAGCGTCACGTCGGTCAGCTTGACCTTGTTCTCCTCAAACACGGAGTGCATGGCCGGGTCGGATCCGGTCACCACGAAACCGACCTTGAGGTAGCGCGTGCCCATGGTCCCCGCGAGATTGACCACCACGTTGTCGAAGCCATAGGTCGGCGGTTGCGCGGGGCCGCCTTTGGTCGCGTTCTTGGAGGCGTCGCCCGAAACGATCGCCGCGCCGGGCGTGCCCTGCAGGAGCTTTTTCTGCAGGGTCGGCAGCAGCACGAACTGGGCGACACCCCAACTGGCGGCCGGAGCCACGATCGCCACCACGAGCGCGGGAAGCCACGCTTTCAGCCCGCCCGGAGCGGCGGCCGGGGCCGCCGCGGCGGCGGACGCCGGCTTTTCCTTTTCGGCGGCGGGAGCTTCCTTGGCTTCGGTCTTGGCGGGCATGGCGGGGGAAGGGGCGGACGAAATCTTAGTGGGTCTTCATGTTGACCACGTCCTCGAGGATGCTGTCCGAGATCGTGATCATGCGGGAATTGGCTTCGAACGCGCGCTGCAGCGTGATCATGTTCGAGAATTCCTGGGTCAGATCGACGTTCGACTGCTCCAGGGTGCCCGATTGGATCGTGCCGAGGCTGTTCTGGCCGGGCGCGTTCGCGGTCGTCAGGGTGGTGCCGGTGGTGAGCGGGCCGGCCTCGCCCATGTTGGTGAAGAGATTGCCGCCAACCGACTGGAGCTGGCTCTGGTCGGAGAAATTCTGCAGGAGCACCTGGCCGACCGTGGCGGTCGAGCCGTCGTTGTATGTCGCAATGACGTTGCCGGAGGTGTCGATGGCCACGGAGGCCAGGCTCAGGCCGGTCGGCGGGGTTCCGAGCGTAATCGCCCCATAGGTGCCGGTGGGAGTCGAGGTGGCGCTGCCTCCGACCAGGCCCATGACCTGATAGCCTTGTTGCGTGACCAGGTTGCCCGCGGAGTTGAAGGTGAACTGCCCATCGCGCGTGGCGTACTGGTTGGGCGCGGCACCCGAGGTGGTCGGCTGCTGCACGATGAAATAGCCGTTGCCCGAGATGCCGAGGTCGGTCGTCACGCCGGTGGTCTGGAGCGATCCCTGGGAGAAGTTCTGCGTCGTCGAGTTGACCTGGGTGCCCAGGTCCGAAAACGTGTCGGCGAAGCTGACGCTCGAGCCCTTGAACGCCGTGGTGTTGATGTTGGCGATGTTGTTGCCAACGGTGTCGAGCCCCTGGGTGAAGCTGTCGAGCGCGCTGACGCTGGAGGTGAGGGTTCCGAGGAGTGCCATATGCGGAGTGGTGGTTTAGTTGGTTGAAGATCCGTTGGTGGAAGAGGTGGCGGCGTTCGAGCCGCTGGAGGAAGAGGTGGACGCGCCCGCGGCGGCCGCCGCGGCGGAGCTGGAGAGGACCTGGGCGACGGAGGTGATCGGATACTCGCTGGACGCGCCGCTCAGGATCAGCTGCGGCGAGCCTCCGGTGGCGACGCTGCTGGAATCGATGCCGAGCACGGTGCCGGACACCGGGGGGACATTGACGCCCACACCGGGAACGGTGACGGTCGTGCCGAGATAGGAATTGGCCGCCGCCAGGCTCTGGTTCTGCTCCAGCGCATTGGTCTGCTGCAGCGCCGTGAACTGGGCCAGCTGGCTCATCGTCTGGGTGGGGTCCATCGGCTGCATGGGGTCCTGGTTGGCCATCTCCGTGCTCAGCAGGCTCATGAAGTCATTGATCGAGACGGTCTGATTGCTGCCGGATGCGGTGGCCGACGCCGCCGCGGCCGTCCCCGTGCCCGCGGTGGCGGTACGCGCGGCGATGGAGGAAGGGTTGGTGGTGGTGACGGTGGACATGGTGGGGACTAGGCGAAAACGTTGAGGCGCGAAGCGACGAAATCCGCCGAAGCCGGTTCAGACTCAACCGAAGCCCCAGGGGTGGTCTTCAAAACGGGCGCGGTTGCCGTGACCGAGGCGGACGCGAAGGCGGATCCGCTTTGCCGCCCCTCCTGCCCCTGCGTCCCCCCGCCGAAACTGAACGACCCCGGCGACCCGCCGGAATCGGGAGCCGCGTCGCCTTGAGCGAACTGCGGCTGGGCAAACTGATAGGACCGCTGCCCCTGGCTGTCGCCCTGGGAAGTCATGGCCGACCACTGGGTGGCCACCGCCTGCTGCAGTTCCGCCGAAGAGGTGGTGAACCGGGTGTGCACCTGGCCACCCGACATCTCCACCCGAACGGCCAAATGGTCGTCGCCGAAATCAAACCCCAGATTGACGCTGGGCCCCGCGTGATCCCCTGCCGCCGCCTGGACATCGGCCACTTTCATGACCGCATCGACCGCGTTCTGCGCGGTCGCCTGCGCAGCCGGCACGGCGCCAGACGCGTTCGCTCCTGCAAGAGCCGCCGCGGGCAGCGTGCTCGCAAGGGCTGGAGTGCCATGGGGCGTCGTCGCGTGAGGCATGGGGGCAGATTGAGCACCGACCATGCCAAGAGGGGACGCCTGCTCTGTATCACTTTTAATGCCAGATGGTAACGAAACTTTATCAGCCGCGGATTTGACCGCGGGGACAGCCGGGGCTCCGGTCTTCGCGTCCACGGCAAAATTTGCCCCCGATTTTCCACCTTCAACAGGAGGGCCGGAGCCGATGCTGGCGGTGCCGGCTGAACCGGCTGCCGACGCGGAGAGCTGGCGACCAAAGTCCCGTCCCCCATAGGCCCCGGATTGGCTGCCGAAAGAGGGGTTTTGCCCGGTGTTTCCTGACGCCGCGTCACCCGTGTCCTTGCCGCCCGTGCTGGAAAGGGACGCCGTCGCCGGACCCCGAGCCAGTCCCGGCCCGGGCGAATTCTGCGGCCCGGCGGCGCGGGCCGCCGGAGCTGAGGCCTGTCCGGCGCCCTTCCGGGTGGGGGCGGAGCCAGACTTCGCCGCCGGCGCTCCCGGCAGTCCGAGACCGACGGGGACCGGCGGCGCCGGAACCGCAGGCACGGCAAGCGCGATCGCAGCCATTGCGGGCACGAGATCGGCGGCCGAAGCCTTCGCCGGCGGCGGAGCGGAAGATTCCTCAAGTTCGCCGCCCTTTCCTTCTGCCGGATGGGCATGGCGGGTTGCCGGCGCGGCCGGCTCGCCGTCGAGCGGATCCGACTTTCCCGAACCGGAGGTGGCGGCCGGGTTCCCGACCGCCTTTGCCCCAGGGCCGGAAGTCAGAGTCAAGGCGGCTCCCGCCGGCGGCGGCGTGGATGAACCCAACTCCGCCGGAGCGTTCGAAGGCGTATTCGACGCCGCGGCCGGCGTCGGGGGCGTGTCCGCCCCCTCCGAAGAGGCGCCGCCGGCGAGATAGGAATCGAAGGAGGCCGTCGATGAGGCCGGCGCCTTGGGCGCGCCGTACCCGCCGCTCGAACCCGGATTGGGCAGGGCCGGCCCGGCGCCGCCGGCTCCGCCGGGAATGAAATTCATCGCGTTCATGGGCTGCCCGGCACTTTCATCAGCCGCAGCTTTTCCGAGAGCACGGCCGCGCGCTTCGCCATCGTTCCGCCGGTGCCGTCCGGCGTCGTCGCCATCGTGTCGAAAATCGGCCCCGTGACGTCCGGCTTCATCAGCGAGAGGATTTTGACCACGGTCACGTCATCCATCTCGCGCAGGATCGCGACCGCGTTGGCAGGATCCAGCTTGGCGTAGGTTTGCGCGAGCGAACGCAGATTGTGCATCTCGTCGGCCTTGATCTCGATGACGCGCTCGTCGATCTGGTGGCGCATGCTCTCCAGATCCGAGCGGATCCGGTCCAGCTCCTGGCGCTCGGAATCGAGCCGCGCCTTGCGCTGGTCCAGGGCGTCCGCCTCCTCGCGCAGCTGCGCCTTCTGTTCCTTGAGCTCGCCCGCGAGGTTCTCCATTTCGATCGTCCAGAAGTCCCAGCCCTGGGAGCGCTGGGCATCGTGCGCCGCCGCCGCGGCGGCGGCCTTGGCCTCGCGCGCGGCCACGATGCGGCTGACAATCGAGTCGCTCTTGAACCAATACCAGCCCGGGCCTGCGACCAGGGCGAGAAACAGGCCGAACAGGGCGGCCGGCAGGGGTTGAAGCAGTTTCGTCATAAGGTGGCGGGTTGGCGCCCGGCCCGCGAGGCCGCGCGCTCGTCAAATTCAAGCTGCTCCACCCGCAGCGTCTCGGCGCGGTGCCGCGCCCGCGCCTTTTCCTCCAGCGAGGCCACAATCTTCACCTGGCGGTTCGCCTCCACCGCCGCCTGGCGGCGCCGCTCGACCTCGCGCCGGGCCCCGTCCAGCTTCCGCGCGGCCTCGGCCTCGTTCATCCGCTCGCGCCGGTAGGCCGAAATGAACGCCACCTGCTGATCGGAGTGGAAACCGCCGCTGCGCCCGTCCGCAATCGCCCGTTCCAGGTCGGCGGCGCGGGCGCGGACCGCGGCCAGGTTCGCCTCCGCCGCCGCGGCCAGCCCCAGCGCCGCGGCCAGAGCCTGGCGGGCCTGCATCTCGCGATGGGCGCGCAGCACGGCCACCGGCCGCAGGGAAAAGTGAAAACGTCTCATTTCAGCACCGCCTTGAGCCGGGCGAACGCCTCCGTTCGGGGAGTGAGGTCGAGCACGCCCTGCCGCAGGAACTGCCGCAAGGGCTCCTGCAGGGCGATTGCCTTGTCCAGCGCCGCGTTGCCGCCGGCCTGGTAGGCGCCAATGTTGATCAGGTCCTCGTTCTTGCGGTACAGGGCGAGGGTCTCGCGGGCCCGGGCCGCGCATTCCAGCTCCTCCGGCTGGCAGATGTCGCGGCTGAGGCGGCTGACGCTTTCCAGCACGTCGATGGCGGGATAGTGATTGAAATGGGCCAGGGCGCGCGAGAGCACGATGTGGCCGTCGAGGATGCCGCGCACGGCGTCCGTGATCGGCTCATTCAGGTCGTCGCCCTCGACCAGGACCGTGTAGAGAGCGGTGATCGTCCCGACCTCGCCGGCGCCCGAGCGCTCCAGCAGGCGCGGAAGCAGCGCAAAGACGGATGGCGTATAGCCCCGCGTGGTCGGCGGCTCGCCGATGGCCAGGCCGATCTCGCGCTGCGCCATCGCGAAGCGCGTGACCGAATCCATGAGCAGCAGGACGCTCCGGCCCTGGTCGCGAAACGATTCCGCGATCGCCGTGGCGGTGAACGCCGCCCGCAGCCGCAGCGGCGCGGGCGTGTCCGAGGTGGCGCACACGACCACGGCCCGCTTGAGCCCTTCCGGACCCAGATCCTTCTCGATGAATTCGCGCACTTCGCGGCCGCGCTCGCCCACCAGCCCCACGACCACGACGTCGGCGGTGGAGCCGCGGGCCATCATGCCCAGCAGCGTCGACTTGCCGACGCCGGAGCCGGCGAAGAGCCCGAGGCGCTGGCCGCATCCGACGGGAATGAACGCGTCGATCGTGCGCACGCCGGTGGAAAGAGGCTGCTTGATGCGCTGGCGGCGCAGGGGATGCGGCGGCACGCCCGCCTGGTCCGAGCCGCGTTCGACCGGCACCAGTCCGAGCCCGTCGAACGGCCGGCCCAGCGCGTCGAGCACCCGGCCGAGCAGTTCCGGCCCCGCCTTCGGCAGCGGCGGACGGTCGGACGCGGCGACTTCGCAGCCGACGTGCAGCCCGGGCGTGTCGCCCAATGGCATCAGCAGCACGCGGTGCTCCCGGAATCCCACCACCTCGGCGCGGACGGAAAAATCGGTGCGCGGCGAGCGCACGACGCACAAATCGCCCAGCCCCACGTTGGGGCCCTCCGATTCGATCACCAGCCCGGCCACGCCCGTGACCGTGCCCACCCGCTGCACGGGCGCGACATGCCGCACCTGCGTGCGCAGCACGTCGATCATGGGGCCTAGCTGGAGCGCGGCGCTGGTCATGGGCCGGCCAGGGCTTGCTGCAGCGACGCCATCTTGGTGGCGCGCCGCGCGTCGGTGATCCCGAAGCGGCTGCGCACGACGCTGTCCCCGCGCTGCAGCGCCGCGTCGGCGCGCACCCGCAGCCCGGGATAGCGCTGCTTCCACTCGGGATTGAGCTGCTCGAGGAGCGCGGCGTCGGCCGGCGCGAGCGACAGCTCCAGGTTTTCCCGCTCGGGGTAAAGCTGTTCCAGGGCCTCGCGCCAGAGGCGCTCGACCACCTCCGCCGGCGGCTCGAAGCCGGCCAGCAGGCGCCGGGCGATCTCCAGCGTCAGCTCGGGCAGGGCCTGGCGCAGCTGCGCCACCAGCGCCGGCTCGACGGCCAGGAGCTGCTTGACCGCGCCCTCGCTCAGCTGGCCCATTTCGGCCCGCAACTCCACGATCTGCTGATTGGCCGCGGCCCGCGCGGCATCGGCGCCGGCGTGATAGGCGGCCTGGCAGCGCGCGGCGATCTCCGCCTCGCTCAAGCTGCGATTGGTCTGCCCGGGCCGCACCGCTCCCGACAGCCGGCGGTCGAACGCGACGATGGTGGTGAAGGCCATGGCGGTGAGGCGCTAGGCGACGACCGACTGCGAGGCGTCGTTGTCGAGCGAGATCTGGCCCTCCTCCTCCAGGTGGCGGACCGCCTGGATGATGGCGTCCTGCGCGGTCTCGACGTCCTTGAGGCGGACGGCGCCGAGCAGCTCGATTTCCTCGCGCAGGCCTTCGGCCGCGCGCTTCGAGAGGGCGCTGTAGATCTTTTCGCGCAGCTGGCTGCTGGCCGATTTCATCGCCGTCGCCAGATTGCCCATGTCCACCTCGCGCAGGACGCGCTGCAGGTCGGCGCCGCCCAGCTTGCCCAGGTCCTCGAAGCTGAACAGCTTCTTGCGGATGGCCGCGCCCAGGGCCGTGTTCCGGTCTTCGAGCCGGGCGAGCAGGGTCTTGCTCATGTCCTTTTCCAATTGGTTGAGCAGGCCGGCCACCGCCCGGACCCCGCCGCTGCGGTGGAAGGTGGGGCGCACCTTGGTGTCAAAATGCTTGCCCAGGCTGCGGGCGATCTTGCCCACCAGGTCGAGCGAGGTCGATTCGATGGTGCCGAGCCGCTCGATCACCTCCTCGCGCAGGTCCGGGCTCAGGAGGGAAAAGACCTCGGCGCATTTCGGGCTGTCGAGGTAGGACAGCACGAAGGCGATGGTCTGCGGCTGCTCCGCCTTGATGAGATTGAAGATCTGGCGGCCCTCCATCTCGCTGATGTCCTTGATCACCTCGACCGAGGTGCCGACCGGGCCGACGCGGCCGATGATCGACGAGGCCTTGAAGTCGCCCTTGGCGATTTCCAGCGTGCGCTGGGCGTAGTTGAGCCCGCCGAGCAGGGAGGAGGTGCTCTTGGCCACGATCCCGGTGAACTCCTCGATCACGTCGCGCTGGATCTGCTCCGGCACCATGGTGAATTGCGACATCTCGCGGCAGAGCAGCTCCACCTCGACGTCGTCGAACTGGCGCAGGATTTCGGCCGCCGCCTCCGGCCCGATGACGATGAGAAAGACCGCCAGCTTCTGCTGGCGCGACAGGCGGGCGTAATCGATGGTCATGGCCGGCTAGTTCTTCGTCTCCGCGATCCAGCCGCGGAGGGCCACGCCGACGTTGGCCGGCTTGGCCCGGATGAGTTCGTTGACCATGTCGGGCGTCACGCGATTGCCGTTGGGCATGGCGCGCATCGCCACTTCGGGCGGAAGAGTCAGCAGCTCGACCGGCACCGGCTCGGGCTTCTGCCGCGAGAGCATGCGCAGGAAAACGAGCAGGATCGCCGCCGCGCCCAGCACCGCCGCCCAGCGCGAGCCGGCCTCGAGCAGGCCGGACCAGCGGTTTTGGGCGACCATGGTCTGGACCTCCTGGGCCACGGGCTCCGCCGCAAAGGGCTCCTCCTCCAGCGTCACGAGCGAATCGAGCGACTGTCCCGGCTGGGCCTTGAGTCCCAGCGCGTTGATGACGATCTGGCGCAGGCTTTCCAGCTCCTCGGGCGTGCGCTTGTCCGCGCCCGGCCCCGTGCGCGGGGCGATGATGACGGCGGCCGTGATGCTGCGGATGGCGCCGGCCGCATGGACGGTGTTGGTGAGCGTCCGGTTGATTTCATAGGTCACGCTGTGGTTCGTGACGTCCGAATTGGTCAGGGTGGTCGGCCGTGCGGCGCCGTCCGGGGCGCCGCCCTTGTCCGGGACGTTCGCCGTCACGCCGACGGCGCCGCCGCCGCGCGACTCGCTCGAATTGGACTTGTTGTCGGTCGTGGTTTCGGTCCGCGTGACCTGCCCGTTGGGGTCGAAGATTTCCTGCGTCGTGGTGCTGGCGTCGGAATCGATGTCGGCGGAAACGCGCACGACGGCGTTGCCGGCGCCGATCACGGTCGCGAGCATGGACTGCACCTTCTGGGCGAGATAGTCCTCGACCTGCTGCTTGTAGCGCATCTGGGACGAGGCCGTGCTCAGCGTCGGGTCCTGCTTGAGGTCCTCCGACAGCACGCGCCCGTGGTTGTCGACGACCGCCACGTCGTCGACCTGCAGGCCCTGGACGGCATTGGCCACCAGATGGCGGATGGCGTTCACCTGGTCGGGGTCCAGCCGGCCGCCGCCCAGGTCGACGAAGACCGAGGCCGTCGCCTTGAGCGTCTGCTCGGTGATCAGGAGCCGGTTTTCCGGCTGCACGATCATGACCCGCGCCGCGCGCACGCCCTGGAGCTGAGTGATCGTGCGGGCCAGTTCGCCCTGCACGGCGCGGATGTAATTGGTCCGCTGGATGAAATCGCTGAGGCCGAACTGCCCCTTGTCGAAGATCTCGAAGCCCACGCCGTCGCCCCCGGGCAGCCCCTTGCCGGCCAAGTCCATGCGCAGCTTGTACACCTGATCGCTCGGCACCTCGACCGCCGTGCCGCCGGCCGTCACCTCGTGGGGGATGTTCTGGCTCTCCAGATAGCTGATGATGGCCGCGGCGTCCTTGTCGCCCAGGTGCCCGTACAGGAGCTGAAAGTCGGGCCGGCGCGACCAGCATACGAGGGCGATCATCCCGCCGGCGACGGCGATCGCCGCGACGACGAGGGAAACCCGCTGATTGAGCCCGAGCTGCTTCCACAGCGCGAGAAGGGACGAACCGAAATTCTTCATGGACGATCGAAAAGGCGCTTACACGTTCATCCGCATGAGCTCCTGATAGGATTCCA
>DASRSH010000230.1:0-3454 GCA_035656575.1 Opitutaceae bacterium
GACTCGAAGGTCTCGGCCGACGGGTCCGGGTCGAACGGCTCCCACCCCTCTTCCGTCTGGCGCTCCCAAACGACGACCTCGTCGCCTCCGGAGAGGCGCACACGGTGGAGCATGCCCTCGTGGTGCCATTCCACCTGGGCGATATCGAGGGGGCGGACAGACGGGCGGGATTTCAGTTTCATGATGCCTCGACTCTAACCGGCGCCTGGGACATTGATTGTCCCAGCCTTTTCATGGTTCCCCCGGACCGCCTTTCCCGCCCGCCGCTGGAGCGCATGCTCCGCATTCACGAGGAGTTGCGGCGCAACACCTTGCCCAATTGCACGAAACTTTCGCGCCTGTTGGAAGTGTCGCGCAAGACGATCGTGCGCGATATCGCCTTCATGCGGGACCGCCTGGACCTGCCGATCGAATTCGACCCGGGCATCCAATCCTACCGCTATTCCCACCCGGTGTCGGCGTTCCCCACCGTGCAGGTGACCGAAGGCGAACTGCTGGCCCTGCTGGTCGCCCGCCGCGCGCTGGAGCAGTACGAAGGCACTCCCTTTCACCGCCAGCTCGAGATCGCCTTCGAAAAGCTGACCGGCGGCCTGAAGGACCGGATCTCGTTTTCTCCCGCCGACGAACTGCGCGCGGTCTCCTTCAAGAACGTCGGGCTGGGCAAGGCCGACCTGGCCGTCTTCAACGCCCTGAGCGGCGCCGTCCTGCGCCAGAACGAGGTGGAGTTCGACTATCGCAAGCCCGGCGACACCCAGGTGTCGCGCCGCCGCGTCCAGCCCTACCATCTCTCCCACCGCGAAAACCTCTGGTACCTGGTGGGCCTCGACGCCGAGCGCGCGGCGCTGCGCACCTTCGCCTTGCCGCGCATCACGGCGCCCCGCGTCCTGCACCGCACGTTTGCGCGGCCCTCGGGCTTTTCCCCGGAGCAGTTCTTCGCCACCGCCCTGGGCGTCCTGGTCGGCGCGGGCAACCACGTGGTCCAGGTCCGCTTCGCGGCCGCGGTGGCCGACCGCGTCCGCGAGCGCGTGTGGCACGAGTCGCAGCAGATCCGCGAGCTGCCCGGCGGCGGCATCGAACTCACCCTGCGGCTGGGCGCCCTGCCTGAGGTCGAGCAATGGGTTCTCGGCTGGGGCGCGCACGCCGAGGTCCTGGCTCCGCCGGAACTGCGCCAGCGCCTCCAGCGCACGGCCGAAGCCTTGCGCGCGCTCTACCGTTGACCTCAGATTCCTCCATGCCCGCAGCCGCCGTCACCCTGCGGTCCGTCACCAAGCGGTACGGCGCCGTCACGGCCGCCGACCGCGTGAGCCTCGAGGTCGCGCCGGGGGAAATCTTCGGCCTCATCGGCCCCAACGGCGCCGGCAAGACCACCGTCCTCGAATGCATCCTGGGGCTCACGGCCCCCGACTCGGGCGCGATCGCGGTGGACGGCCGCGGGGCCGAGGCGGCCAAGCCGCTGCTGGGCGCCCAGCTTCAGGTGTCGTCGCTGCCCGACGCCATGACCCCGCGGCAGGCGCTGACCCTCTGCGGCAAGTTCTACGCGAGCCCCGCGCCCGCCGCCGAACTGCTCGCGCGCTTCGAACTCGCGGACAAGGCCGACGCGCGGTACGGCAGCCTCTCCGCCGGCCAGAAACAGCGCGTCGCCCTCGCCCTCGCGCTGGTCAACCGCCCCCGCGTCCTCATTCTGGATGAGCCGACGGCCGGCCTGGACCCGCCCGCCCGGGCGGATCTGCACCGGCTCATCCAGGCCCAGCGCGCCGCCGGCTGCACCGTCCTCTTCAGCACCCACTACCTGGAGGAAGCCCGGCGGCTGTGCGACCGCGTGGCGCTGCTGCACCGCGGCGCGGTGGCGGCCCTGGGCACCCCGGAAGAGCTGATCGCCCGCAGCGGCGTTCTCGCCCGCGTGATCGTCCGCACCGCGCCGGACCTGCCCGCCGAGGCGGTCGCCCCCCTGGGCGCGGCCCGCGAAGGGGAGGGCTGGGCGGTCGCCAGCGCCGAGGTCCAGAAAGCCCTCGCGGCCCTGATCGCGCTCGCCGGCGCGCGCGGGGCGGAGCTCGTGGACGTGCAGATCCAGCGTCCGACCCTGGACGACGCGTTCGCCAAATTCACCCAATAAGATGCGCGGCTTCTGGTACCACTTTCAGCTCACGCTGCGGCTCAACTTCAAGAGCCGGCAGCCCCTGATCTACGGCTATCTGGTGCCGGTGTTCTTCCTCATCGCCTTCGGCACGGTGTTTCGCTCCGGCGTCCCGCCCCTCGTCGGCGAAATGAGCCAGTTGATCACCATCAGCGTCCTGGGCGGGGCCTGCTTCGGCCTGCCCACGGCCCTGGTCGCCGAGCGGGAGCGCGGATGGTGGCGGCGCTACCGGCTCCTGCCGCGGGCGCTGGCCCCGCTCCTGGCGAGCACGCTGCTTGCCCGGCTGGTGCTGGTCGCCGGCGCGGCGGTGCTCCAGCTGGTGCTCGCCCGGCTGATCTATGGCACGCCCTTTCCGATTTTTCCCGGGCATTTCCTGGTGGCCTACCTGGCCGTCGCCTTCGCCTTGCTCGGCCTGGGCCTATTGGTGGCCGCCTTGGCGTCCGATGTGCCCGCCGTGCAGGCGCTCGGCCAGTGCCTGTTCCTGCCCCTGATCATGATCGGCGGGGTCGGCATTCCGCTCGTCGTCCTGCCCGAGTGGACCCAGCGCCTGGCATCGTTTCTGCCCGGGCGCTACGCCGTCGACGCGCTCCAGGCGGGCTACAGCGACGAGGCGCACGGCGCCCTGTTCCGCTTCAACCTGATCGCGCTGGCGGTTTTTGGACTGGGGGCGGGCATCGCCGGGGCGCGGCTGTTTCGGTGGGATCCGGCCGTCCGCGTGGCGCGCTCCGCCGGCCTGTGGATCGGCCTGTCGCTCCTTCCCTGGGCGGCCATGGGCATCCTGTCCCTGCGCCACGATCACTGGCAGGCCCTCGATATCGCGGGCGCGGGCTCGGCGGCCTCCATCACCGAGGCGGAAATCCGGACCCTGCACTTCGCGGGACTTCCGCCCGACGACGGCTTCGTCACCCCGCTCGCCCGGCCTTTGGCGATGCTTTCGACCTCCGATCGCGACCGCCTCGACGACCTCAAGCGGCGCCTCGACCACTGGTCGCCCGCGCACCTGCCCGATTGGGCCCAGAGCATCCGCAACCTCCTGTCCGTCGCCGCCGTGGCCGACGTCAGCGAGGACCGTGACGAGGGCCGGATCGCCCGGCTCATCCTGGATTATCTTTACCAGCATTACCGCCAGGACCGGCTCCAGCAGGGCCTGGCCTGGGTCGCGCTCAACCCCGCCGGCGGCACGGTCATCACCGCGGTGCCCGAATTGGGCATCAACGGCCGCTTCGACCCGGCAACCATCCGCCTGCGGGACCAGATCTACGCCGAGAAATTCCTGGGCCGGCTGCGCGGCGAAATCCCGAACTAAGGGGTCACGTACCA
>DASRSH010000231.1:0-5071 GCA_035656575.1 Opitutaceae bacterium
ATTTCTCCTCGAGCGGGCCGCCGAGCGTCCCGCCGATATTCTTGCCGTGCCAGCAGCCCAGCACCTTGTCGCGGTAAATCGCGGGATCGAGCCGCAGCCCGCGCGGGCGGGGAAGCGGCTTATGCGCCATGGGCTTTCAGCTTGGCTTCAGCGTCTTTCAGGAAGCAGTTCAGCCGGTCGATGCCGAGCAGCACATTGGCCGGATAGGACCGGGTGAAGGGCGAGCCCTGGAGGCGATCCCGATAGCTGCGCAGGGCGGCGATGTCGTCGGCCAGCAGCCGCGCCGGAGGCGCCGGCAGGTACGAGGGCTGCCGATTGCCGCGCTCGGCCAGCAGCCGGCTGAAGACATAGATCCGGGTCGTCAGACGGAAGCCCTCCGCGTAAACGCACATGAAGTCGAACCGCATCAGCAGGTCGCCATACGTCGCGGCGGCCAGGCCCGGGTTCGCCGCCGCGGCTTGGGCCCGCAGCGCCGCCGCCTGCGCCACCGCCTCGTCCTTTTCCGCCAGGATTTTCCGCGCATTTTCGTCCTGCAGGCCCAGCGCATCCTCGGCCCCCGAAAACCAATTCTTCAGGCTATGGTGCGTCTCCGCGATCCAGGTGGGCTGCTTCAGGTTGACGTGAAAGGCGCTATTGTCCGAAAACACCGTGCCGTTGACGAAGACGATGCTGCAGACCAAGGGCCAGGTCGGCTCCAGAAGGTCGTGCAGCCATTGCGCGCACCGCTGCTGATCGGCCTCGGACAGGCCGGGCGCCAGGCCCCCTTCGTCCCGCAGCCACTGGCCGTAGATCGTGCGCCGGTCGACGGACGAATCCTGGCCGATGGCCGCGGCGGCGTAGAGATTGAGCCGGTTGGGCGAGTCGAACGCGGAATAATCCTGCACCCCTTCCCAGTCCGTGCGCATGATGTAGCCGCTGACGTTGTGGCGGCGCCCGTAATCCAGGCGGTGGGCCAGATCGTTCGTCATGATGCTCGGGGCCAGCCCATAGCCGAAATACTGCCCGTAGACGTCGTATTCGATCCACTGCTCGCGCCGGCCGACCTGCCCGATCAGCGGATTGTCGGGGAAGGTGGGATAAAAGTCGTGCGGCGTGTTCTTCAGCGAGAGCACGATCTCAATCGGCAGGCGGGCGAGGGCTTTGGCGAACTGCTCCTGCTCCTCCTTCTGGTAAATGAAGTCGCGGATCACCAGCTTCTTCTTCGCGTCGCGGAAAGGCCCGTACATTCCCAGGACCATATTGCGATGCCACTCCGCCGGATCCAGGTGCTTGCACCGCTCGCAACTGCAGCTGTGCATGTTGCTGATCGCGAGGCGGCTTTCGCCCGTGCCGAACGAGGTGACGACGCCGGCCAGCTGGGGCAGGGCGATGAACAGCTCCGTGTACTTGGCGGGAAGGAATTCCTCCCACCAAAAGGGCTTGCTGGGGCAGAACACGCCGTCGGTGATGATCTCGGGATGGGTCTTGAGGATGAAGTCCTTGAACCAAAGCTCCTTGTCCTCCAGGTAAACGTCGACTCCCACCGCCGCCGCCTCCGCAATCAGCTGGGCCAGATAATCGCGGCGGAAGGGGTTGAGATTCTCGCGCAACGCGTAGTAATAGATGCTGTCGTCAATCTGCTCGTACAGCTCCTGCAGGCTGCGGCCCTGGGATTTCCCCTGCAGAAACGCCGCGGGAAAGACGATCTTGTCGACAATGCCCGGCTCATGCAGCACGAGCGCGTTGAAGCGGTTGGCCACCATGAAGCGCAGCCGCCGGCGCATTTCCTCCAGGTCCCAAATGCGCACGAAGTCATGGACTTCGATCGCGCGCGTTTCGTAGGTGCTGAGCGGGGAGGGCGAGTTCGGCATAAAAAGCCCTGACTCAGACCAAGCCGCGGCCCGGTTCAACGGGGATCGGTTAGCAGAAGGTCGCGCCGATTCGCGCTGCTAAGGCTTGGCCGCGGGGCCGGGCGCAGCGAAGGGCTGTCGACCCAGTAACTTTCAACCATCTCGGTGCGCGGGTGCGCCGGCAGGCTGAGGTCATGATGCAGGGTGCGGCTGGCGAGCAATTCTACCGCCCACTCCCCCATCAGCGTCTGGTTCTGGCGCAGCCCGGCAAAACCCGTTCCCTCCAGATGGTCGCTCAGGGCGGCGACGCCGACCTCGCCGGGGATGGCGATGGCGCGCTCGCGGAACCATTGGGCGAACTGCATCAGAATGGCATGGCGGTGGGCGAAAATGATGACGTCCGGCCGCTGGCGGCGGTACCACCGGCCAAAGGCGGGATCGCCCGGCCCGTCCACCCGCAGCACGGGGAGCGGGCGGCGCCCGGGCAGCATCCGGTCGCAACAGCCAAAATACACGGCGGCGTGCACATGCCGGCAGCGCTGCTCCTCGTAGTCGCCCAGGACCAGCCCGGGCCGCCGATAACCGAGCGCAAGCACGCGTTCGAGGGCGGTCAGCATATCGTTGTAGAAATGGCTGGTCACGCGGTTCATGGGCGTGCGCAAGCTCAGTCCCACGGTCACCACCGCGTAGTGGTCCAATTCGGACGGAAAGGCCTCGTCTGGATCGGGCCCCCCAAAGCAGACCAGGCCTTCGATTCCGCGCACGTCCAGGACCGAGCGCATGCGCCGAAAAGTCATGCCCGGCTCGCGCAGCCAGAAGGGCTCCAGCCGGTAGCCCAGCTGCGCCGCGCGGCGCTCCATCCCGGCGTGAATGAACCCCAGGTGGGGGATCGCCTCCCAGGGCCGGGGATCCGGGTAAAGGGAAATCAGGCCAAAGCACGCGCGCGGTGCGGGGGAGCGGCGCGCCCGGACGGCGGCCATCAGTTCCGTCACCCGCGGGTTGGTGCGGTAATTCAGCCGCGCGGCCAGCCGCCGCACCCGCCGCGTCGTGGCTTCCGAAATGCGCGGGCTGCCCGCCAGCGCCAGCGACACGGCGCTGGCGGAAATGCCGGCCATTCGCGCAATCCGCCGGGTGCTCACGCCCTTCATTTCCGGCCGGCCGGGCCGTTTAGTCAACGTAAAGCAAAATAGCCTTTGTGCCGGGCGCGCCCGGTTAGCACAACCTCGCACGCAGGGTTGCTGCTAACCCTTTGCCATTGAGCCTTGCCGCTCCGCGCTCCTTGGTTCGCCCCGTCTTACCCCTCAGACCATGCATACATCCCCCCGTATTGAACGCTCGCCGCGTCCTCTCGCCACTCGCTGGCGGTCGGTCGCCTTCCTCGTCGGCGCGAATCTATGGCTCACTCAGGCTTTCGCGCAGCCGCCTTCCCCGGCCCCATCCGACAACCCGGTGCCCCCGGGCACGGCCAACTCGGCCGCGGTTCCCGCCTCGGCGAATGACGAAATCGTCTCGATGCCGGTGTTCGACCTCAGCGCCGCCCAGGACACGCGCATGGAAGGCACCGAGGAATTGAGCCTCACCCGCGCCGCCATGCCCCTGAACGACGTCGCCCAATCGGTCGTGGTGATCAACCCGATCTTCCTGGACGCCGTGCAACCCGAGTCGCTCGCGGACATGGTCGCGTACGTCGGCGGCGGCCAGATCGGCAACATCAACTGGGGCATCGACCGGTACATGATCCGGGGCTTCACCAGCCAGGGCGATTTTGTCGATGGCTTCCTCAGCGGGCCGGGCGGCAATGCGCCGACCACCAGCATGTATTTCATCGACCACATGGAGATCGTGAAAGGGCCGGCCGCCATCATGTCGACCAATGCCAGCGGCGTCATCGGCGGCGCCGTCAACAAGGTGAGCAAATCGCCCACCGAGAATTATGAGGCGTCCCTGAGCGTGGAATACGGGCGCTATGACGACGAGCGGGCCATCCTCGACGTCGGCGGCCCGGTGACCTCGGACAAGAAGCTGCTTTTCCGCGTGCTCGGCCTGGTGCAGGACCAAAAGTCCTTTTACCAGTACCAGTACGACAAGCGCACGGACATCATGCCTATGCTGTCGTACATCTTCAGCCCCACGACCCAGGTCTGGGTCAAAGCCGACGTGCTCGACACCCACTTCGGCTCCTACAACGGCATTCCCCTCGACGGGCGCACCGGACAGCCGGTGGCGGTCCCGCCCGATACGAACTTCGGGGAGGACGATCCCAACAACTGGCGCGTGACGAAAATGTGGCGCACCTGGGGCGAGTTCACCACCCACCCCAACGAGCACGTGGCAATCCGCTTCGGCGCCATTGACTCGTCGGTCACTTACACCCGCACCGAATCCGTGCTGTCACCCTCCGGGGCCGGCACTCCCACTCTCCAGCCCAACGGCACGTACGCGTATACGCCCTATCCGCAGTACACCATTCCGCCCAACTATGTCGCCGGCGCGCTGATCCCGCGCACCACGACCGCCGACACCGGCACGTATCCCCGCCGCGAGATCCAGAACGACTACGATTTTACCTTCAACACCGGACCGGTCGCCAACACGCTGCTGGTCGGAGCGGACCTGGTCGATTATCCCCAGCACACCGAGGCCTGGTCGAGCGGCGGCAGCAGCGTGGCCTCGTCGCCCCCGATCGATCCCTTCGACCCGGACCATGCCGGGGTGGTGAAAGTGGGCTACAATCTGCCCCCCACCAGCCGTCAGGACATGGACCAGACGTACGCCAAGGCCTTCGCGCTGGAAACGGCCAGCTTCCTGGACGACCGCCTGCTGCTGACCTATGGCGTCTCCCGCCACCGGTTCGACGAATCGTCGGCCACGTACACCTACAATGAGAACACCGGCGTCTATGGGACGCCGTCGTTCGTGCCCTCGACCACGCTCTACAAGAACATCGTCCAATACGGCATCGTGGCCAAGCCCCTGAAAAACGTTTCGGTCTTTTACGGCCGCAACGCCAATTTCGCCGCCAACCCCATTCAAAACGGGGCCTTTCTGCCTCCCCAGCAGGGCGTCCAGAAAGAAACCGGCGTCAAGGCGGATCTCATCCCCGGCAAGGTGAATATCTCCGTCAGCTACTTCGAGCTCTACCAGGTGAACAACACGCTGCCCGCCTACCCGGCCACGTCGCCCCAGACGCAGGTTCTGATCCCGGGCGAAACCTCGCGCGGATTTGACGGCGATTTCACCGT
>DASRSH010000232.1:0-14849 GCA_035656575.1 Opitutaceae bacterium
ACCGGCGCGCGACGGCAATCAGGTGGTCGTTCCACCAGGTCGCGTTGGCGGGAGCCTCCTCGGAGACGACCCACAGGACGTTGGGCAAGTCGTTGAGCGTGTCGATCACCCGGCGCACATAGGCGTCCTGGACCGCCGTCACCCGGTTGGGCGCCGTCATGGTCACCGCGCCCGTGCCGCCGCCGTCGTCAACGCCGTTCACGTTGTTGGCGCCCGAGAGCGGATAGCCGTCGCGGGGGAAGCGGAAGAGGTTCAGCCATTCGCCGGTGAAAAAGTAGCACCCGGCATAAATGCCCGCCGCGTCCAGCTGCCGGACGCGGTCGCGCAGGCGATCGAAGTAAGCGGGGTTGAACCGGGTCAGGTCGAACTTCAATTTGCCGTCGGTGGCGAGCCCGGGGCCCGTCCGCAGCCACGGCAGCGGCGAGACGGTAAAATCCGGCGGCGCCACCGCGGTGGTCGGCAGGCCGTGAAAAGTGGGCAGTTCCGTCGCCCAGAGCAGGGTGAAGTTCTGATTATGGGCGCGCAGCATCTGCACGAACGCCGCGAAGTCGATGGGCTGGACCACGCCCCCGGTGCCCCAGTCCTGGAAGGTGTTCCAAGTCTGCGAGCCGGTCAGATAAATCGCCCGGCCACTGCCGTCCGTAAAATAGCGCGGATTGGTGGAAAGGGCTCTGAGGGGAGCGGTGATCGGCCCATACGCGGAGCCGGATGGCGCCCCCGATGCGGAAATCGCCGCCCCAATCAGCAGGCCATAAGCGCAAAGCCGGGTTCTCACTTGCATGGCCGCCGGGTTACTGCTCCCAGTCCGCCGCACTGCGGCGCAGCGTTTCCAGGCTTTCCAGGCACTGGCGGATCTGCAGCGGGGATAGGGGCGAGGTCACCTGGCGGACGGCGTTCAGATAGAGGGGATTGACCTTGGCCCACAGTTTTTTGCCGGCCGGCGTCAGCGTGATGCGGTAGATCCGCCGGTCATGCGGATCCTCGGTGCGGCGGAGCCACCCGGCCTTCTCCATTCGGTCGACCAGGCCCGTGACGTTGGACTTGTCGACCACGAGTTCGTCGCTCAGTTCGCGCTGGCTCATGCCCGGCTCGCCCAGGGCCAGGAGGTTCAGGACGTTAAACTGCGCCGCCGTCAGCCCGTGCGGGCGAAAGAGCTTGTGGCTGCTGCGCAGCAAGGCGTCCGCCGCGGCCAGCAGGGCGGCGGTCAGGCGATAGCCGGGTTCGTTGCTCATGGGGGAACGACCCTTACTCGACGTTCGCCATCTGCTCCTTGACCCGCTCCAGCTCGTTCTTCAGTTCGATCACCGCGCGGGAGATCGCCAGGTCGTTGGCCTTGCTGCCCAGGGTGTGGGCTTCGCGGCCCATCTCCTGCAGGATGAATTCGGCCTTGCGGCCGACCTCGCCGGCGGAGCCGAGCAGCTGGGCAAACTGGTCCAGGTGGCTGCGGAAGCGGGTCAATTCCTCGCTGATGTCGCAGCGGTCGGCAAACAGGGCGATCTCCTTCAGGACGCGCTCGTCGCCGAGGTCCAGGTCCAGGCCGGCCTCGCGCAGCCGGCGGTGCAGGAGCTCGCGGTAGGCGGGCGCCACCTGCGGCGCGCGCGCGGCAATCGCCTCCACATGGCCGCGCAAGGTCTGGCTCCGGGCCAGGAAATCGGCGAGGAGGGCCTGCCCTTCCCGGGCGCGCATGTCCGCAAAAGAGGCGAGCGCCGCGCCGAGGGCGGACAGGACCGCCTCCCGGGCCGTTTCCAGGGGCGGATGCTCCGCCGCGCCCTTTTCGGCGCTGGCGATCTGCCAGAGCAGCTCGGGCGTCGGCTGAAACGGGATGTTCCGGGCGGCCGCGAGCGCCGCCAGCCGGGCCAGGGCCGCGCCGACGGCCTCGTCATCGAATCCGCCGGCCGCCGCGGCCCCGCCGGCCATTTCCACATCGACGTGGACCTTGCCGCGGGCGGCCACCCGCCGGATCTCCTCGACGATCTCCGGCTCCAGCCCTTCCCACGGGGCGGGAAGCGAAACGGACAGGTCCAGTGAACGGCGGTTGACCGAGGTCACCTGCACGGTGACGGACCGGCTGCCGAGCGGGGCGCTGCCGCGCCCGTAACCGGTCATGCTCCTCATGCCGGCTTTCCGATCAGCGCGGCGACCTGCTGGACATCCTTGTCGCCGCGGCCGCTCAGATTGATGAGCACCACGCGGTCCTTGGGGAGGGCCCCCGCCCGCTTGATGCCCTCGACCAGGGCGTGGGTGCTTTCCAGGGCGGGAATGATGCCCTCCAGCCGCGAACACAGCTCGAACGTCTTCAGCACCTCATCGTCGGTCGCGTAGGTGTACTCGATGCGGCCCCGCTCCCGGTAAAAGGCGTGCTCCGGGCCGACCGCCGCGTAATCCAGGCCGGCGGAGACCGAATGGGTCGGCTCGATCTGGCCGTCCTCGTCCTGGAGCAGAAACGTCTTGCAGCCCTGCAGCACGCCCAGGCGGCCGCCGGCAAACCGCGCCGCGTGCTCGCCCTTGCGGATGCCGTGGCCGCCGGCTTCGACGCCGACCAGCGCGACCGCCGGATCCTCGAGAAAATCGAAGAACAGCCCCATGGCGTTGCTGCCGCCGCCGACGCAGGCGACCATGACGTCCGGCAGCCGGCCCTCGCGGGCCAGGATCTGCTCGCGCGCCTCCTGCCCGATCACCCGGTGAAAATCCCGCACCATCATGGGATAGGGGTGGCAGCCGTAAACCGTCCCCAGGATATAGTGGGTGGTCCGCACGTTCGTCACCCAGTCGCGCATGGCCTCGTTGATCGCCTCCTTGAGAGTCCGCTGGCCCGCGTCCACGCCGCGCACTTCGGCGCCCATGAGCCGCATGCGGAAAACGTTGAGGGCCTGGCGCTCCATGTCGACCGCGCCCATGTACACCACGCATTGCAGGCCGAACTTCGCCGCCACGGCCGCGCAGGCCACGCCGTGCTGGCCCGCCCCTGTTTCGGCGATGACCCGCGGTTTGCCCATGCGGCGGGCCAGGAGGGCCTGCCCGATCGCGTTGTTGATCTTGTGCGCGCCGGTGTGCAGCAGGTCCTCGCGCTTGAAGTAGATCCGGGCCCCGCCCACGTGCGCGGTCAGCCGCTCCGCGAAGTAAAGGGGCGTCGGCCGTCCGGCAAACTCCCGGAGATGGCCCCGGAGCTCGGCCTGGAACTGCGGGTCGGCCTTGGCCTGGGCATAGGCGGCGGTGAGCTCATTGACCGCCGTCATCAGCGTTTCCGGGACGAAGACGCCGCCATAGCCGCCGAAATGACCGGCGGAGGTCGGGACGGAAAAGCGGTCCAGCGTCGGCATGGGAGGCCTAGCGAATCAAATCCGCTTCACGGAAACGAGCGTCAAATCGTCGTGCTGGGTCTCGTCGCCGACAAAGGCCTCCACCGCCTCCACGATGCCGTCGTTGATCTCCCGCGCGGTCCGGGAATGGAGCTGCCGGGCGATGTCGGCCAGGCGCGCCCCGGAGAATTCCTTGCGGTCCTCGTTGGGCGCCTCGGTGACCCCGTCGGTGTAGAGCACCATCACGTCCCCGGGCACGAAAGGCTCGATCTGGTCGGCGATGACCTCGGCGAACATCTCGTCGGGCACCATGCCGACCGGCATCCCTTCCGAACCGACGTAGCGGGCGGTGTATTCGTTGGTCTCCAGGTCGCGCCGCACGAGCAGGGGCAGCTCGTGGCCGGCGCGCGCAAACGAGATCGTGTTGCGGGCGACGTCGATGACGGCGTAGAGCATCGTCACATACAGCCCGCCCTGGATGTCGGCCGCGATCGAGCGGTTGAGCTCGGTCAGGACGCGGGAGGGCGAGCTGTAGCGGGGGGCGATATGGCGCAGGCTGGTGCGCACGATCGCCATGAGCAGCGAGGCGGGAATGCCCTTGCCGGACACGTCCGCCACGACGACGCCCAGCCGGCCGTCCGGCAGCCCGATGATGTCGTAGAGGTCGCCGCCGACCTTTTGCGCCGGGGTGTAGCGGGCGTCCAGGTCGAGGGCCGCAAAGGAAACCGTGCGCCGCGGCAGCAGCATCTGCTGGATGCCGCTCGCGATCGACAGGTCCAGGTCGAGCTGGGACTTCTCGAGCTGCAGGTTGAAGAATTCGGCGTTGTGCAGGGCGAGCGCGGCCTGCTCCCCCAGCGACTGCAGGAGCGAAAACTCGACCTCGGTGAACGGGCGCTCGTCCGCGGGATTGGCGACGGCCAGAACGCCGAAGAACCGCTCGCGAAACAGCAGGGGCACGGCGATCAGCGACCGCAGGACCAGCGCCGGATCCTCATGCCGCACGGTGCGGGGGTCCGCGCCCGCGTCGGCCACCAGGGCGGGCCGCCGGGACTGGGCGACGCGGCCGATGATCCCCTCCCCCAGGGGAAACTCCTCGGACTTGAGCACGTGCTCCAGGAACTTGGAGCGGGTCATCGCCGGCTGCGACGGGGGCAGCGGCCGCTGCGGGGGAAACAGGCCTTCCACCGCCACCCCCCGCATCGACCCGGCGGCCGTCTGCTCGAAGATGCACGCGCTGAGCGCGCCGGTGCACAGGATCGAGGCATGGACGATGCGCTGGCGCAGCTCCTGCAGGCTCAGGTTCTCTCCCAGCGCCTCCGCCATCAGGTGCATGAAGTCGATCACCCGCTGCCGGTCCTGGGCAAATTGCTGCTTTTGCTCCTCCTGGACCTCCGCAAAGCGCCGGCAGCGGCGCAGGGGGACCATCAGGCAGCCTATGCCGATCAGCAGCCCCAGCAGCAGCGCAACCAGCATGATCAGCGCTGCTCGACCCGATTCCGCAGAAACACCAGCACGTCCTGAAACTTGGCGCGGTTGCCCTCGTCCGCCGCCACGAGGTTCTCGTGCGCCTCCAGGCACACGCGGGCATTGTCCAATTCGCTCCGATCGCTGCAGGCCAGCGCGGCGTCCTGGCGCTGGAAGGACATGGGAAATTCACCGGAATCGACCGTGAGCAGCCGGTGCAGGCCGAGATTGCGGACCAGCTCGAGGTTGCGCGGACCGACGCGAACCAGCGTCAGGCCTCCGGGCGGAGTCGCCTTGCGCAGCTGCATCGCCGCCCCGGCGAGCACCCCCAGAAACGTGCTGTCCATCCCCGTGCAGTGCAGAAAATCGATCACGAAGTGGCGCCTGCCCTCGCCGACCGTCTCGTTGACGAAGTCGCGCAGGCAAACGCTATTCTGGAAGTTGGCGCGGCCTTCTATACGCACCAACACCGGGTCGGAATACGCATCGACCAAGAAGACCGGCTTTACAGCAAGATCCGACATGACCAGGGACTCAGCTTAGGTGACAATCAGCTCCGCGCAATGATCTGGCGCAGCACGTACGGAAGAATACCACCATGCCGGAAATACTCGATTTCGATCGGAGTGTCGATGCGGCATCGAACCTTAACCTCTTGTTTTTCACCGGACTTGCGAGTGATCCGTAACGTCGCCTCCTGCTGCGGGCGGATATCCCCCTCCAGGCCGGCAATGTCGTAGGTCTCGGTTCCGTCGAGCTTTAGTGACTGCGCATTAACGCCTTCGGGGAATTGAAGCGGCAGTACGCCCATCCCCACCAGGTTCGAGCGGTGAATGCGCTCGAAGCTTTGTGCCACAACGGCCTTGACTCCCAACAGGTTAGTCCCTTTTGCGGCCCAATCGCGCGAGGAGCCGGTGCCGTATTCGGTCCCCGCCAGGACCACCAAGGGGACGCCGTCGGCCTTGTAGCGCATGGCGACGTCATAAATGGAGTGCTTTTCGGCCGCTCCTCCATTCTTGGGGAAGTACAGGCTGTTGCCGCCTTCCTCTCCCCCGAGCATGAGGTTCTTGATTCGGACGTTCGCGAACGTCCCGCGGGTCATCACCCGGTCGTTCCCGCGGCGGGACCCGTAGCTGTTGAAGTCCTCGAACGCCACCCCCTCTTTCAGCAGGTACTGCCCCGCCGGCGAACTCTTCTTGATGGCGCCGGCCGGCGAGATGTGGTCGGTGGTCACCGAGTCCCCGAATATCCCCAAGGCGCGCGCCCCGCGGATCGCCGCCACCGCCGGGGGCTTCATGCCGAAACCCTCGAAAAACGGCGGCTCCTGGATGTAGGTGGAGCCGGCCTCGAACGCGTAGGTTTGGCCCGTCGCTGCCGGAATCTCGTTCCATTTCGGGTTCTGGGCCGCAAAGTCGGCGTACAGCCGCCGGAACACCTCCGGGTGCAAGGCGGCCTGCAGCTGATCGCGAACCTCCTTCAGCGTCGGCCAGATGTCCTTGAGAAACACCGGCGCCCCGTCCTTGCCCTGGCCCAACGCCTCCCGGGAAAGGTCGATGTTGACCCGTCCGGCCAGCGCGAATGCGACGACCAGCGGCGGCGACATGAGAAAGTTGGCCTTGATGCTCTGGTGGACGCGGGCCTCGAAGTTGCGGTTGCCGGAAAGCACCGAGGCCGCCACCAGGTCGTTCTTCACCACCGCGTCCTCGATCGCGGGGTGCAGCGGGCCGGAATTGCCGATGCAGGTCGTGCAGCCGTAGCCCACGGTCTGAAAGCCGAGCTGGTCCAGGTAAGGCTGCAGCCCGGTCTTGTCCAGGTAGTCGGTGACGATGCGGCTGCCGGGGGCGAGGGACGACTTGACCGTCGGCTTCACGCGCAGGCCCTTTTCCACCGCCTTCTTGGCCAGCAGGCCCGCCGCCAGCATGACGCTGGGATTGGAGGTGTTGGTGCAGCTGGTGATCGCGGCGATCAGCACGCTGCCGTGCGCGATGTCCCCCTCGACCTTCGGGGCGGTGGAGGACGGCACGTTCGGAGTGGGCCGGTTGTTGGCCATCTCGCGGTCCGTGGCCGCGCTGACGTTGGCCGCCGCCGCCTGCTGGGGCAGCGTCGGATCCTGGCTGCCGCCTCCGGGATGGGGCGCCTCCCCGTTGCCGGCGACATGATACTGGCGCGCGAGGTCCTCCGGCTTCTTGCCGAATCCATTTTCCGTGACGGGGCGGCCGAAGGCCGCGACAAACTCGTCCTTGAGCTTGGGCAGTTCGATCCGGTCCTGCGGCCGCTTGGGCCCGGCCACGCTCGGCACGACGCTGGCCAGGTCCAGGGCCAGGTCCTGGGAGTAGTCGATCTGCCCCGGCTGGGGCATGCCCCACAGGCCTTGCGCGCGGTAATAGGCTTCATAGACTGCGATGTCCGCGTCCGTCCGGCCCGTGGCCCGAAGATACTGCGAGCATTCCCCGTCGATGGGAAAGTAGCCCATGGTCGCGCCGTATTCCGGCGCCATGTTCGCGATCGTCGCCCGGTCGACGACGGGCAGCGCGGCCGCGCCGGGCCCGTAGAATTCCACGAACTTGCCCACGACCTTGGCCTTGCGCAGGAGCTGCGTCAGGGTCAGCGCCAGGTCCGTGGCGGTGACGCCCTCGCGCAGCGCGCCCGTCAAATGCACGCCGACCACGTCAGGCGTCAGAAAATAAACCGGCTGGCCGAGCATGCCGGCCTCGGCCTCGATGCCGCCCACGCCCCAGCCGACGACGCCCAGGCCGTTGATCATCGTCGTATGCGAGTCGGTGCCGACCAGGGTGTCGGGATAGACCGCGCCCGAGGCATCGCGCAGGACGCCTTTGGCCAGGTACTCCAGGTTGACCTGGTGCACGATGCCGATGCCGGGAGGCACGACCTTGAAGGTGTCGAAGGCCTGCATGCCCCACTTCAGGAACTGGTAGCGCTCGCGGTTGCGCGTGAACTCCAGGTCGAGGTTGCGGCGCAAGGCGTCCGCGCTGCCGGAGAAGTCCACCTGCACCGAATGGTCGACAACGAGGTCGACCGGCACGAGCGGCTCGATCACCTTCGGGTTCTTGCCCAGCCTCGCCACGGCCGAGCGCATCGTCGCCAAGTCCACCAGCAGGGGGACGCCCGTGAAGTCCTGCAGGACGATGCGCGCGACGACAAAGGGGATTTCCTCGGTCCGCGCCGACTTGGCCTGCCAGCCGGCGAGGGCCTTGATCGCCGGCTCGGCGACGCGCTGCCCGTCGCAGTTGCGCAGCAGGGACTCGAGCACGATGCGGATCGAGACCGGCAGGCGGCGGACATCCAGGCCGGCTTCGGCCAAAGCGGGCAGCGAGTAAAACGCATGCTCCGCACCGTTGGCCGAAAATTTCCGGCGGGAATTGAAAGGATTGGGAGTGCCCATGGAAAATCAGCGGGAAAGCGCCGCCTGGATGGCGGCGAACTTCGGAAGGTCCTTCGGGGTCGGCGTCTGCTCGGAATACGTCACCCGGCCGTCGCGGCCGATCACGAAGGCGGCCCGCGCCGACACCTCGCCCAAGCCGTTGGGCAGCGAGATCAGGACGCCGTAGTCCCGCGCCGTCTGCTTGTTCAGATCGGAAGCGAGGGTGACCTGGATGCCGTTCTGCTTGGCCCAAGCCTCCTGGGCGAAGGGGCTGTCGACGCTGATCCCGACCACTTCCGCATCGAGCGCCGCATAGCCGGAGAGGCCGCTGGTCACATCGCACATTTCCGCGGTGCACGTGCTCGTGAAGGCCAGCGGAAAGAACAGCAGCACCGCCTGGCGCCGGGACAGGATCTCGCTGAGGCGGACATCCTTCAGGCCGTCGGCCGTCTTCGTCTTCAGCGTGAAATCAGGAGCTTGGGCGCCAACCGGGATGGGCATGGGCGGAAAGGTGAAGGGTCAACATGGCCCCGGGTCCCCGACCCCGCAAACCGTTTTTGCCCCCGAAATTTGCTTCCCAGGGGTGGCTTTCCCCGGAATAACCGTTTTCCCCCGCATGACGATCATCGACGAGCTCCGCTGGCGCGGCCTGCTGGCCGACTGCACCGACCTCCCCGCCCTGACCGAGCGGCTCCAGGCGGGGCCGATCACCCTGTACTGCGGGTTCGATCCCACCGCCGACAGTTTGCAAGTCGGCAGCCTGGTGCCGTTGCTGACCCTCCGGCGCTTCCAGCAGTTTGGGCATGTGCCGATCGCCCTGGCCGGCGGCGCCACCGGGATGGTGGGCGACCCTTCCGGAAAGTCGGCAGAGCGCAACCTGCAGTCGTTCGAGACGGTGGAGCGCAACATCGCCGCCCAGCAGAAACAGATGAGCCGGTTCCTCGATTTTGGGGCCGGCGGCGCGCGCCTGGTCAACAACGCCGACTGGACGCGCGACGTCACCCTGCTCGAATTCCTGCGCGACGTCGGAAAGCATTTCACGGTCAACAGCATGATCGCCAAGGAATCGGTGCGCTCGCGGATGGAGGACCGCGAGGCCGGCATCAGCTTCACCGAATTCAGCTACATGCTCCTGCAGGCGTTCGATTTTCTGCACCTGCGCCAGGCGCATGGGTGCGAACTGCAGATCGGCGGGACCGACCAGTGGGGGAATATCACGGCGGGAACGGACCTGTGCCGGAAGAAGATCGGCGCGACCGCCTGGGGGCTCACGCTCCCGCTGCTGCTCAAGGCCGACGGGACGAAATTCGGCAAGACGGCGGCCGGGGCGGTGTGGCTCGATCCCAACAAGACCTCGCCCTACCGCTTCTACCAGTTCTTCGTGCGGACGGAGGACGCCGATGTGGTCAAGCTGCTCCGGATCCTGACCTTCCTCTCCCCGGAGCGGATTGCCGAACTGGAACAGAGGGTGGCGGCCGATCCCGGCGCCCGCGAGGCGCAGAAAGTCCTCGCCGCGGAAATGATGCGGCTCGTGCACGGCGAATCCGCGCTCGAGGACGCCCGCCGGGCCAGCGAGATCCTTTTCGGCGGCAGCCTGGAGGGGGTGTCGGAAGCGACCTTTCGCGATCTGGCCGGCGAGATTCCCACCAAGCCGGCCGAGCGCAGCCGGCTCGCGGGCGCCGGCGCGCCCATCACCGAGCTGGTCGTGGAGGCGGGACTGAGCCCGTCCAAAGGCCAGGCCAGGAAGGACGCCGAAGGCGGCGGGATCTACCTAAACAACGCCCGGGTCACCGAGCCCGGACTGGCCGTCGGTGAAACCTCGCTGCTCTTCGGGCGCTTCCTGCTCCTGCGCAAAGGCAAGCGCAACTACGCCCTGCTGGACTACTCCGTCGAGAAGGCGTAGATCGTCGTCGTGCGGTAAACCTCGTGCGGGTGAAGCACGGTGGAGGGAAAGCTCGGCTCGTTGATCGAGTCGGGGAAGTGCTGCGTCTCCAGGCAGATTGCGCCGTACTGGGTGAAGGGGTGGCCGCGGCCCGTGATGGTGCCGTCGAGGAAATTGCCGGTGTAGACCTGGAGGCCCGGCTGATCGGTGTAAACGGTGAGGACGCGCCCGCTGTGCGGGTCGGTCACCTGCGCCGCCACGGCCGAGAGGTCGCCGGGATGGTCGAGCACGAAGTTATGGTCGTATCCGCCATGGCTGATGACCCGCGGCTTCCGAAAATCCATGTCCGTCCCCGCCACGGGGGCGAGGACGCCCGTGGGAATCAGGGTCGAGTCCACCGGCGTGTAGCGGGAGGCGTCGACCATCAGCCGGTCCTGGAGCACCGAGCCATAGCCCGACAGATTCCAATAGCTGTGGTTGGTTAGATTGATCGGGGTGTCGCGATCGGTCGTGGCGCGGTAGTCGATCCGCAGCCGGTTCGAATCGTCGAGCGTGAACCGCACGCTCGCGTGCACCGTGCCGGGAAAACCCTCTTCGCCGTCCGGACTGACCCGCGACATCTCGACGCTCGAACTCCCCTTGCGATGGGCCTTCCAGATGTAGGTGTTCCAGCCGTGGAGGCCGCCATGGAGCGTGTTCGGCCCGTCGTTCGTCGCCAGCGTGTAGTCATGGCCGTCCAGTTCGAAATGCCCCTTGGCGATGCGATTGGCGACGCGGCCGACCGTCGCGCCGAAGAACTTGGGGTTGTCCTTGTAGCCTTGGACGTTGTCGAAACCCAGGACGATATCGCCGATTTGGCCGTTGCGGTCCGGCGTGTCGACCTCGGTGATGGTGGCCCCGTAGGTCATCACCTTGACCGTCACCCCGTGGCTGTTGGTCAGGGCATATTGCTGGACGCCGGGCCCGAAGGAGGTCACGGCGATGGATGCGAGCAGTGGCAGGATCATAAGGGTTGTCCGTAATAGGCGGCGGCGCCGTGCTTGCGGTAGAAGTGGCGGCGGCGCAGGCCCTCGGGCAGCGGCTTGGCCCGCGGCTCGAGAGCCAGCGTGAGCCAGGCGCAGCGGGCGCAGAATTCCAGTGCGACCGCATTTTCCACTGCCTTATCAAGCGAAACGCCCCACACGAAGGGCGCGTGGTGGCGCACGAGCGCGGCCGGCAGATGCAGCGGGTCCGCCTTGAGCGCGGCCAGCAGTTCCGTCACCGCGCGCGCCGTGTCCCGTTCGTAGGTGCCCTTCAGCTCGGAGGCCCGCAAGGTTCGGGTGACGGGCACCGGCCCGTCGAAAAAGTCGGCATGCGTCGTGCCCAGGGCGGGGATCGCGCGGCCGGCCTGGGCGAACGCCGTGGCATGGGGCGAGTGCGTGTGCACGATGCCGCCGATCGCGGGAAAGGCGCGGTAAAGCTCCACATGGGTCGGCGTGTCGGTGGAGGGACGCAGCCGGCCCTCGACCACTTTGCCGCCGAGATCCACGAGCACGATGTCCGCGGGGCGGAGCCCGGCGTAATCCACGCCGCTCGGCTTGATGCCGAGGATGCCGCGCTCGCGGTCGATGCCGCTGGCGTTGCCGAAGTTCAGCGGGGCCAGGCCCAGGCCCGGCAGCCGCCGATTGGCTTCGCATACGCGGCGTTTCAGCTCTGCGAGCATAGCAGGAACTCCAGCCCGGCGATGCGGGCAAAATCCTCGTACTCGGTCCGCCCCACCCCGTAGCTCAAGGCGGTGTGGTGGCCGCCGCCCGCCGCGATCCAGCGCTCCGTCGCGGTCTTGAAGTCGGGCCGGCACGTCCAGACGGCGCGCGCCACCGGCAGCCGCGGCAGCGGCTTGGGCGGGCGGATCACGTCGACCTCGGTCGCGACCAGCCGGAAGCGGTCGCCCATGTCGACCAGCGCCGCGTTCGTCGCCGGGCCGGAGCGCGCGTCAAAGACCAGGCGGGCGGGATCGGCCTTCCCGCCGATGGACAGGGGGTGCACCTCCAGCGACGGCCGCCCCGCGGCGATCGACGGGCAGATCTCCAGCATGTGGGCTCCCAGCACCAGCGGGCCGCCGCGGCCGAAGTGGTAGGTGTAGTCCTCCATGAACGAGGTGCCGCCGCGGCCGTCGGCCATCACCTTGGCCGCGCGCACCAGGGCGCAGGTCTTCCAATCGCCCTCCGCGCCGAAACCGCAGCCTTCGGCCATGAGCCGCTGGGCGGGCAGACCCGTGAGCTGATGCAGGCCGTGCAAGTCCTCGAAATTGGTGGTGAAGCCCGCAAACCCGCCGCGGCCGAGGAACGCGCGCAGTCCGACTTCGATCCGCGCCGCCTCGGTGATCGAGGGCGAAGGCCGCCGGATCCGGTAGTCCCGGGCGTAGGCCCGCTCCATGTCCTTCACGTCGGCCGGCTTGGCCGCCTTGACTTCAGCCACCAGGTCCCCGACCCCGTAAGCGTCGACGGAAAAGCCCAGCCGGGCCTCGGCCTCCAGCTTGTCGCCATCGGTGACCGAAACCTGGCGCATGTTGTCGCCGAAGCGGGCGAAGCGGGCGCCCTGCCAGTCGAGCCACGCGCGCGCGGCCCGCGTCCACGAGGCCACGTCGGCCAGCACTTCCGGGTCTTCCCAATAGCCCGCGACAATCTTGCGGCGCAGGCCCAGCCGCGTGTGCAGGAACCCCGCCTCGCGGTCGCCGTGCGCCGCCTGATGCAGGTTCATGAAGTCCATGTCGATCGTCGCCCAGGGCAGATCGCGGTGGAACTGGGTGTGCAGATGCAGGAAGGGCTTGCGCAGCTCCTGCAGCCCGCGGACCCACTGCCGGCCGGGCGAAAAGGTGTGCATCCACAGGATGAGGCCGGCGCAGGCGGGGTTGGCGTTGGCCTCGCGGCACAAGGCGACGATCCGCTCCGAGTCAGTCATGACGCCCTTGCCGATCAAGGCGGCGGGCAGCTTGGCCTTGCGGCCCAGGCCGCGCACCACGGCATCGGCGTTGGCCGCGACCTGCCGCAGGGCGGCGGGGCCGTAGAGGTGCTGCGAACCGGCGACGAACCAGATTTGCGCGGAGGGAAAAGGCTTCATTCGGCAGCGCGCTGAAAGGTGAGCAGTTGCTTCATGATCAGGGAGAGGTCCGAGGGCGCGGCGCCGGCGGCGAAGCTGTCGTGCAGCTTCCGGTATTCCGCAAAGAGCCGGTCGTAGGTGCGCCGCGCGGCGGCCTGCGGCCGGTAAACGCCCCGGCGGACGCGGGCCATGGCGCGCTGCGCCCGCGGAAAATCGGGG
Source organism: Opitutaceae bacterium (assembly GCA_035656575.1). Taxonomy (GTDB): domain Bacteria; phylum Verrucomicrobiota; class Verrucomicrobiia; order Opitutales; family Opitutaceae; genus Palsa-1447. Next base: position 13,325 of record DASRSH010000232.1, read on the forward strand.
AAGACTCCGGCCGCGACAGCGGCGCCGATGGCCGCGCCCAGGGCGCACGCCTGGCTCGAGGCCGCCACGTCCATGACGCATCCCGTCACGTCGGCGTAGATCTGCATGAGCAGAGGATTCTTCTCGGCGATGCCGCCGGCGCAGACGACGCGGCGCAGGGGCACGCCGTACTCGCGCAGGCGCTCGATGATGACGCGGGCGCCGAAGGCGGTGGCCTCGATGAGCGCGCGGTAGATTTCGGCGCGGGTGGTGTGCAGGGTCAGGCCGACCAGCAGGCCGGTCAGCAGCGGATCAACCAGGATGGTGCGGTTGCCGTTGTGCCAGTCGAGGGCGAGCAGGCCGGACGCGCCCGGAGCCTGGCGCTGCGCTTCGCGCATCAGCTCCGCGTGCGAGGCGGCAGTGCCGGCGCAGATATGCTCGACCCACCATTTGAAGATGTCGCCGACGGCCGACTGTCCGGCTTCGAGGCCGATCCAGCCCGGCAGGATGGAGCCGGGCACCGCGCCGCAGATGCCCGGAATGTCCCGGGTGGCGGCGGCGGGCTTCACGACCGCGCAGTCGCAGGTCGAGGTGCCGATGACCTTGACCAGCGTGCCTTCGGCGATGCCGCAGGCGATCGCGCCGTAGTGCACGTCGAATTGCCCGATGGCGATGGGGATGCCGGGCGGCAGGCCGAGTTTCCGGGCCCAGGCGGGGCAGAGGCGTCCGGCGGCGTGCGTGCCGTCGAAGGCCTGGGTGTAGAGGCGGCCGCGGATCGCGGCCAGCCGGCGATCCAGGGTGCCGAGGAACGCCTTATCGGGCAGGCCGCCCCATTCCGCGCCGTACATCGCCTTGTGGCCGGCGGCGCAGATGCCGCGCACCACGTCCGCGGGCGAATCGACGCCGGCCAGGACCGAGGGCAGCCAGTCGGCCAGTTCGACCCAGGAGGCGGCGGCCTGGAAGACCTTCGGATCGACGTTGAGGCAATGCCAGAGCTTGGACCACCACCACTCCGAGGAATAGGCTCCGCCCGTGCGCGCGAGGTATTGCGGCCGGGTCTGGCGCGCCCGCGCGGTGATTTCCGCGGCTTCCTTCCAGCCCGAATGATCCTTCCACAGCCAGCACTGGGCGTTGAGATTGCGCTTCCAGCGCGGGTCCATGCCCAGGGGACGATTGCGCGCGTCCACCGGCATCGGACTCGATCCCGTGGCGTCCACGCCGACGCCGACAATCTGGCGCGGATGAAATCCCCGCGTCCGGCGGGCCGCCCGCAGGGCCTGGGAGACCGCCGCCGTCATCGCGACCAAGTAGTCGCCCGGATGCTGCCGGGCGACATGCCGGTCCTTCGGATCGAGCAGCACCCCTTCATGGCCGCTGGGGTAGGCCCCGACCCCGCTCCCCACCTCCGCGCCATCCGCGCATCGCACCAGCAGCGCGCGCGCCGTATTCGTCCCAAAATCCAGCCCCAAAGTGTACGCCATCGATGAGATAGTTACCCCACCCTGATCCGTCCCGCCCGCTTCAGCAACGCCAGAAAAGGGGTCAC
>DASRSH010000233.1:0-9585 GCA_035656575.1 Opitutaceae bacterium
AGACGCCCTCCCCGGTCAACCCCTGGTGGATCGCTCTGGCCGTCATGCTGGCGACCTTCATGGAGGTGCTCGACACCTCGATCGCCAACGTGTCGCTGTCCCACATCGCGGGCAGCCTGTCGGTCTCGACCGACGAATCGACGTGGGTGCTGACCACCTACCTCATCTCCAACGCGATTGTCATTCCGAGCACGGCCTGGTTCGGCCAGAAGATCGGCCGGAAGCGCTTCCTTCTCGCCTGCGTCGGAATCTTCACCGTTTCGTCGTTTCTCTGCGGCGTGGCCACAAGCCTTCCGATGCTGCTCGCCATGCGGATCGTGCAGGGAGCGGGCGGTGGGGCGCTCCAGCCGATCGCGCAGGCCATCCTGCTCGAAAGCTTCCCCAAGGAAAAACATGGCCAGGCGATGGGCCTGTACGGCCTCGGCGTGGTCGCCGCTCCGATCATCGGCCCCGTCCTGGGCGGCTGGATCACGGACAACTATAGCTGGCGCTGGATCTTCTTCATCAACGTCCCGGTGGGAGCGGTCGCGCTGATGCTCATGCAAAACTTCATCAAGGACCCGCCCTGGATCCGCAACGCCCGCCCCGGGCGCCTGGACGCCATCGGCTTCGGCTTCATGTCGCTTTGGCTCGGATGCCAGGAAGTGCTCCTCGACAAGGGCCAGGAGGACGACTGGTTCGGGTCCCCGTTCATCATCCTGATGGCGGTTCTGGCGGTGGTCGGGCTGGTCGCATTCGTGGCCCGCGTGCTCACCACCCCCCGGCCCTTCGTGGATCTTCGGGCCCTGAAAGTCTACAACTTCAGTCTCGGGCTGTTCCTGATGTTCTGCGCCGGCGTGACGTTGTACGGAATGACAGCCGCCATTCCGCTGTTTCTGCAGGGGCTCATGGGCTACACCGCCCTGCAGAGCGGCCTGGCCATGATTCCCCGCGGCCTGGGGGCTCTGGTCGCGATGCCGCTCGCCGGCGCCTTGGTCAGCCGGGTGCAGGGCCGCTATCTGGTGGCCGGTGGCTTTCTCGCCTTTGGCGCCTCGTCTTTCGTCCTGTCCCGCCTCTCCCTGGATCTCACGGTAGGCGTGCTGTTCTGGCCCCTCTTTTTCAGCGGCGTCTCGATTGGCTTCATGTTCGTCCCGCTCAATACCCTCGCCCTGGGCGCGTTCCGGGCCGAGCAGATCGGCAATGCGAGCGGCATCTTCAACCTCATGCGCAACGTCGGCGGCAGCGCCGGCATCTCGCTCGTCACGACCTACGTCGCGCGGAGCGCGCAGGCGCAGCAGGTGGCACTGGCCGCCCGGCTCACGCCCTACGACGCGCCCTTTCGTTCCGGCCTGCAGTCGGCGACTTCCGCGCTCGCCGCCGCCGGCCAGACGGAGGCGCCCCAAAAGGCCCTGGGCCTCATGTACCGGGCCCTGATCGGGCAGTCCCAACTTCTCGCCTTTCTCAACAACTTCCGCTGGTTCGCGCTGATGTGCGTGCTTTGCATCGCCAGCGCACTCTTTTTCAGGAAATCCCAGGCCCGCGGCCCCGTCGCGGTTCACTAAAACAATCCGATCCCATGAATTCCTCGCTTCTGATTCTCTCATCCGCCCTTCTGGCGGCCACCGCGGGATGCGCCGTCGGTCCCGACTATCACGCTCCCTCTGCCGCGGCTCCCGCCCACTGGAGCACGGGTCTTGCCGGAGGCGAAGCGGCGGCGCCCGCCGACGTGACCGCTTGGTGGCGGACGTTCCACGATCCCGAGCTTGATACCCTCATCGAGCGCGCAGTCCGGTCGAACCTGGATCTGCGGATAGCCCAGGCCCGGGTCCGGGAAGCGCGCGCCCAATATGGCATCGCTTCGGCCGCCCTCGCGCCGTCGGCCAATGCCACCGGCTCCGATACCCGCGAACAGGCGAGCCATCACCAGCCCGTTCTCGGCTCAGTGCCGCTCCCGCCGAGCACTCCCTTCGACAACCAGGTTTATCAGGCGGGGGTCGACGCCTCATGGGAGCTCGACATCTTCGGCGGCCGGCGGCGCGAGGCGGAGGCGGCGCGGGCCGAAGTCGGGGCTTCCGAATACGACCAGCGCGGGACCCTGCTGGTGCTGCTGGGGGACGTGGCCCACAACTATGTCGATGTTCGGGGCTACCAGCGGCGGCTGGCGATCGCCGCCGAAAACATCGAAGCCCAGCGCCAGGGGCTCGCGATCGCGCGCGACCGATTCGCGCACGGCCTCGCCACGGATCTGGAAGTGGAGGAGTCCTCCACCCTCCTGGCGCAGACTCAAGCTGAGGTTCCCGCGCTCGAGGCGGCGCTGCAGACTTCGGTGCATCGGCTGGGCATCCTCCTGGGCCAGGCGCCGGGCGCCCTCGCGGCCGAACTGGCGGCGCCGGCCCCCATCCCAGCGGCGCCCGAGACGGTTCCTGTGGGATTGCCCTCGGATCTGCTCCTTCGCCGCCCCGACGTGCTTCGGGCCGAACGCCACCTTGCCGCGGCGACGGCCGACATCGGCGTTGCCACCTCGGATCTCTTTCCGAAGTTCTATCTCACCGGCGGCGCGGGTTATCAGAGCGTCAGCGCGGGCAACTGGTTTTCCAGCGCGAGCAGCTTCTGGTCGGTCGGCCCTTCCATCCAATGGAAGATCTTCGATGCCGGTCGGGTGCGCGCCAACATCCGGGTGCAGGACGCCCGCCAAGAGGAAGCGCTGGACACCTACGAGCAAACCGTCCTCACCGCCTTTGGGGAAGTCGAGGACAGCCTGGTGTCGTACGCCCAAGAGCAGGTGCGCGAGGAATCGCTTCGCGACGCCGTCGCCTCAAGCCGGAAGACGCTCAGCCTGGCCACCCGCCTGTATGCGTCCGGGCTCACCGACTTTCTCCACGTCCTGGATGCGGAGCGTTCGCTTTACAGCGCGGAAGACCTCCTGGCTCAAAGCGACCATGCCATCTCGGGCAACCTCATTGCCCTCTACGAATCCCTCGGGGGCGGCTGGCAAGCCTATGAGAAAAACGGCGCCTGACGGCGGCCTCTCCGGACCCCCGGCCTCCCGGCCTTTCATGGCACCTGGTCGCGGTACCGGTCCCAGTGCCGAATGAGCTCTCGAACGACGGTTCCGCCCACCAGATACGCGGATTCGAAGGCTTCGCTGTCGCCCATGTAGGCGTGCGTGCCGTCGTATTTGAGGCTGTCCGCCGAGCTTTCGCCTGGATGCGGCACGCAGTAGTCGCTCGCGGTTCGGAGTATCAGCACCCGATCTGGATCGATCTTCCCCGCCTTGCCCAGGAAGGTCATCGCCTGCATGAAGCCGCTGTCTTCGCAGGATGACGTGACAAAGGTGCCCTTTCCCGCCGTGTAGAGCTTGACCCATCGCCGGGCCCACTCCGCCGTCTTCGTCCCCTGCCAGTACGTCGCCGAGGAGAGGTTGTCGCCGATCAGCACAAAAGGCGGGCGCTGGCCGTTGGGAAATCCGACGAAGGCCGCGCGTGAGCGGCGGAGTTTGGCGTTATCCGGCAGGATCATCGACCGGGTGAGGCCAAACGCCCAATGGACCAGACGGCGGTTGAGGTGGTACATCTGCCCGATGTTCGGTCCGGGCGGCCCGAGCGCACTCGTGCCGTCCCACGGAATATGCCCGTCGGGCCAGCCGGCGGGGATTTCGCGGGGGTCCACGAAATTGTCGATGTCTCCGTCGACCACCCATTCGGCCCAGGCGGCGCTCCCTTGGGAGGCCTGAAGCGGGTCGACTCCCGCGATTCCGGCCAGGATCCAATAGGTCTTGCGAAAATCGAACCGCGGGTCCAGCCCGAGCGCCATCGTGGAGGCGGCCGCCTTGCCCGTCGTCATTCCCGTCATCGTTTCCATGACTCCGTCCGCATTGACCCGCAGGGGCCGGAAGCCGGCGGGCAGGGGCATCAGGGTGTCCAAATGGAAACCATCAATCCAGGCCCTGGCTTCACCATGGCTTGTCCCCGTTGCAGCGGGGTTAAGGTAGTCGTCTTCGTAGGTCGTCACGATCACGACCTTGACGGGCAATTGGGCCTGGGCTGCGCTCGACCAAAGGATGGCCGCGGCCGCGAGAAGGAGAGAATTGCGGATCACGGGAAGGCGCGAAGCTGATTCTGGACCAATCTTCAGTCTTATGCTCGCTTTCCCCCACTTTCCAGCCGCCACTGGGAGCTGGGCTTCCGACTGCGCCTCATTGCTGTCGGAAGAGTCTGGAGCCTTGGCACTTGGAGACAACAAGCCGTCCCATACGCCGGCTGGCCGATTAAGGTCGCCGTCGGCCGGACACACGCCAAGCCGCCGCGTTAGGCCGCGGTGGACGCCGGCGCACGATACGGTTCCTTCCCGGGAAGCCTGCAGCCGCAAACCATCCCCTTTCTAATCCAGAGTCCGAAGATAGGCCGTCAATTCGCGAGTTTCCGCAGCGCCGAATTTCTTCGCGAAACTCGGCATCTGGTGCGGGATTCCCTTGAGAATGGTGCGCGCGATGTAGCGGTCGCTCACCTCCTCATCATGAAGGTCGGGCCCTTCGTCACCGGTCGCATCCGCGCCATGGCAGTGGGCGCAGTATCGGAGGTAAAGCTTCCGGCCTCCCGCCTGAGCGGCGGCCGAGAGGTCGTCCGGCGGATCGGCCCAGCGATCGGGCGACGGCAGCGCGTGTGAGCGGCGCGCATCCGCCAACTGGAGCCCGCGCGCCCCGGCATAGGCGCTGCCCAGGGCGGCCGCCGCCCCCACCATGGCGGCGATCAGCGCGGCGCGGGGCGTGAGGGGCAAGACCGCGGTCAAGGCCGGCTGAGGAGCACGCCGCCCCAATATCCCGCGAACGTGATCAGGACAATCGCGACGGCCAGTACGGCGAGGTATCCGGCCCGGTTGCCGTCCGAGGCGCGCGCTCCCAGCGCCGTCCGCCACACCGCGAGCCCTACGACCAGCCCGAACGAGGGCCAGACGAAAAGATGGTGCAGGCGCAGCGCGCCATGACCCCACATCCGCCCCCGGGTCAAGAAGAGGCCGGACGCGACGGCGGGCACGCTGCCCGCGGCGCCGAGGAGCATCGTCCAGTGAGCCGCCTCGCGCAGGCTTCGCATGCAGTCGCGTGAACGCAACGCGAATCCGGCCGCTTCCAGGACGCCCGCCGCGCAAACCAGCGCGATGGGAAAATGAACGAGAGCGCCGTGCGCATGGGTCCAAAACGGCTCCGGGTCGGTCGTGGTCATCCGGAGGCCAGCGTTGAGTCCACCACCGCGAGCGTCGGGTGATTCTCGAGATAGGTCACGCTGCTGAGCCCCAGGTACGAGCGCAGCTGCCCGCCGGGCACCGGCATCGGTCCGGCCTTCGGTGCCGCGCCAGGCGCCGGCTGCGGGAAAGCGGTCGAGCGCGCGGTGTGAAAGGTGATGTTCCCCTCGATTTTCTGGAGCGCCTGGTGGATGTGCCCGTTGAGCACGGTGACGGAGCCGAAGCGCTTTAGAAGCAGAAGCGCCTTCGCTCCGTCGTCGGTGCCCCAGCCCCATTTGGGGTAGACCATCCAAAGTGGGACATGCGCGAACACGACGATGGGAGTCTCGGCCGACAGGGGCGCCAGGTCCTTGGCGAGCCAAACCAGCTGCTCATCGCCCAGAATGCCCAGGCCGCCTTCGGCGATATTCTGGACATTGACCAGGCCGATGAAGTGCACCCCCTTCTGGTCGAAGCTGTACCAGCCCTGCCCAAAGGCCTGCCGGCCGAATCGCTCGCGGTACGCCGCCCCGTCGTCGCTCAGGATGTCGTGCTCTCCGGGGACGTAGAAGACCTGCTTCGTGCGGCAATCCTTCAGCGCCTGCTCCAAGGTGTCGAATTCGTCGGGCTCGGCGAGGTGGGTCAGGTCGCCCGTGTGCAGGATGAATTCCGGTGCGTCGCCCAGCCGGTTGATCCGCGAGATCGTCTCCCGCAGGGTTGCGGTCACGTCCGGATTCACCGGCTTGTTGAATCCGATGTGGCTGTCGCTGATCTGGACAAACCGCAGCGAGCCGGCCGAGGCGGGCTCGCCGGAGGCGCCGGCCTCGCGCCCAAGGGCGCGAGAGGACAGGACGCCACTTGAGAGGGTCCACAGCACGCCGGTCCCGGCCCAGGCCATGCACTGAAGGAAGCCGCGGCGGTCGACGCCGTCGGCATGGTGATTCTCTTGGATGCGATTGTTCATGGGAAGTGGAGTCTGCCTTTCCCATTGCTTACGCGTTTGCCGGCGGGGATATTCCCTCTGCTGGTCCGGAATATTTCTTCAGCCCAGGGAATAAACCGGCTCCGTTCCGCGTACACTTCCATCTGGCCGTCGTGTCTTCGCCTTTCGAACAGCACCTGCTCCCGCACCTGGACGCTGCCTACAACCTGGCGCGGTGGCTCCTGCGGGACGCCCACGAGGCCGAGGATGCCGTCCAGGAGGCGTGCCTGCGGGCCTTTCGGGCGATGGACCGCTTTCGCGGCGGCGAAGGACGCCCCTGGCTGCTGACGATTGTCCGCAACGAGTGCTACAGCCGGCTGCGCCGGATGCGTCGGGAACCTGGCGGCGAGGTCTTCGAGGACGGGCTCCATGGCTCCGAAAACGCCGAGCAGGAAATCTGGCGCCAAGGGTGGCGGGAGATGCGGGCCGAATGGGTGCGGCAGGCGTTGGAGCGGCTTCCGGCCGAATTGCGGGAGGCGATTGTCTTGCACGAGATCGAGGAATTGAGTTATCGGGAGATCGCCGCGATCGCGGCGGTGCCGATCGGAACGGTGATGTCGCGCCTGTCCCGGGCTCGGCACCGGCTCCACGCGGAGCTCACCCAACTGGACAGAGAGGAGAGCGCACGTGGCGACCGATAAGGAGGACGACGGATTTCATGCGGCCCTGAAGGCCGCGCTGCCCCGGTATCCGGCTCCGCCGGAGCTGGCCGCGCGAATCCAGGCCGCCATCGAGGCCGCGGGCGCGGCGAACGGCGGGCGTGCCGATTCGGGACCCGGGGCGCCGCCGGGATCGGCCCCGGACCGCGCGCCGGTCGTGCGAATGATTTTTTGGCCCGTCATCGCGGCGGCTGCCGCGCTGGTTGCGCTGGCGACCGGGTACCAGTGGGGACGGGGAAACACGCAGGCGCGCTTCCTTGATCAGGAAGCGGTCGCAGCGCACATCCGCTCGCTGCAGGGCGAGCATCTGATGGACGTCGTCTCGACGGATCAGCACACGGTGAAGCCGTGGTTCGCCGGCAAGTTGGACTTTTCGCCGCCGGTGGTCGATCTCGCGGCCGAAGGCGATCGGCTCGAAGGCGGCCGCCTGGACCGCCTTGGCGGCCACACGGTCGCGGCCTTGGTGTACCGCCACCGCCAGCACACGATCAATCTCTTCGTCTGGCCCGGGAAACCCTCGGGTCCGGCAAAGACGTCCACGGATGGCTATCAGACCCGATCCTGGTCCGGAGGCGACTTCGCCTTCCTGGCCGTCTCTGACGCCCCGGCCTCGGAGTTGGAGCACTTCGAGCAGGCATTTCAAAACGCAAGCCGGTAGGTCCCGCTGTTTGGGCCGCGGCCGCGCACTGGTTCGTCCGCGAATGCAAGGCTCCCTCCACCGTCACCGCCGAAAACACTCACGCGCTTCCCAGCCCAGCGTTTCGGCGTCTCATAGGCTTTGCTCTCCACTCGCTCCGCCGCCCCGGGTCGGATCGATCAGGAAGTTCCTGAGGCCCGGCCTCGAGCCCCTGGCGCGCAAGGCATCTGCGATGCGGCCCGCAGTCGTTTCGCGGCTTCGCTCGGGGGCACCTGCGAAACGGGGGAGTCAAAGCCATCGCGCCGCGATGCCGGCGCAGGCCAGCGTCCCAACGACAATCTCCACCGCACAGAGGGTGGAGAAATTGACGTAAAGCATCAGCACTCCGATGAACATGACACCGGCGGCCAGGAGCTTCTCCCGGATATGCCGCTCGTGGAAAAACCACCATCCAAACAGGACGGACAGGACGATGCCCGACCGTTTGATAGCAATGACCAGCACCACACCGACGTGGCGGTAGGCGGCGAATTGCAGCAGCAGGCTCAGGGCATCCAACGTTCCGGCGAGGGCGATCCAGCCCCACCCCTGGGTCACGCCGGCGCGCAGCGGCTCACCCCGGGTGCGGCACAGCGCGTAAAAAAAGACGCTCATCCCCGCTCCGTAGATCAGGCTCTGGGTGTAAATATCCGTCATCAGCGACAGCTTCTTGTCCAGCGGGGTCGAGAGGGCGACCAACAGCGCCACACCCAGCATGTAGCGGCTGCCCTTTTCGCGGTAGACCGCGCGAAAGGGGGCCAGCCAGCCATCGGCGAAGGCGCGGCGCTCCATCAGCAGCGACCCCACCACCGTCAAAACGACCCCCAGCAACTTCGCCAACGGCGGCAATTCGCGCAGAATCAAAAAACCCGTGGGAACCAGGAACACCGAGGTGAAGGCCAGAAACGGCACGGCCCGGGACATGGCCGACTCCTGCAGCGCCTTGAAAAAAAGCCAGTTGGCGAACCCCAGCAGAATCAGATCAAGCGTCAGGCAGAGCGCATACCCGCGCGGATCCGCGCCGTGGATCAGCGGCCGCGGATCCGCGCCGTGCCGCCAAAACCATGCGGCGGCAAAGACCAGGGTATCGAAGATGTGGCACCAAAAGGTGGCGGGAAGCAGCGCCACCCCGGTCACGGCCTTCTTCCGCGCCACCTCCATGAACACGTTCGTGACGGACATGATGCCCGCCACCAACAGACCCAGCGCGGCGAGCCGCGCCGATTCGGGCGAAGCTACGAGGCCGCTTCCCATGGCAGCACGCTGCGCCGCAGCCCCAGGACGGCATGGCCGAGGCACTTGCGGTGCACCCGGTCCGGCCGGCCGAGGGTAAAATGCGCCTGCAGCGGCTGCCCGCCCCGCTCCAGACGGATGAGCACGTGATTGAAGCCCGGCTGCAAGCAGCACTCCTTGTAATTGGAGCCGTCGCCGCCGCCATTGCCTTGGTTGGGGCGCAGCCCGGTGATGCTCCCCGTCTCGTGTTCGAGGCGGCCATTGAGCCAAAGCTGCATGCGCTGGGTGTTGGAAACGCCAAGGATGACCTCCTGGGCGACATCGGAATGAATGAAGTGGGCAAGATAGATCGTGCCCGGGGCCCCCTGGAAAAGCGCCTCCGGCTCCAGATCGTTGCCGGGCAGCCACCGTTCGCTCCACCCCTCCGTGATGCGCGTCAGCCGGGACGACGCGTCGAAGTCGGAAGGTGTCCGCAAGGTGCCCGGCACCGGCGGCGAATGCAGCCAGCGAAATCCGCCCAGAAAAATTGCCGGCAGCGACGGCAAGGCGGGGCGCCGTTCAGCCGCGATATCCACCCGGACCTCGTTGGTATCGTACAGCGCGGCCGCAGCCATCGTCAGCCGGTACCTCCGCGCCAGCTCCGCGCCCGGTTCCAGGCGAAATGCCGCCGGGGGCCCGGCCTGTTGCCAGCCCGCCGGCAGGCGCAGCTGCAGGTGCAGGTCCAGGGGCTCGGGGCCGGAATTGCTCACCCGCACTTCGAGCGGGTTTTCCCGTCCGGCGAAGGCCGCGGCGTGCTCGGCATACCGGATCGTGGCGGTCAGCGTCCCGCACTCCGTCGT
>DASRSH010000234.1:0-19534 GCA_035656575.1 Opitutaceae bacterium
TGATCGCGACCTCGTACAGCAAGCAGGAGCAGACGATCCCGCTCAAGCTGCCGGTCGAATCGCAGAGCCCGCAGGTCAAGCCGAAGACCAACCAGCGCTTCATCGCCCTTTCGATCGACTCCGCCGGGCTGTTCTACGTCGAAAACCGCCAGGTCGACCTCCCCGAACTGCGCGAGGACTTGGCGCGCTACGCGGCCGAGCCGAACAAGCCGGTCATGCGCCTGCGCATCGACGCCCAGGTGCCCTGGCAGAAGACGATCACGCTGATGGATGAGCTGAAAAAGGCCGGGCTATCGGACATCACCTTCGATACCCAGACCGCCGGCCGCTGATGGACCTTGCCGACGCACACTATCGGTCGCATCCCGCCTTTCTCTCTTCGATCGCCCTGCACGGCGCGATCGTGCTGCTGATCGTTCTCGCCGGCCTGGCCTTTTCGCAGTCGCGGCCGCCGCCCCCCCAGGTGTTCGAACTGGTCGCCGGGCAGGGCGACAACTACATGGCCACGCAGGCCACCGCGCTGGGCTCGGAAGTGGGCGTCAAGTTCAACGCCCCGCCCGCGCCGCCGGCGCCGGAGCCCCCGACGCCCGAGGCCGCACCGCCGGCGGCGGCCCTGGAGCCGGTTCCGGCCGAGGCCGTGCCGCCCCCGCCCAAGCCCGCGCCGCTCAAGCGGGTGAAAACATCGGCCGCCGCCGCCAGCGGCACGGCGGTGCCCAACTTCGAGAAGTCGGTGCGCTGGGCGCAGATCAAGGCCGAAAGCCGGATCAAGATGCATGAGTTGCGCCTCAAGCGGGCGGAGGAGCGCAAGCGGCGGATCGCCGAGCGGCTGGCGGCCCTGGCGGCGGCCCGCAAGTCCGGCGTCACCTACGAGCAGTTCCTGCGCGAGCAGGCCGCGCGGGGGCGCGCCACGGGCGTCATCCACGGGAAGTCGATGGAGGCCGGCGCCGGGGGCAAAGCCCTGACTGCCGAGCAGCAGGACGCGATGGTGGCCTGGACCGAACTGATCCGCGAGCGCTGGATCGACAACTTCGTCCCCCCGACCGACTTCACCGAGAGCATGATGGCCCACGTGAAATTCTACGTGGGCGCCGACGGTTCGATTTCCAACATCCGCATTGTCCGCTCCACCGGCAACGAGGCCTTCGGCCAGGCCGTGATCGACGCGCTGCAGCGGGTGAGCGTGCCGCCGCCGCCCAGCCATCGCGGCGACGATTACGACATCGATTTTTCGCTGAAAAACGAGGATTGACGCCGGCTTACTGCACCCGGCGCCAGAGGCGCGTGTAGGCGTCGACCAGCCCCTCGAAATGCGAGGCGTTGGTGCAGAGTTCGGCCTGGAGGCGATGGTGCAGCGCCGGGTGCGTGAGCGCATCCGGCTCCCACAGCAGCAGCGCCAGCGACCGCAGCGCGCGCTCGCGCGGATTGCGCCACCGGCGGCGCCGGTTGCGCAGTAACCTCGGCCCTGCGCCGCGCAGGTTGAGCGCCGCATTGCGCAGGGCCGAGGTCTGGGGGAAAAAGTTGATGGCGTCGCCGGCGTAGGCCCGCGCCGAGGCGTAGTGGCGCGCCAGGCGGCGGCTTTCGGTCCACAGCCAGATCCGCAGGGCGAGCGAGGATATCTCCTCGAGCCGCGCCGCCAGCTCCGCGCGCGAGGCGCGGGTCAGCGCCGGACGCAGCTTGAACTCCACGCCCGCCTCGTGGTGGCGGCGCACCGCATCCAGTTCCGGGACGGCGTACCCGGAAAGGCGGGTGAGGCGCCGGTGGCGCTCGCGGCAGCTCCAGTGGTAGCGGCCCGCGACGGTCAGCACGGCGTCGCCGAGGGCGAGCTGCACCTTGGCGAGGTTGCGGCCCACAAAGTCCGCCGCCGCTTCCGTGAACGGCTCGCGCTCGAGCTGCGCCTTGGCCAGCAACAGCCCGCTGCAGCGGTTCAGGAGCAGGCGGGTGGCTTCGCCGATCGGGAGCGCGTCCGCGTGGCGGTGCGCGGAGCACGGCGCGAGCCCGCGGGGGTCGCCCCACACCTGGCGGTGGCCGGCGAGCAGGTCGTAGCTGAACATGCTGATCGGCGCGCGGCTCATCTCCGATAGCGATGCGATCTTGAACTCCACCTCGGCGTCGGCCTGGTGGGTCAGGATCTGCGCCAGGACTTCGAGGGGCCGGCGGTACCGCAGCTCGTTCAGATGGCGCGATCCGCGCAAGGCGACGTAAAACTCGATGTCGTTGTAGGGCCGGTCGCCCTCCGCCGAGCGGAGCACGCCGCCTTCGCCCCGCCCATAGCCTCCGCCGAGCAGGACCGCTTCCAATGTCCGGTCGGGAACCAGCCCGCGGATTCCGCTCACGGCCCGGGCGCAGGTGCGGGCCAGGTGCGCCTCCAGGGCGTCGTCGCCGTCGATGGTGAAGCGCACCGCGGGCGCGGCCGGGGGCGCCTCCGGCAGGCGCGCGGCAGAGGGGGATTCGAGGGCGAGCGCGCTCATGCCATGACGGCGTCAATCCGGTGCATGCGCCAGCCGGCGCGGAAACCGTGCAGGCGGCCGAGCCGCTGTTCCCAGCGGATCCGGCAGGAGGCGGGCCATTCCCCGAGGCGCCCGTGGCGGGCGCACCAGCGCAAGTCCGCGGCCGCGTCGCGCAGCCAGCCGAGCGCCAGGGTCCGCAGCGGCGTGCAGTTCGGCTCCGTCCCGCGCCAGACATCGGCCAGGGCCCAGGCCTCACCGAAGCTGCGCTTGTACGCCTGGCTGGGCGTGTAGTTGTGGGAATGCATCACGACCGAGTCCGGAACGTAGCGGATCTCGTAGCCGCGGGCGCGGCACCAGCGGGTGTATTCGTCGTCCTCGGAATACTGCATCGACTCCCGGAAGCCGCGCAGGGCCCAGGGCTCGCGGCGCAGGCCGCTGCTGACCATGCTAAAGAAGTGCTCCCAGCCGGCGGATTCCCGCCGCAGGCCGAAGCAGCGGTCGTAATCGTGCGCGAAGGCGGCCCGGCAATCGGGGCGGGGGACCTGCCGGCCGAAGACGGCGGCGACCTTGGGCTCGTCGAGCGCCGCCACCAGGGGAGCCAGCCAGTCCGGCCCCTGGGGCGTGGCGTCGGCGTTGAGGAAGATGACCCGCTCGTGCCGGGCCAGCCGCATGGCCTGGTTCAGCACCCGCCCGGGCCGGTACTCGTGCGGAAGCATCTGGATCAATTCCCGCGGGCGCGCGGCGCGCAGCAGCTCGACCGAGCCGTCGGTCGAGCCGGAGTCGAAGGCGATCAATTCCCAGTCGCGGTGGGATTGCGCCTGCAGGGCGCGCAAGGTGCCCTGCAGCGCCCAACCTTCGTTGAACGAGCGAAGCGCAATGCTGACGGGAGGAAGCGGGGGCATGACTATCGGCTGGGAAGGATAGTAGCCCGTTTGGATCGCGCACATAATGGGGTCGTTCCCTCTTTGCATGGGGGTCCATACCTACCGCACTCTCAGGCCAGGGGCGGTCTATCGATGCGTCCATGAGCACTTCCAGTGGAACGTCCCCGATTGCCCTCTCCATCGGCATCATGGCCTGGAACGAAGAGTCTTCGCTCCCGGTGATGCTCGATTCGCTCTTTCGCCAAACCCTCTTTGCCCGCCTGGCGGAACGCGGTGAACGCTGCGAGATCGTCTGTCTCGCCAACGGATGCACGGATCGGACCGTGCCCGTGACCGAGGACATCTTCCGCCGCCAGCGCGAGGACCACCGGGACGCCGCCGGCTTCCATGCCTGGGTGGCGGACATCAAGGAGCCGGGGCGGAACAATGCCTGGAACCGGTTCGTGCATGAGCTCTCCGCCCGCGAGGCCCGCTATATCTGCCTGATGGACGCGGACATCGTCTTCCACGAGCCCGACACGCTCGAGCAGGTGTTCAACGCCCTGGAGCGCAATCCCAAGCTGCTGGCGGCCTCCGACTGGCCGGTCAAGGACATCGCCTTCAAGGAGCACAAGAGCCTGCGCGACCGGGTCTCGCTTTCGACTTCCGACATGACCGGATCGATCCCCGGCCGGCTCAACGGGCAGCTCTACTGCATCCGCTCGGGGATCGCCCGCAACCTGTACCTCGCGCGGGACATGATCGCCAACGACGACGGGTTCTTCAAGGCCGTCATCACGACCCACTTTCTGACCGCCCCGGCCGACCCCGCCAAGACGGTGTCGATCGCGTCGGCCCGCCACCTGTTCGAGCCCTACCTCAAGCTCTCCGACGTGCTCAATAACCAGAAGCGGCAGATGATCGGCCAGACGACCGTCCACGTGCTGATCGCCTACCTGCAGACCCTGCCGGTGGAGGAGCGGCTCGATCTGGCTGAAACGCTGCGCCGCCACGAAGCCCGCGATCCCGACTGGCTGAAGAAACTGATCGCGGCCCACATCCAGCGGGAGCGCTTCTTCTGGCGGATCTTCCCCGACGCGCTCACGTTCCGCTGGCGCCGGTGGGCCCAGCTTCCGCTGGGCCGGCGCATCAGCCATTTCCCGGCGGCGGCGGCGGGATTTCTGGTGACCTTGATCGCCTGCTACCGTGCGCGCCGGTTCTTGACCGGCGGCGTCGCCAACTTCTGGCCCAAGGCCGCGCGGCAGTCGATCCTGGCCGCTTCCAGCGCCAACGCGAAATGAAGCCTTCGCACGCGGTCGCGCTGCTGCTCATCCCTTTGGTGACGGTCGGCTCCGTGTCGCTGTCGCTGCTCTTCCGGCGCTTCCGCGACGTGTTTTTCGCCTTCATGGTGTTCGGCTGCGTCCTGACCGAGCACATGGACGTGCATTTCATCAGCGAGGCCTGGTATCGGGGCAGCACCCGCGGCCTCGAGATATCCCTGATCGCGATCCTGGCGCTGGCTGTCCTCCTGGGCTGCACGCTCGGACGCAATGCCGACCGCCCCCGGTGGTTCTGGCCGGCGAGCCTGGGGCTGCTGCTGATCTACACCGCGTACGCCACCGTTTCGGTCTGCGTCTCCACCCCGCAGATGTTCGGCGCCTTCGAGCTGACGAAGATGTTCGAGACGGTGATCGTCTTCGCCGGGTCCGCCGCCTACCTGCGCACCCGCCGCGAATGGACGATCCTCGTGGTTTTCCTCGCCCTGGCGGTCGGGCTGGAAGGGGCGTGGGCCATCGAGCAGAAGCTGCTGAAGCACGTCGACCGCACACCGGGGTCCCTCGACCACGAAAACAGCCTTTCCATGTACCTGTGCATGGTGTGCCCGCTGCTGATCGCGGCGGCGCATCGGGCGTGGAATCTGAAGCTGCGCCTGCTGTGCGGGGCGGCCGTCCTGGCCGGGACCGTGGCGCTGATCTTCACGTTCTCCCGCACCGGAATTCCGCTTTTCTGCCTGACCGCGCTGGGCGCGACGCTTTCCTGCGCCTCCTTCGTGCCCACGCCCAAGCGGCTGGCGTTCGCGGCGGCCGTCGGAGCCGTGGTCGTCGGGGTGTTCGCCGTGTCCTGGAGCCACATCGTGGCCCGCTACGACAGCGCGAGCCTGGCCGAGGAATACGAAGACACCCATGACGAAGGCCGCGGGGTCTATCTGCGCTATGCCGCCGCCATCGTCGAGGACCGGCCTTTCGGAGTCGGGCTCAACAACTGGTCGTATTACGTCAGCCGGATCTACGGCCCGCGCCTGGGGTTCCGCTATGCCGACTACAAGTACCTGCAGCAGATCTACGGGACCGACCTGGACAAGCCGTCGGTCTTCGACGACGCCTACCTGCCGGCGCCGGCCCACAATCTGTGCGCGCTGACCCTGGGGGAACTGGGCTATCCCGGGCTGTTGCTCTTTCTTCTGCTGTGGCTGCGCTGGTTCGGGCTGGCCCTGCCGGGGGTCTTCCGCGGCCGCCGGACGGATGCCGACCTGATGATGGCGGGGATCTTCTTCGGCATCTGCGGCATCTTCGGCCAGAGCCTGACCGAATGGGTCTACCGGCAGACGCCCATCCTCTTCACCTTTTACATCATGATGGGCGGCCTCGCCGCCATTGTCCATGCGCGTCGTACACATCCTCAGGAAGTATGATCCGGCCGAGTGGGGCGGGACGGAGACGGCGATCCACCAGCTCGCCACCGGACTGGCCGCGCACGGAGTGGATTCGGCCGTGTATGCGCCGGCGCTGCCCCGGCCGACGAACGCGCTCGATCCCTTCGCGGCCAGCGGCTGCGCGGTGCGCCGTTTCCGGGCCTGCCTGCCCGTCTGGGGGATGCCGGAGGCGCGGCGCAAGCAGCTCCTGGCCGTGTCGGGCAACCTCGTGTCCTTCGACTTGATCGGCGCCTTGTGGCGGGAGCGCACGGCGGCGGTGATCCATTCGCATGTCCTGGGCCGGCTCGGGGCCGTGGGCCTGCGAATCGCGCGCCGGCGCCGGATCCCCTTTGTCGCCACCGTGCACGGCGGCCTTTACGACCTTCCGCCGGCTGTCCGCCAGGGGATGGTGCAGGGCAGCGGGCGCAACGGGCTCGACTGGGGCAAGATCGTCGGGTGGCTCCTTCGTTCCCGAGCGATGGTGGAGGAAGCCGACGCGATCGTGACCTGCAATCCCCGGGAGGCGCGGCTGATCGCCGAACGGCATCCGAAGCTGCGGGTCATGATCCAGCCCCACGGGGTGCCGGCCTCCCGCTACGAACAGGATCAGCGCGCGGCGGCGCTGCGCGCCTTTCCGAGCGTGCAGGGCCGCACGCTCCTGCTCATGCCGGGACGGGTCGACCCGGTGAAAAACCAGGACTGGGTCGCGGCGCAGATGCCCAGACTCGCCCGCCGCCATCCGGACATCCTGGTGATGTCCATCGGCCCCTGCACGGACGCCGCCTACGGCCAGGCGCTCGAGGGCCGCCTGCGGGCGGAGGGCTTGCAGAATCACTTCGTTCTCGCGGGCAAGTTGCCGCCCGGGGACCCGCGCCTGATCGGGCTGCTGCAGCTGGCCGAGGCGGTGCTGCTGCCCTCGGTTTCCGAAACCTTCGGCTTGGTGATCCTGGAAGCGTGGGCCGCCGGCACTCCGGTGATCTCCACCCGGACCTCGGGGGCCCTTTCGCTCGTCGAGCCGGGCCGCGACGGATGGCTTTTCGACCTCGCGGCGCCGGAGCAATTCCACGCCGCCGTCGACGAGCTGGCGGCCGATCCGGCCCGCGCCCGTGCCCGCGGCGAAGCCGGCCGCGCCCGTGTGCGCCGCGACTACGACTCCGTCGTCCTCGCCGGCCGGATGCAGCGGCTGTACGACGAACTTTCCCTCCAGGTCCCATGCGCCACGTAATCATTCGCGACGACGATACCAGCGCGGTGACCCCGTCCGCCTGCCTGGAACGGCTCTACCGGCCGTTTCTTGACCGGAATCTGCCGGTCAATCTCGCCGTGATTCCGGAAGTGCGCACGGACGTCCGCATGCCCGACGGGCGGCTGGAAGGATTTCTCACGGCGGGGCGGAACGGCGGACATCGCGCGGCGCTGATTCCCCTGGCGCAAAGCCCCGACATCGTCTCCTACCTGCGGAGCGAACCGGGCTACCACGTGCTGCAGCACGGGTGCCACCACGACTACCTGGAGTTCGGCAACACCGACCGCCGTGAGGTGGCCCGGCGGCTGGACTTGGGCCGCCAGCGGCTGACCGAGGCGGGATTCGCTCCGCCGGAAACCTTTGTCGCCCCCTACGACCGCATCTCGCGCCAGGCGTACGGCGAACTCGCGCGCCGCTTCCAGGTGATCTCCACCGGCTGGTTCGAGTTGGGACGGATTCCGCGCCGCTGGTGGCCGGCCTACGTGCGCAAGAAGCTCGAGCGCCGCCGCCACTGGCGGGTCAACGGCACCGCCCTGCTGAGCCATCCCGGCTGCCTCTTGTCCTATCACCATCCCTGCCGCGGCATGCTCGAGGCGGTGCAGCGCGCCGTGAATTCCAGCGCGCTCACTGTCATCGTGACCCACTGGTGGGAGTATTTCCGCGACGGAACCGCGGACGAGCCTTTCGTCGCCGCCCTGCACTCGGTCGCCGACTGGCTCGGCAGCCGCTCGGACATCCGGGTGGTGCCCTTTTCCGCCGTGGCCGCAGGGCGCGTGGCCCTGGACTGACAGGGCCGTAAGGTCAGGCGGGAATCGGATTCGCGGCCAGCGCCGCGGGAGCGGAGGCGCCGCCGCGGTTGGCCGCGTGCGCTTCCTGCGCCTGCGCGAGCATCAGGTCGTGGACGTGGGGGATCGCCGTGACCGTTTCCGGGACCGGCGAATAATTCGTCAGCAGGCTGGCGTAGCTGTGCGGGTCGTCGGGGTGGTAGCCGTGCATGGCGCGGATCGGGCGCTCGCCCATGTGGCTGGGCACGATCAGGACCCCCTCCTGGACGAGGAAGATCAGTTCGCCAAAGTAGCGGTCCGGGAAGAGGGTCCCCAGGGCCTCCAGTTCGGCGTCGGGAACGATCCGGCCCTCGGGCACTCCGGCCAGGCAGGCCTCGACCCGCTGGCGGGCGTCCGCGGAGAAGAACCAGAAGCGCGCCATCGTCGAGTCGTAGACCACGGCGTAGTCCCGGCCCATGCGCAGGCCGAGGGCGTCGATCTGCGCGCGCAGGTCCAGGAGCCGGTCGCAATTAGCCATGCCGTGGTCGCTGAAGATAGAGAGCTTGACGTCGCCGTAGTGCTCGCGCGCGGTCCGCATCAGCTCCTGCAGCCAGGGCTCGTAGGCCCGCAGCTTCGCCGGGACGTCCGGGGCGTCGTTGCCCACCCGGTGCATCAGCCCGTCCAAATCCGGCCAATACAGAAAGGCGTAGTCAATCGCTTCGCCGCGGATGTCTTGGAGCAGGGCGTCCAGGTTCTCCCGCTCGGTGCGGACGGGGTTGCTGACGTGGTAGGGGATGCCCCGCTCGACCAGCTCGTCGAAGATGTTGGGCCCCCGGTTCAGTCCGCCGGGCTGGAGGGGGTTCTTCTTTTCCGAGAAGTCGAAGAGCGAGATGTACTTGAAGGGGATGTTGTAGAGGTCGAAGTAGCCCCGGAACTTCAGGTGGACCTTGAGCGCCTTCGACAGGTAGCGGCGGAAGATCCGCCGGCTGGTCACGGCGCGCGGCAGCCAGCGCAGGAGCCGCAGCGAGCGGAACGGGGAATGTTCCGGGTCGTACACGAAGTAGCTCCAGTTGCGGTGGGCGGCCGGCCACCGCCCCGCCAGAATGGAGGGGATGCAGGCCGAGCTGTAGCCGAAGACGGAGCGGAGGGGACGGCGTTCGGGCGCGAGATCCTGCACGAAGGGATCGCGCTTGATGATCTCCCAGCCGCACGCGTCGATGAAGACGAAGAGGGCGAGTTTGGACTTCATTTCAGGCGTTGACGGGGAAGGGCAGCGGGCGGCGCGCAAACCGGGCGGGATTCCACCAGGCCGGCGAGCTGCGCGTTTCGGGTTCGCCCTCCTCGGCGAGCATGAGGAACGCCTGGTCGTCGCCCATCGGCGCGGTGCCGCGGAAGCGGTTCAGCTCGGTGGAGAGGCGGTCGCGCAGTTCGGCGGCCGGCACCCGGCCGTTGCCGTTGGCGCTGAGCCAGTCGATCAGGCGCTGCTGGCCGTACATCTCGCCCTGGGGATTGCGCGCGTCGGTCAGGCCGTCGGTGTGCAGCAGGAGGATGCCGGGACGCCCGAACACGGCGGTTTGGTGGCGGTACACGGTGTCGGGCAGGACGCCCAGCGGGATTCCGCGGGTGGGCAGGGCGACGACCTCGTCGCGTCCTTCGGGCGTGTAGAGCAGGGGGCAGTGGCCCGCGCTCGCCGCAGTCACGCGGCGGCGGCGCAGATCGACGTACACCACCTGCGCCGTGATGAACATGCTGACCCCGGAGAGCTCCGGGTACAGCAGCCGGTTCAGCCGGCTGAGGAGCTGGGCCGGCCCCTCGCTGCGCGTGGACAGCCCGCGGAGCAGGCCGCGGATAATCGTCGCGAAGAGCGCGGCCGGGACGCCCTTGCCCATGACGTCCGCGACGACGAGCAGCAGGGAATGGTCGCTGAGGGGGATGGCGTCGTAGAAATCGCCGCCCACTTCGCGGGCGGTCTGCCAGCCGCCCGCGAGGCCAAAGCCGGCCAGTTGCGGCAGCGACAGCGGCAGGAGCGAACGCTGGATGTCGCGGGCGATCTCCAGCTCCCGGGCGAAGACCCGGTTGCGCACTTCCTCGGCGCGCTGGCGGAAATTGACCGTCTGGATAGCGAGAAACTCCGCGAACGTGCGCACGACCTCGTCCTGGAGCTCGCCGAACCAGCCGCCCTTGCGCCGTCCCACCGCGACCGTGCCGACCAGGTTGTCGGCGAACACGAGCGGATAGACAAGACCGTGGGAATCCGGCCCGGCGACCCGGAGCGGGTCGGACGCCGGCTGCTGGCGCGCCTCGAAGCGGGCGGAGGAGCGGGAAGCCGCCACGGCGGCCTCGATGCCCGCGGCCGTTTCGCCGGCGTGGGGCAGGGGCAGCGGGGCCCCCTTGAGCTCGGGCTCGGACGCGGCGGCGACGGTCAGCCGGCCGTCGGGGCTGGTGAGGCGCAGGACGTACCAGTCGGCGGCCGTCAAGTGCAGGAGGTCCCCCAGCATCCGCTCCTCGAATCCCTCGCGATCGCCGCTGCGCCCCAGTTCGGCGCAGCAGCGGAAGACCGCCGAGAGCGTCTCGGAGCGGAAGCACAGTTCCCGGGCCATGCCCGAAACCGTGCGGCGGCATTCGGCCAGCTCCTTGCGCACCTCCTCCAGCGAGGGCGCCGGAGGCGTGGCCGGCTGCGGCGCGCCGGGGGCGGGGGCGCGCGCCTTGCGCATGACCAGGACGTTCTCGCCCGCTCCGCGCAGGTAATTCACTTCGTCCATCATCGAGCGGATGATGAAGACCCCGCGGCCGCGTTCGCCGGGCGGGGCCGGCGCCTCGGCGCGCGGCGGCAGTTCGAAGCCGGGGGTATGGTCGGTGACCCGCAATTCGATCGCGCCGGGCGTGCAGATGGCGTCGACCAGGGGCGAGCGCTCGCGGGCGCGCCCCTGGGCGTATTCGACGGCGTTGTTGCACGCCTCGGCGACGCACAGCTCGCATGCGAACAGCTCGTTGTCGGGCACGCCTTGTTCGGCGAGGAAGCCGCGGACCGCGGCGGCGGCGGAGCGCGCCGCCGCAAAATCCGTCGCGAAGGCGAGGCGGAAACTGGCGGGCCGATCCGGCTGGAGGGATGGGGCTGCCATGGCGAAAGGCGCCGGGCGTCAGCGTTGCACGATTTCGAACAGCTGGTGCATTTGCGTCAGCTCGAAGAGCTGCTGGATCTCCGGCGCGGGATTGAGCAGCCGCAAGGTGACGTTCTTGCCGTTGCCGGTCGAGCGGTAGAGCGCAAAGAGCGCTCCCAGGCCGCTGCTGTCGACGAACTGCGTTTGTGAAAGATCGATCTCGATCACGCCCGGCGCGGAGGGGAGGGCGGCGCCCACCCGTTCGCGGAATTGGCTGGAATTGACCGCGGTCAGCTCGGGTATCTCCGAGACGGTCAGCCTTTCGCCGAGAGTTTCGATTTTCATGTCGGGTAAGTCTGGAAGTGGATTCAAATCGGCGGTTTCACGGACGAGGTACGGTCGGAGAGGCGATAGTTCCATGTCCGAACCAAATTCCACGGCGCGAGCGCGCCGAAGCCGGCTGCCAGCGACCGGCGCGCCACCCGGGCGCTCGCCTTGGTCTTGCGCGCCAGCGAGGTCATGAGGAACGGATCGGGCACGCGAAGCGAAGAACCGCTTTTCCAGTTGGTCAGGGTGTTCCCCGAGGCGATGGAGTTGGCGACGGAGGTGAGCTTCCCGACATAGGTGTCGGGGCAGACGATGCTTTGGATCACCCGCGCTCCCTGCTCCACCACCGCGCGGTTTTCGATCACCGAACCGGGCCCGACGATGGCGTCGCGGCCAACGTAGGCCTGGTCGCCCACCCAGCAGGGGGCGTGGAGCTGGGCCGTGGGATGGACCCGCGAGCGGCGGCCCACCCAGACGCCGGGACGGACCTCGCTCACCCGCACCCGGACGGGAGTCAGGGCGTGGGGCATCCAATTGCGCACCCCCGAAAACCAGGCGGCGTAGCTGTCGAACAGCGGCTGGCCGACGGCGCCCGGCAGGTGATTCATGACAATGAAGTCGTGGGGATAGGGCAGCCAGCCGGGTTCGTCGGTCGAGCGGTAGCGCGTCGCGGCCTCGATGGCCGTCGCCTCGGCGGCGGCGGCGATGATCTCGATGCGCACGCCCCAGCGTCCGCCGTCGCCCACGGCGGCCCGGACGGCGTCGGCCCGGTCGGGCGCGACGATCCGCACCTCCTTGGCGCCGAGAGCGGCCACGTATTCGACCCAATGGGCCGCCAGCGATTCGCCCAGGATCGGCAGGGCGGCGAGGGGCAGGTCCTCGGAAAGGATGGAGACGGCGGGGCGGCGGGCCGGGCAGATAAGGAGGGTCTTCATCAGTAGGCCCCCGCGCCAAAGATCACCGCCGGCACCGTCTTGACCAGGATGCGCAGATCCTGCTTCAGGCTCGGGTTGTCGATGTAGTTCACGTCCAGCTTCACCTGCCCGGAAAAGTCGATGTCGGCGCGGCCGCTGATCTGCCACAGGCAGGTGATGCCGGGCTTGACGGCCAGGCGCCGGCGGTCGGACAGCGCGTACAGGGCCACCTCGCGCGGCACGGGCGGCCGCGGGCCGACCAGCGACATGTCGCCGATCAGCACGTTGTAGAACTGGGGCAGCTCATCGAGGGAGAATCGGCGCAGGTAGCGGCCGATCGGAGTCACCCGGGGGTCGTGGCGCATCTTGAAGGTGACGCCTCCGGCGTGCTGGTTCTGGGCCAGGACCTCCGCCAGGCGCCGGTCCGCGTCCGGCCACATGGACCGGAACTTGATCATCCGGAATTCGCGGCCGTAGCGGCCGACCCGGGTCTGGGCGAAGAAAATGGGCCCCCGGTCCTGCAGCTTGATCACCACGGCGATCAGGGCAAAGAGCGGGCTGAGCACCAGCAGGGCGCAGGCGCTGCCCACGACATCGACGGCCCGCTTGGCCGTTTCGGCGCCGTCGAGCAGCCAGCGCCAGGCGAGCCGGCGCAGCCAGACATAGGCGAGGAGCCGGCGAAGGCCCCAGCGGCTTTGGAACGACGCAAAATGCCCGAGCAGGGAAGCGGGCGGATGGGCGGAAGCGTTGAAGTTCATGGCGTGGTCCCCGCCGCGGCATGGGCCGTGCGGGCAAAAAGGTCTTCCAATCCGGAAATGTACCCGGCGAAGCTGAAGCGATCCTCGGCGAGGCGCCGGCCGTCCTCGCCCATCCGCCGGGCCAGCGCCTTGTCCCCCAGCAGGCGGTCGACCCGCTCGGCGAAGGCGTCCCGGTCCATCCAGGGCACGAGGTGGCCGTTCACTCCGTCGATCAGCCATTCCTTGATGCCCCCGGCGTCGAAGGCGACCACGGGCAGCCCGCAGCGCATCGCCTCCAGCCCGGTGGCCCCGAACGGCTCCGGCCAGAGCGAACTCATGACGGCGAGCGAGGCGTCGCGGTAGTATTCCGGCACCCGCGCCTGCGGAACGAAGCCGGCGAAGCGGACCTTGTCCTGCAGGCCGAGCCGCCGGCTCAGGGCCTCGCAAGCCTCGCGCTGGCTGCCGTCGCCCAGGATCACGCATTCAAAGGGGGTCCGCACGCGGGCGAGCGCCTCGAGCAGGACGTCGACGCCCTTGCCGCGAATGATCTGTCCGGCGTAGACGATGCGGTTGCGCGGGCTGAAGTTCGACCGGTCCGCGGCGCCGGCCGGACGCGGGACGGGGGGATGGATCTCGATCCGGTCGGCGGCGAACCCGTTGCGCAAAAGCTCCTCGCGCATGTAGCCGCTGGCGACGATCAGCCGCTCGAACCGGCGGTTGAGGGCGATCTCGCGGCGCTTGGCCCGGTAGCTCACCCAGCGCAGGGGAAAGCCGCCCGGGGCGCCGCGCGCGACCGCCGCGCCGCACGGGAACAGGCAGTAGGGCGAGGCGCCGCGGGTGCAGATGGCGCGCGACAGGTAATGGTACTTGTATCCGCGCATGCAGTACAGGTCATGGTCGTGGACCATGCGCACGACCGGCGTCCCGGCCGCGGCCAGGGCGGCGAGCAGGTCCGGCGCGGAGAGCTTGTGGACGAAGGCGACGTCGGGCCGGAACTCGGCCAGGGCGGCGGCGAGGACCGCGGCGCCCTCCGCCCCCAAGGGATAGCGGCGCTCGAACAGGCTCTCCCATTCCGCCTCGCCCCGCCCGGTGGGCGCGCCGTGGGCCAGCGCGATCTGGTGCCCGCGGGCCTTGAGCTCGCTGGCGGTCGCGCACACGTTGGCTTCGGCGCCGCCGAACGCCCCGAGTCTCTCGTGCAGGAAAAGGAGTCTCATGGCCGCTGTAAAGTGACGCTGTGTTAGTCCCCGCGCCGGGGCGTTCGTCCGGTGGGTGGGCACCGAAAACTGATGCCGCGCCGACCCCACCGGGAAGGCCGCCGCCACCGGCTGGGAAAATCCCCGATGCCGAGCTCAGGAAGTCCTGGCCCGCTTGGGTTTGAACGCGGGCGGGAAGTCCTCAGAGAGGAACTGGCCCATGCTAGTGGGGTACTAACCTACGGGTCCTTCGCCAATGGGGAACGGTGAAATCCAAACATCAATTCAAACTGCCGTTGATATCGTCACTGCGCGGCAGCGGGGCCGTGCCCAGGCCATTTCCCTGGGTTTCAGCGGCGCGGATGTGACGCTGGTCGCCGCCGCGATCTCGGAGGTCGCGCGCAATATCGTCGACCATGCCAAGGAGGGCGAAATCGTGATGCAGCCCATCGAGGAGCATGGACGCCGGGGCCTGCAGATCGTCGCCCGGGACCAGGGGCCCGGCATCGCCGACGTCGCCCAGGCCATGCAATACGGCTATTCGACGCGCCGCGGGCTGGGCGTGGGCCTGCCGGGCGCCAAATGGCTGATGGATGAGTTCGACATCGCCTCCACCCTGGGGCGCGGAACCACCGTCACCATGCGCAAGTGGCTGCCGGAGCCGGCCGAGGCCGAGCATTCCAATGGGCGCGGCGGACACCGACCATCCGCCGCCGAGGCGCCCGCCTAGGCCCTCGCGCCCGGTCCACCTTCCATGTCCAGCCTTCGATCCAGCCTTCCCATCACCTACGCGAGCGCGCTGCGCGACTACCTGCAGCGGCCCGATGAGGAAAACCTCGAGCAAGCCTACGAACTCGGGCGCGCCGCGATGAGCGCGGGCCTGGGGGTCTTCGACATCATCCGCCTGCACCACCAGGCCTTGGGCGACGGCGTCCTGGCGCGCGCGTCCGGCGGCGCCGAACCGCGGTTCCTTCCCGCCTTGGAGACGTTCCTGCTCGAGGTGCTCTCGCCCTTCGAGGCGGCCCACCGCGGCTTTCGCACGGCGCTGGAGCGGATGGAGCAGCTCAATCACCAGCTCAACGACCGCAACGAGACCCTGGCCGCGACCAACGCGCAGCTGCAGGAGCTTTCCGCGCGGGTCCTGACGGCCCAGGAGGAGGAGCGCAAGCGGATCAGCCGCGAACTCCACGATGAGATCGGCCAGGCCCTGACCGCCGTCAATGTCACCGTCGCCATGCTCAAGCGCCAGGCGGGCGAAAATGCCGCCTTTCAGCGCAAGGTGGCCGAAGCGGAGCAGCTCCTCGCCCAGAGCATGGAGACGGTCCACTGCTTCGCCCGCGAGCTGCGGCCGGCCATGCTCGATCACCTCGGCGTTCACGCCGCGCTGCGGGCCCACATCAGCGGGTTTGTCCGCCGCACGAGCCTGCGGGTGGACCTGGGGACGCATCCCGACCTCGCGCGGGTGCTGGGGCAATCCGCCGAGGTCCTGTTCCGCACGGCCCAGGAGTCGCTGAGCAACGTGTTCAAGCATGCGCAGGCCACGCGGGTGCGGATCGAGTTCACCTCCGACGGCCGCAATGTGACCATGGAGGTCGTCGACAACGGCAAGGCCTTTTCCGTCGAGGAGAAGCTTGGGAAGAAGACCGGCCGGCTGGGCCTGCTCGGCATGCAGGAGCGCGTGCGGCTCGTGAACGGCAAGTTCCTGATCGAATCGACGCCGGGCAAGGGCACCCGGGTCATCGTGCGCGTGCCGCTGGGCGCCGAGGCGCCCGCGAAGGCGCCCGCGCCACCCCCTTCACATCCAACTCAACCACCACATCATGAAGAAAATATCTGTATTGCTAGCTGATGATCACACCGTCGTCCGCCAGGGCCTGCGCTCGCTCTTGGCGGCCGAGCCCGACATCGAGGTGATCGGCGAGGCGGAGAACGGACGCCAGGCCGTCCAGATGGCCCAGCGGCTGCAGCCGAATGTCGCCGTCATGGACATCGCCATGCCCCAGCTCAATGGCCTCGAAGCCACCCGCCAGATCATCCGCGAGGGGCTGGCGACGCGCGTCCTGATCCTGTCCTCGTACGGCGACGACGAGTACGTGCATCAGCTGACCGAGGCGGGCGCCTCGGGCTACCTGATCAAGCAGACCGCGGCCAACGACCTGATCAAGGCGATCCGCGAGGCCCACAAGGGCAACGCTTTCTTCAGCCCGTCCATCTCCAAGCGGCTGCTCGACTACTACCGCGAGGCCTACGTCCGCGGCAAGCCGATGCGCCGGCGCAGCGAGCAGCTGACGCCGCGCGAGATGGAAGTGCTGCAGCTCGTGGCCGAAGGCCAGGTCAACAAGCACATTGCCGCCGCGCTCAGCATCAGCATCAAGACGGTGGAAAAGCACCGCCAGCAGCTCATGAACAAGCTCGGCATCCACGACGTGGCCGGCCTGACCCGTTACGCGATCGCCCATGGCGTCATCGAGACGAACGGCCGGCTGGAGACGCCGATGACGCCGGATCTCTCCACCGCGCCGGCGGCGGCGCCCGTGGCCTAGCGGCGTAGGCCGGGCCGGAGAGGCGATAGTCTGGCCCCGGAGCGGCGTGCGCTGAGCCGATCCCACGTGGAAGCGGCGTCCCGCCGCTTCGGGCCAGCGTGCTCCCGAATGCGCCGTGCTGCGCGCTACCAGGCGGCGTGGAGGGTGGTCAGGCCGTGGAAGTGATAGCGGTTGGCGTAGGTGGGGGCTTCGGACAGCCGCAGGGCGGGGAGGCGGCGGAAGAGGATCGGCAGGGCGATCTGGAGTTCCAGGCGGGCCAGGGGGGCTCCGAGGCAGAAGTGGATGCCGCCGCCGAAGCTGAGGTGGGGAGGCGCGCGGCGCGCCGGGTCGAAGCGGTCCGGGTCCGGAAAGCGGGCGGGATCGCGATTGGCGGCGCCGTAGAGGAGAGCCACGGAATCGCCGGCGGATAGGCGGACTCCGTTCCACACGCCGGCTTCCTTGACGAAGCGCGTGAAGAGGTGGACCGGAGGATCGAAGCGCAGGCACTCTTCGACGAGCGCGGCGGTGGACTCGGGCGTCGCGAAGGCGGCGCGGAGGTCGACCCGTTCCTCGAGAAGCACCTTCACCGCATTGCCGATGGCGTGAACCGTGGCCTCGTGGCCGGCGTTGAGGAGCAGGATGCAGGTCGCGACCATCTCCTCTTCACTCAGGCGGTCGCCCGAGGACTCGGCGGCGATGAGCAGGCTGATGAGATCATCGGCCGGCGCATCGCGGCGCAGGCGGATGTAGCCGCGAAGGAATTCGGTGAATTCACGGGTGGCGGCCTCGGCGGCGTCCTCGATGGCCGCAGTCCGGGCCAGTTCATAAACGGCCACCATCCGGTGCGACCACTCGAGAAACTGCCGCGCCATGTCCGGCGGCACGCCGAGCATCCGCATGATGACGGTCACCGGAATGGGCGTCGCGAAGGCGCCGATCAGTTCGGCGTGCCCCGCGGCCGCGAAGCCGTCGATGAGGGCCTCGGCATGGCCGGCGATGGCCGGCCGCAGCCGCTCGACGACGCGCCCAAAGAACGCGCTTCCCACCAGGGAGCGCAGGCGGCTGTGCGCGGGGGGCTCCAATTCCAGGAGCGAGTGGCGATGAAACGCCTCCAGCGCCGGCAGCCGCGCATAGACGCCGCTTCCCGCCGGGGGTTCGCGCCCAAGCCGGGAGTCCTTGAGCATCGCGCCGACGTCCGCCGCGTTCATGAAGCACCACATCCGCTGCTCCTCCCAATAGAACGTCTCCGTCACGGCCCGGATCGCGGCGTAGGCCCCATAGGGGTCCTGATAAAACCGAGGATCGCGCGGATCGACGCTCACCCGACGGGTCACCCGATCAATCTTCAGTGCGGCAGGCGCTGAGGAAGGCATGCCTTGAAGCTAGGAAGGCCTCCGATCGCCGTCACGCCCATTGGCCACCGGGCCAAAGTTCGCGCTCTTGCCACTCTCCAAGTCCACGCCTAAGGGGTCGTCCATGAAAATCGCGGTGACGTCCTTGATAAGCATGATCATCGGGTTCGGTTTTCCATTCGCGGGAATGGCTATATACCAAATTAATAAGACCGGCCGGACCGCCGACTTGGGCGTCACGGCAATGTGGGTCGCCATTTTTGGGTTCCCTTTCTGGGCCGTCGTGGTTGTCCCGATTATGGTCTGCTTTGGGCATTACAAGCTTTGGAGCGACCTGCGGTTCAGCTGGATCGGATGGGGGCTTTTGGGCGCGACCCTGTATGCGTTTCTGTGTTTGATTCTGCTCAGTCCCACCCTCCTGGAGGGTGTCTGGCTTCCGGCATTGGCCGGATCCATTGCCGGGGTATCGTTCGCGTTGCTCAGCCGCGCCCTTCGCTCCTATGAGGAAGAGCCTACGGGGCCGAGCTAGTTCTTGCCTGCTCGACTGGAGAGATACGCTTGCGCGTGCACCAAATCGGAAGTCGGTATGACGGTCCGATCAGATGGAATCTGAAATTCGTCCGGATCGACCGGCCAATTGAGATCGATGGTGGTGAGGTACGATAGGCCATCAGCGATCTGGGCATAGCCTACGAGCACACCGGATGCGCGGTTGATGAAATACCGCACGGCGGAATTTTCGGTTACCACAATCACCGCCTGCCCGGAGAACGTCCCTGTGGACTCCTCATAAGTCCAGCCTGCCGGAGGGTCAGCTTCGTTAGCCGTGTGAGTGATCATGTCGTTCATTCCGACGGTATCAATCGGCTTTTGTCCGTCTTCGACAAGAAAGGCCACATTCTCGCAGCCGGCGCTATCCATCATAGCCCAATTGCCCTGGGCATTGCTAATAAACGTACGCGTTGTCTGCGGCACCGGCATATGGTCTTCGCCTTGATAGCAGAGGATATCCGTGCGAATGAGGGCTGCGGCCCCGGGAACTCTGAGGCGCACGGTTGTCGTCTCGAAACGTGATTGCCCTGAGCGGGCTACACTCACCATGCGGTAGAAACGAGCTTGGGCCACGGCGCGAAAGGCGTTCTGAAGCGTGTGAAAGGCGGAGAGTGAGCGGAGGTCGGAAGCGGAAGCAACGCTTGCCCCCGCGGTCCGTGCCGCCTCAACGACAGGAGCGGTTGAGACGAGTCCCGGGGTAATGAACGGAGCAAGGGAATGATGGGCAGCAACCTGCGTCTGGCGGCGCCGCACCATCAGGATCAGCAGCAGCAACGCCAAGAAAACGAGAAGCCACCTCCGGCGCCTGTGATTTGCCACACGAC
>DASRSH010000235.1:0-10336 GCA_035656575.1 Opitutaceae bacterium
GTCCGGGCTCGCGCGAAAGCGGATCAAGGAAACGACGATCCAAAGCGTCACGCCGGCGAAGATGATGCCCGCGACAATGAAAGCCACGGTTGACAACCGCTCCATCGCCGTCGCCTGCGGCGAAACTGGATCAAAAATTGGACTCCAACGCATGCGCACGCCGGGCTTCCCACAGACAGGGATATGCTCCGGCGGTTCAGCGGGCAATGACCGAGTGCAGGGGAGCGAAAGAAAGCGGCGCGACGCCGCTTCCACGTCACTCCACTCGCGCCAAAGTTCGGCCCGGGGATAGGGGTTCGCCCGAGCGCTTGCCCAAGAGCTGCCGTCCAAGGGGGGAACTGGGTGTGATGACGGTGACCCGTTCACTGCCCACCGCGACCTCCAGGCCGCCCCGGAGCGGGCCAAGAAAATAGCGAGCGGATTTTCCCTGGGTATCGACCGTCACCAGGGCGCCGACGGCGGCCGCCGCCCCGGCGGGAAGAGCGTCGACCGGCAGGCTGCGGTAGGCCGCGAGCGCCGCGTTGAGTTCGGCGGCGATCTTGGTCTGGCCCGTCGCGAGGTAGGCCGCCATCTGCGCCCGCATGTCGTATTGGCCCTCCTGGCGGTTCTCGGAGTCCGTCGCTTCCTGACGCGAGGATTCCGCGCCGGCCAGGATGACGGCCAGCTCCTCCTCCAGCCGGGCCAGGATCGCGGCCCGCAGCGCCGCCTTGGTTTCGCTCACCGGTATTGCCAATGCAGTGTTTTGCCCTGCGCGAGCCACTTCAGGGTGGTTGCCAGGCGCTTGTCGCGGGTCGCGTCCGTCTTCGCGCCGCCGATCCACTCGATGTACTCGTTGCGGCCGGTTTTGGAAAGGACCTTGAATGCCGCCGCCGCCCGGGCGTGCGTGCGGAGGGCCCGCGCCAGCACGGCGGGCACGCGCAGCGCCGGCCGGGGTTTGCGCTCCGGACGGCGCGCGACCCCGCTTTCGTTGAGCGCCGCGCTGGCGCGGATCCAGCGGACCAGTTCGCGGTCGGAGGGGAGGTCCTCAAGGCGGGTCAGCTTGCCGAGGTGGCCCATGCCCTCCCGCTCGCGGCCGATCCGCCGGCGGACCTCCGGACGCCAAAATCCCATCGCGCAATGCGCCTTGAACGCCGCCATCGAGCACAGCATTCCATGATGCAGAAAATGCGGAAACCCCCATTTGATGTCCTCCTCGGCGCGCGGGCAGGCGCGGCGCACCGCGCGGCGGATGCGCTTCAGGATCGGCCGGGCGAAGGGAGCGGCTTCGGCGATGTAGGCGTCGACGCGCGGATCGGTCTTGGGCATGGCTCAGTAGTGGGGCGGCCGCTCCTCGGTCTCTTCCGGGGGCAGGGCGCGCTCGCGCAGCCGCCGCAATTCCTCGCGCAGGCGCCGCAGCTCCTCGGCGAATTCCAGCATCGTCCGGTCCTGCTCCGCCACATGCCGCTCCAGCCAGGCGAACCTGGCTTCGAGCGCGCTTTGCCGGTCGTCGGACATGGCGCGAACCGCTAGAGTGTCGGACGGCCGGTTTCGAGGCTAAAACATGAGCGCCCCCTTTCCCGTCCCCCGGCTCGACTTCGCCGCCTGGCAGGCGCTGGCCCCGGCCGCGGCCGCCGGCGAGCTGATCGCCCGCGTCGAAGCGCTGCCCGAAGCCGTCCGCCGTCCGGCGCTGCCGTCCTTGCCGCCGCGCGAGGAATTGGAGCGGCGCTTTGCCGCCGCGCCGGCGCGCGCCCCGCTGCGCGGCGTGCCGGTCCTGGTCAAGGACCTGTTCGATCTGGCGGGGGAGCCCACGCGGGCGGGGTCCACCTTTCTCCCCGAGGTCCAGCCGGCCCGCGCCCATCCGGAAGATGGCGCGTTCTGCCGCGACTTGCGCGCCGCGGGAGCCGTCCTCGCTGGCAAGACCCATATGGTCGAATTCGCCTACGGACTCGGCGGCCAAAACGCGCATACGGGCGATTGCGTCCACCCGCTGCATCCGGACCGCGTGAGCGGCGGATCCAGCAGCGGTTCGGCCGTCGCGGTGGCGGCGGGACTGGTGCCGTTCGCCGCGGCCAGCGACACCGGGGGATCGGTGCGGCTGCCCGCGGCGTTCTGCGGAATCTACGGCCTGCGGCTGTCGCCCTACCAGTCCTGGATCGCCGATGCGGTGCCGCTCGCGCCGCCCTGCGACACGGCGGGGTGGTTCACCGCCACGGCGGTGGACATGCACGCCGCGATGGATGCCCTGCTTCCGTCCGCCGGTCTGCCGCCGGTTCCGAAGCCGCGCCAGGGCCGTGCCGAGGCCGGGCCGACGCGGGGCTGCTTTCTGGCGATGCCGGGGCTCGACCGCGACGTCGCGCGCGCCTGCAAGGCGGCGGCCGCCCAATTGGCGCCGCCCCCGGAACGCAAATGGCGCACCGCCCTGTTGGAGAGCTTTGCAAAGGCCGAGGCGGCCTACACCGTGATCACGAGCCTGGCGGCGTGGGAGGTTCACCGGCCCTGGTTCGAGGCCTATCGCGAGCGCTACGGCCCGGCGACGCGGCAATTGGTGGAGCGGGGCCGGAACTGGACGCCGGAGCAGGTGGCGGCCGCGCGCGCGGCGCGGGACCGCATCATGCGCACCTGGGCGGAATTCTTCCGGGATTACGATTACCTGGTGCTGCCCGCGGCGCCCTGCGTCGCTCCGCGGCGGACGGAATTCACGGCCGAGCACCGCCGCCGCATCCTCGAACTCACGACCCCGGCCAGCCTGGGCGGCCTGCCCGTCCTCACCCTGCCCTTGCCGGTGGGGCGCGGCGAAGGGGCCCTCAGCGCCGGCCTGCAGGTCGTGGTCGAAAACGCTCAGGCGCCCGTGCTGCGCTCGCTGCTGCGGCAGTGGGAGGCGGTCCTCACCGCTCAGGGCGGCAGATAGGAGCCGTCCATCGCCTGGTCGGGGGTGACCGAGCCGCGGCGCAGGATGCCCAAGTCCTCGAGCTGCTCGATTTCCTTGGCGTAGCGCGCGCGGCTGATCGCCAGGTACTCGCCCCCCGGCGCGCGATCGAGGTGGGCGGCGAGAATCTGCCGGCGGGACCAGTCGAGATAGCCGGGCTCCGCCCGGGGGTTGATCCGGCGCATGATCGCATGCGCGGGGCCGGGGTCGCCCCCGAAGTAGGCCGCGTAGCCGCGCCGCAGGGCGCGCAGGAAGGCCCGCAGCTCCTGCGGATGCCGGCGGACGAAGCCGCGGTTGGCGACGAGGGTGGTGTAGGAGTCGAAGCCCGCGTCCCAGGGGTAGAGGAACTTGAGCGCGACGCCCATTTGGGCCAGCCGGTAGGGCTCGGCGATATAGTAGCCCTGCTGGATCAGGGCGGGGTCGCGCGCCAGCAGCATCAGGTCGAAGTTCTGCGGGGTCACGGCGAAGTGGATGTTGTATTTCTTCCTCAGATACGGAAGGAACACCCACTCCGGCCGGGCCATGATCCGCTTGCCGTTCAGGTCCGTCCAGGTGCGGACCGGATTGTCCGCGTGCATCATCAGGACGCCGGGGTCGTGCTGGAAGATCGACGCCACGTTGATCACCGGCGCCCCGGCCTCGATCGCGGTCAGGACGCTGGTGGAATCGGATTGGGCGAGCTGCGCCTGGCCGGTGCCCACCTTCTGCAGGGCGTAGGCATTGGGGCCGCCCTGCACGAGGCGGACGTCCAGATGCTCGGCCCGGAAAAAGCCCGCCGCCTCGGCGGCGTAGAAGCCGCCGTGCTCGGGCTCCGCGAACCAGTCGAGCTGCACCACGATGGGGACGTAGGCGCCCTCGCCGGAACCGGGGGCGGGCGCGCGGCGCGCACAGCCCGCCAGGGCGGCGCAGGCTAAGACGGCCCAGCCGATTCGCTTACGGACGTGCGTTTGCATGCTGAGGGTTTGCGGCTAGGATGGGGCCGATGAGCTCACCGCTCGATGACATCCAGGCCGCGTCGGCGGCGCAATTTGATCGGCAGAGCGATCGCTATGGCAAGTCGCATATTCTGGCCGACACGCGCGATGTCGCGCTCGGCCTGGAAGGCGTCCGGGCGCCGATCGACGGAGTGGCCCTGGACGTGGCGACCGGCGGCGGACACACCGCCCTGCACCTGGCC
Source organism: Opitutaceae bacterium (assembly GCA_035656575.1). Lineage (GTDB taxonomy): Bacteria > Verrucomicrobiota > Verrucomicrobiia > Opitutales > Opitutaceae > Palsa-1447. The sequence goes on from DASRSH010000235.1 coordinate 4,083, forward strand.
CGCGACGGCTGGCGGGTCATTGCCGGCGACATCTCCCCGCGCATGCTCGAAAATGCCCGCCAGCTTGCGGCCGGCGAGGGCTTCGAGATCGAAACCCGGCTTTTTCCGGCGGAGGAGATCCCATTCGCGGCGGGCTCCTTCGAGCTGGTGACGGTCCGCGTGGCGCCCCATCACTTCAGTTCGCCGGCCCGGTTCGTGGCCGAGGCGGCCCGGGTGCTCAAGCCCGGCGGCTGGCTCCTGGTTATCGACGGCACCGTGCCGGACGACGATCCGGAGACCGACGGCTGGCTGAACCAGATTGAAAAATGGCGGGACCCTTCGCACGAGCGGCTTCTGTCCCGCGCGGCTTGGGAAGGCCTGGTCCAGGGCCAAGGGCTCGAGGTGGAGCGCTCGGAAATCACGCGGCTCAAGCAGCCCGATCTCACATGGTATTTCGACACGGCCGCGACCAGCGCCGAGAACCGCATCCGCGTGCTGAGCGCCATCGAGGCGGCCTCGCCCCGGGTGCGGGCCGCGCTCTCCCTGGACGATGAGGACGGCAAGATCGTCTGGTGGTGGCCGCGTTTGACTTTGCGTGCCCGCAAGCCCGGCGTTTAGTTGGCGGGAATGGGTTCCTCGGAGTCAACCGGCGCCGTCGCGGGCACGATGGCCAAACTGAAGCGCGCGCGGGAGCGCCTGGATGCGAAGGATTTGCCCGGGGCGATGGCCATCTATGAGGAAGTCCTGGTCGCCGCCGGCGACCGCGCGGATGTGCTGGTGGTGATCTCCGGCGACCTGGGCTCCACCGGCCATGTGGCCGAGGTGGTGGAGCTGATCGCCCCGCGCTACGACGCGACCCGGCATGGACCGGCCACCGGCTTCAACCTGCTGCAGGCGTACATCGGGGTGCGCAATGCTCCGGCCGCGCAGCACCTGCTCGATCTGCTGTTCGACCTGAAGCGGCCGGACCTGGAAGAGCGGCTGTTCGGATACTCCAACGCGATTTCGGAGCTGATGCTGGCGGAGACCGAAGGCGGCCCGGTGATGGCGGCTCCCCAAGCGGGGACGGTCGCGCCCGGCGCCTCGAAGGTGGGCGTCGTCAGCATCAGCAAGCCCGTGTGGTTCTATGGCCTGGAGGACCTGGCCGACCGCATCCTGCCGCCCAAACCCGAGGGCAAGGTGCGCCGGGTCGCGTTTGCGCAGCTGGCCCTGCCCGGAACGAGGGGCGAGACGGACGAGGCGGTGGTCCGGCCCGATAATGAGCTGGCCCTGCTGGCCGGGGCGATTCCGGCGTGGCTCGCGGAAGTCTTCACCTTTTCGACGCTCTACGCGCCCTACACGGCGGTGGCTTTTGTGGAGAAGCCGGATGGGACCCGCCATCCGATGATATTCGGCTCGGAATGGACCACGGAAAACCTGCGCAATCTGGTCGACACGACGAGCGAGGGGCTGGACTACGTGTTCACGGGCGCCTTGAAGCAGCGGGCCGGCGACTACGAACTGCTGCTGCGGGTCTGGGAGGTCCGGAAATTCCGGGAGCGCAAACAGTTTCTCGCGCGGTGGACGCCGGCCACGGTGGACGCCGAACTGACCCGGCTGCGGGACGCGATCGGGCAGTTCATGGAGTGGACGCCCATTCCCGCCGGCCAGGGTATCGCATACCAGCCGGTGTCCGCGCCCCGCTCCTGGCTTGAAGCCGTGGGCGCGTCGCTAAATCTTTTTCTCGCGGAAAAGGGCATCTTTCCGCGGGAATGGGTTCCCCCGCTGGAGCCCGCGCGCCGGGCGCTGGCCGAGGCGGCGCCGGCGAGCGCGATTGCCTCGCTCACCTGGCTGACGCTCAAGCAGCGGGCGCAAAAGCTTTCCCTGCCCCTGGGCGACGGCCCCGAGCCCAGTTTGAAGGACGATCCCCTGGTGTCGCATGCATCCGGCCACCGCTGACCTGCGGATCCGCGCCACGAAGCCGCTCGTGGCCCCCGCGGTGCTGGAGGAGGAGATTCCCTTGGACGACGCCGGCGCGGAGCTGGTGGCGCGCGCGCGGCGCGACCTCGGGGAAATCGTGACAGGCCGCGCCGATCGGCTGCTCCTGATCGTCGGTCCGTGCTCGATCCACGACGCCGGCGCGGCCGAGGAGTATGCGCGGCTGCTCAAGCCGGCGGCCGACCGCTTTGCCGGCGAACTGCTCGTGCTCATGCGGGTGTATTTCGAAAAGCCGCGGACGGTGACGGGGTGGAAGGGGCTGATCAACGACCCCCAGCTCGACGGCACCTACCAGATCAACGCCGGCCTGCGGGTGGCGCGGCGGCTCATGGCCGAGGTGACGCGGATCGGGCTGCCGATCGGCACGGAATTTCTGGATACCACGCTGGGTCAGTACTACGCCGACCTGGTTTCCTGGGGGGCCATCGGCGCGCGGACGGTGGAGAGCCAGGTGCACCGGGAGCTGGCCTCGGGCTTGTCGATGCCCGTCGGCTTCAAGAACCGCACCGATGGCGACGTGCAGGTGGCGATCGACGCGGTGCGCTCGGCGCGCCAGCCGCATTGGTTTCCCTCGCTGACCCGCGAAGGGGCCCCGGCGGTGCTGGGCACGGCGGGCAATGACCAGACCCACGTGGTGCTGCGGGGCGGCTCCGCCGGCCCCAATTACTCCGCCGCGGATGTGGGGGCGGCCGTGGAGAAGCTGCGGCGGGCGGCCTTGCCGCCGCATCTCATGGTGGACTGCAGCCACGCCAACAGCGGCAAGGAGCCGGAACGGCAGCCGGAGATCGCATCCGACCTGGCGCGCCGGATCGCCGCGGGCGACCGCGCCATCATGGGGTTGATGATCGAAAGCAACCTGGTGGGCGGCGCGCAGGACTACGAGCGCCGCCCGCTGACCTACGGCCAAAGCATCACCGATCCCTGCCTCTCCTGGGAAAAAACCGTCCCGATCCTGGCCGAGCTGGCCGGTGCGGTGCGTTCCCGCCGGGAACGAGGGTCGTAACGAAGGGGTCACGTACCAAATCCCAACAAACCCGAGGGTTTGTTGGGATTTGGTACGTGACCCCTTCTCAGGCCGTCGCCGCCAGCTGGCCGCAGCCGGCCGCGATGTCGATTCCGCGGCGCTGGCGGATTGTGCTGGGGAGGTGGAATTCCTGGGACAGGATTTCCTGGAAGCGGTCCGCGGCGGCGGTGCGTGTCGGCGCGCCGGTGAAGCCGGGAGTGGGGTTGAGCGGGATGAGGTTCACCTGGGCGTGGCGGCTGAGGGGGGCGAGCAGGCGGCCGAGCGCGCGCGCGTGCTCCGCCGTGTCATTGCGGCCCTCGATCAAGGTCCACTCGTAGAAGATCCGCCGGCCGGTCGTTTCGCTGTAGGTGCGGCAGGCCGCCATGAGCTCATCGAGGGGCCACTTCCGCGCCGCGGGGACGAGGGCGGCCCGCTCCTTCTGGTCCGCGGAATGGAGCGAGACGGCGAGATGCACCGGCCGGCGCTCTGCCGCCAGGCGGAGGATGCCGGGAACGACGCCGACCGTGCTTAGGGTGATCCGCTCGGCGCCGAGGGAAAATCCGCTGGGATCGCGCAGGATGTCGATCGCGCGCATGACGGCATCGTAATTGTGCAGCGGTTCGCCCATTCCCATCAGGACGACGTTGCGCAGGCGCTGGGCCGGCTCCCGCCGTTCACGCAGGATGCGCTGCACGTGCGCGGCCTGCGCGACAATCTCGGCGGCGGTCAGATGCCGCTCGAATCCCCGCTGGCCCGTGGCGCAGAACACGCAGCCCATGGCGCAGCCGGCCTGGGTGCTGAGGCAGGCGGTCACGCGGCCGGTGAAGCGCATGAGGACCGTCTCGATGACGCGCGAGTCGTGCAGCGCGAGCAGGTACTTTTGCGTGAAGCCGTCGCTCGAGTGGGTCTCGCGCGCCTGCGCCGGCGCGCCGAACGCGAAGGCGCGCCGCAGCGCGTCCAGGACCTTGGCCGGCACCCCCTCCATCGCATCCCAGCCGCCGGCGCACTCCCAATACAGCGCGCGCCACAGCCGCGCGGCGTGCACCGGGCTGAACCCCTGCGCTTCGGTCCACGCGGCGAGCTCAGGACGGGTGAAGCCGTAGATCGACGGAAGCATCACCCCAGCCACCCGCGGCGGATCATGCTGATCGCGATGGCGGCGAGCAGCAGGGCGATGATCTTGGAGATCGCCCGCAGCCCCGTCTGGCCGATCAGCCCCGCCAGCACCTCGCTGTAAAGAAACGCCAGCGCCACCAGGATGAGGTTGGCGGCCAGGGCCGCGAGCGTCACGTGCCAGCCGAGCGTGTCGGTGAGCAGCAGCAGCGTCGTCGTCGCGGCGGGACCCGCGATCAGGGGCATGCCGAGCGGGACGATGCCGAAATCGTCCGACAGCTTGGCCGGCGGGCCCGCCGCGGACTGGAGGAGTTCGCGGGCGGCGATGATGAAGAGAATCAGCCCGCCCGCGATTTGGAAGTCCCGCACCGTGATGCCGACCAGCTGGAAGATCGCTTTGCCGAGAAACAGGAACAGCAGCAGGACGATGCCGCCGGTCAGCGTGGCGTCCCGCGAAATCCGCCGCCGGGTCGCCAGGGGCACGCCGCCGGCCATGGCCAGGAATACGGCCGCCAAGCCGATCGGGTCGATCGCCACGAACAGCGGAATGAAGGCTTTGGCGAAGGAATGCACGGCAACGGCTATCTCCTACACCGCATGATAATCGCCTCAATCTCGAGAGAAGACGCCGGGCAATCACCGGCCGAAACCGCCCAGCGATGGGCTGACAGCCCGCGTCGGGCGACTTCGGTCGGTTCTCGCACGGCGCTTCGTCGATGGTGAGGCGTTTTCATGCGATATTGTGGCTAACCGCCGAACGTGGTCATGAGTTCGGCGTAGATCTTGGCGCTGGCCAGCAGCTCCCGCAGGGGGGCGCGCTCGTTCACGGCGTGGCAGTCCTCACCTCCGGGTCCGTAGCCCACGGTCGGGATCTTCAGCTCCGAGGCGAAGAAATACATGTCGTTGAAGCCGGTGGCCACGCTGAACACGGTGGGCTGCCGGCGGACGCGGCGCACGATGCCGGCGACCGCCGACAGGAAGGGGTGCTTCGGCGGATGGAACGAGCCGAAGTTTTCGGAGATCTTTTCGATCGTGATCCGGCATTGGGGGATCCGCGCGGCGGCCGCGTGCAGATGCGCCCGCAGTTCGCGCTCGGCCCGCGCCTGGTTCTCCACCGCGAGCACCCGGCGGTCGATGGTGAACGCCGCGAGGGCGGGCACCGTGTTGATCTTTCCGCCGGGGCCCGATTCGAACACGCCCCCGACATTGATGGTGGGAGTCATCCGGCGCCCTTCCGGCGTCGTGAACGGGCGGCGGGCGAGGACGCGCTTGTAGCCCTCCAACTCGACGACCAGCGCCGCCATCTTCTCCAGGGCATTGATCCCTTCCTGAGGCAGCGAGCCGTGCGCAGCCCGGCCGTGGACCGTCACCTTGAGCCAGATCACGCCGTTGTGCCCGCAGCAGACCGAGTGGCCTTCGCCGCCTTCCATCACGACGGCGTAGTCGGGCGCGATCGGGGCGTGGCGCACAAGCCAGCCCGTGCCCAGCAGCGAATCGGTCTCCTCGTCGGCCGTGAGCGAGACCTCGATGTTAAGCTGGGGCCGCAGGCCGCAAGCGCGAAGCGCTTGGAGGGCCAGGGCGAGGCTGGCGATGGAGCCCTTCATGTCCGCCGAGCCGCGTCCGTACACGCATCCGTCGCGCACCGCGCCGCTGAAAGGGTCGCCCCCCCGCCAGCGGCCCGACACCGGCACCACGTCGTAGTGGGCGTTGAAATGAAGCGTCCGGCGGGCGCCGGGCACGCGCCACTTGCCCAGCACGTTGTAGCGCGGCAGGAGGGGCTGGCCATCAGGCAAGGTCTTGCGCAGGAGGGCCTTGGGCACGACGTAGCGACGAGTCGCCAATCCCAGGCCCTCGAGGCGGGCCGTCAGGAGGGCCGTCATCTCGTCGTAGTGGTCGCCCGGCGGATTCACCGTGGGTATCCGCACCATGTCGCGCAGGAACGCGGTCAGTTGTCCGCGGTGGCGATCAATGTAGGCGGAGGGCGACATGGGCGCGCAAAAGAATTTGCCCCGCACGGTAGCGGCGCGCAGCCTCCGGACGCAATGACCTTGGCCGACCTGAGGAAAGATTATTCCCTCGCGGGGCTGACTGAAAAGGACTTGGCCCGCGATCCCTACCGGCAGTTCGAGAAGTGGTTCCAGGAGGCGGAGGCGGCCAAGTTGCCCGAGCCGAATGCGATGAC
>DASRSH010000236.1:0-6167 GCA_035656575.1 Opitutaceae bacterium
GCCCGGATCGCCGCCGCCAGCACGGCGAAGACGCCGAGGCCGGCCGCGGCGCCGCCGATGCGGCCGGCCGGCGCCGGCGCGGCGGCCGCGACGCCCTCGGGCTCCCCCGCCCGGCCGCCGCGTGTCAGCAGCACCGCGAAAAGGGCGACCATCGAGACGGCGCCGACGTAGATCAGGAACTGGGCAAAGGCCACGAATTCCGCGCCGGCAGCGAGAAAAAAGACGGCGATGCCCGCCCACGCTCCGACCAGCAGCAGCACGCTCCGGATCAGCGGGCGCAGCGCAAAGGCCGCCGCGGCGCAGGCCAGGGTGAAGGCGAAAATCGGCGCGAGGACGAGGGCGTTCATGCGCTGCGATAGGCGTAGGTGCGGGGCGCGCGCCGGACGGCGGCGCGGAGCAGCAGGACGGCGGCGGGCAGCCCGATGCAGGCGGCGGCGCCGAGCCAGCGGCCGATCTGGCCCGCGCCGGGCCAGTCCCGGCCGGAGCGCCAGATGCCCGCCGCGGCCAGATTGACCAGGCAGAGGGGCAGGAGCCCCAGCCAGCCCAGGCGGGTGAGCTGATCGAGCCGCAGCCGCGGCCACGTGGCGCGCAGCCAGATGAAGCCAAACAGCAGCGCCAGCAGTTTGGCCAGGAACCACAGCGGCGTGGGCACAAATCCCAGCCCGGGCAGCGGCGGCCCCCAGCCCCCGAGGAACAGCGTCACCGCCATCGCGCTGAGCGCGCTCATGCCGAAGTATTCCGCCATGAAGAAGAGCGCGTACTTGAAGCCGCTGTATTCGGTGAGGTGGCCCGCGATGAGTTCGCTCTCCGCTTCCGGCAGGTCGAACGGCGAGCGATTGCACTCGGCGACGGCGGCGATGAGGAAAAGGACCAGGCCGGCGGCCCCCCACGGGGTGAAGACGTTCCAGCGCGGCAGGAAGCCGAAGGCCCAGCCGGATTGCGCGAGCACGACCCCCTGGGTGGAGAGGGAGCCGCTGACGATCACGACCGGCACCCAGGACAGGAGCAGGGGCAATTCGTAGCTGATCAGCTGCGCCAGGGCGCGCATCGCCGCCAGCAGCGAGTATTTGTTGCGGCTGGCCCAGCCCGCCATGAAGACGGCCAGCTCCGTGCCGGAGCCCGCCGCGAAGAAAAAGAGGATGCCGCAGTCAAGGTCGGCCGGCAGCCAATGCCGGCCGAAGGGAATCACGGCAAAAGTGAGGATCGACAGCGCCACCACGACGACGGGGGCGAGCAAGTGCAGCGTCCGGTCGCAGTGCGCGGGAACGATATCCTCCTTCGTCAGCATCTTGATGCCGTCGGCCACGGGCTGCAGCACGCCGAAGGGCCCGGTCCGGTTCGGGCCCGGCCGATTCTGGACGCGGCCCAGGAGCTTGCGCTCGGCCCACGTCAGCACCGCGAACAGCCCGGCGAAGAACCCAATCAGGGCGGCGATGATCAGGAGGTCCCTCATGGCACGGCCCGGGTGAGTTGCGCGCGATTCCAGGTGAGCGCCAGCGCCCGCTCCTCCGTGGCGATCTCGTAGTCCTGCCCCATCCGGATGGCGTCGAACGGGCACACTTCCGCGCAGATGCCGCAGTTCATGCAGACGGAGAAGTCGATGTCGAATTGCGCCGGATAGAACTGCGGCTTCCCGGCCGCGTCCGGCTTCTTGTCCGTGCTGCGCTCGATGTGAATGCACGCCGGCGGGCATTCCTTCTGGCAAATCAGGCAGGCGACGCAGCGGAGCGATCCGATGGGATCCTCGGCCGAGCCGGCGACCAGGAAGGGAAAGCTGCGGAACTGCGGCGGGAGGGCCAGCTTCTGCTCCGGGTACGCCACCGTCGTGAGGCGCTCCGGATCGCGGAAGGAGCCCACGAGGTTGCGCGCGGTGATCCGCAGTCCCTGCAGGAGGCCCTTCATCGGTCCACCTCCCCGAGCACGATGTCGATGCTGCCCAGGATCACGACGGCGTCCGCCAGCGTATGGCCCAGGCACATGTCCTCCAGCGCGGTCAGATTGATGAGCGAAGGCGGCCGCACGCGGTACCGGTAGGGGTTCGGGCCGCCATCGCTCACCAAATAGAAGCCGATTTCCCCCTTGGGGCCCTCGATGCGGCCGTACGCCTCGCCGGCTTTCGGGCGGAGGCCGCGCAGCCGCGCCTTGGGATCGAGCACCGGCCCTTCGGGAAGGGTGGCCAGGGCTTGCCGCAGGATTCCAAGCGACTCGCGCATCTCGAGAACGCGAACCCGGTAGCGGTCATAGGTGTCGCCGTGGGTCCCGTAGGGGACCCGAAACGGGAAGCGCGGATACAGGCCGTAGCCGTCGGCCTGCCGCAGGTCATACGCCACGCCACTGGCCCGCAGCACCGGCCCGGTCGCGCCGGCGGAAATGGCCAGGGCGCGGGGCAGCACGCCCACGCCCTGGGTGCGGGCGAGGACGATTTCATTTCCGGCCAGCAGCAGCTCAAATTCGTCCAGGAACGGGCCGAAGCGGTCGATGAGCCGGCCGGCCTCGCGCAGCCAGTCCGCGGACAGATCCTGCCGGCAGCCCCCGAAGCGCTGGAAGTTGCACATCATGCGGGATCCGCTGAGGGATTCAAACAGGTCGAGAATCTTCTCCCGCTCCCGAAAGGCGTACATGAGCGGCGTGCCGCTGGCGCCCATGTCCTGGAGCAGAAACCCCGCCAGGCACACGTGATTGAGCAGGCGGGTCAGCTCCGCCAGGATGATCCGCACGTATTCGGCGCGCTCCGGCACGCTCTGGCCCGTCAGCTTCTCCACGGCCAGGGCGTAGGCCCAGTTGTTGGACATCGCATTCATGTAGTCCAGCCGGTCGGTGAAGGGCATGGAGCCCAGATAGGAGATGCTCTCGGCGATTTTCTCGTGGTTGCGGTGCAGGTAGCCGAAGACCGGCTTCAGCCGGACCACGGTCTCGCCGTCCAGGGTGACCCGCATGCGAAAGACGCCGTGGGTCGACGGGTGATGCGGCCCGACGGACACTTCGAGCAGATCGCCGAAGCTCACGCGGCTCCCTTCCCGAAATCCTTGCGCAGGGGATATTCCGCGTAGTCGTCCCACATCAGCAGCCGGCGCAAATCCGGATGGCCCCAGAACGTGATCCCGAACAGATCGAAGACCTCCCGCTCCTGCAGCTCGGCCGAGCGCCAGACCAGCGCCAGGGACGGCGCCGCCGCGCCGGGGCCCCGGTCGGCCGTGCGCACCCGGATGATCACCGGCCCATGCCGGCATGTCATCGAGTAAAGGTGGTACACCACTTCGAGATGCCCGGCCGCCGGCCAATCGAGGCCGGAGACGTTGCTGCAGTAATCCAGGCACAGCTCGGCGTCGTCGCGCAGGAAGGCGGCGATGGCCGCGGCCTGATCGGACCGCAGCAGCAGGGAATGCTGCGCGGACGGAGAGGGGTTGGGAACAAGGGTCGCCGCGCCGCTGCCGAAGCGCGCGTCGATCCGGTCACGAATCCGTTCCAGCGGCTCCATGGGGCGGGGGGGACACGATGAGGTCCCGGGGTCCGTAATCGGGAATGGGAGACTCGGGGCGCGGCACGAACGTCCGGCGCCGGATCTGCTCCTGGAGGGTCAGCAGACCGTGCAGCAGCGCCTCGGGCCGGGGCGGGCAGCCGGGCACATAGACGTCGACCGGGATCAGCGTGTCGACCCCCGGCACCACGTTGTAACCGGTGTGGAACGGTCCGCCCGAAATCGCGCAGGCCCCCATGGCGATGCAGTACTTGGGGTCGGGCATCTGATTCCAGAGCCGGACGACCATCGGGGCCATTTTCTTGGTGACCGTGCCGGAGACGATCAGCAGGTCCGCCTGGCGGGGAGAGGGGCGGAACACCTCGGAGCCGAACCGGGCGATGTCGAAGCGGGCCATCGACGCCGCGATCATCTCAATGGCGCAGCAGGCCAGGCCGAACTGCAGCGGCCAGACCGAGTGGCTCCGGCCCCAGCGGGTGAGGGTTTCGACCGTGGTGCACAGGACTCCGGGAAGCGTCCCGGAGGCATCCGGGGGCGATGCTAAGTCCATTGCAGATGGCCCCTCCCCCAGAGCCAGACCAGGCCTTCCGCCAGCAGCGCCAGGAAGGCCGCCATGCAGAGAATCCCTCCGACCGGCAGCCGCCCATAGACGACCGCGAAGGGGAGGAGAAAAACCGCCTCCACGTCGAAGATCAGGAAGAAAAGCGCGTACAGATAATAGTGGGCCTTGAACTCGATCCAGGAATCGCCGGCGGACGCGACCCCGCACTCGTAGGTCGAGGCCTTGCTCGCGTTGGGCAGCGGCCGTTGAAAGTAACGAAAGTAGATCCGGGCCAGCAGGAGCGCCGAGGCGGGAAAGGCGAACGCCACCAGTCCCAGCCAGGCCAGGAAGACGTAGGGGTGGGAGGCGCTGGTCGTCACGGGACCAGACTACCGGTGCGGGCCGCGAGCGGCTCGACACATCTTGTCAAATACCGCGCAGAAACTGCCATCCGCGTCGGCAAGATCCGGGAAGTGTCGATCAATGGATGCGCAGCGGACCGCCGCATTTTGCGGCATCGTGGGCCCATGGCCACAATCACCGAACGTCTCCCCGAGAATGCCGCCGGCCGTTTCTACGTCGATGCGAGCTGCATCGACTGCGATTCCTGCCGCGCTCTCGCCCCCGAGTTCTTTGCCCGGAGCGAGGATGCCGGGCTCTCTTACCTGAAGCGCCAGCCCGCCACGGCGGAGGAACTGGCCCTGATCAAGGAAGCCATGGATTCCTGCCCGACGGGATCCATCGGCGACGACGGCGGCTGAACGGAGGCGGAAAGGAACATCGCCTCCCGCTCAGGGGACGACGCCGGCTCGCGCGCGGGGCGGCCGCGATCTCGAGGCGTTTTCCGTCAATGGACTTCGTAGACCTCGACCAGCGCGATCCCGCTGGAATCGTTGAGGCCGGAGACCACGGCGCTGTAGCGGCCCGGTCCCAGCGTCACGAGCAGGGCGCAATCGGGGGAATTCGCGGGCAGGGTGAACGCGCCCACGGCGCTGGCGGCGGCGGCGATGGCCGCGTCCGATCCCCAGCCGGCATCCGTGTCCAGGACGGCGTTGGTCGTCGCGTTGTAAAGGGTCAGCGTCGGAGCGGGCAGGGCATTCGCGACGTTGAAGCCCGCGAGGGCCGGACCTACTCCGCGAATGAGAAGCTGCTTGGTTCCGGTCCCGCTGATGACGAAGCCGGCCGACAGGGAGGTCGCCGTGGCCCCATCCACTTCCGCGCGCGCGGAAATGTTGATGAGCCGCGGCACGGCCGCGCCGGCGCCCGGCGTCTCGTCGTACAATTCGGCCAGCGCCTGGCCGGAGCCGGGTCCGCCCATGGCCACGGTGTAGTCGCCGGAGCCGAAGCTGGCCGTGAAGGCGGCATCGAGGCTGGTGGGATCATTGAGGGCGAAGGCTCCGACGGCATTGTCGGCCGCCGTGATCGCGGAGGCATTGGCACCCCAGTTGTCGTTCGATCCGATCACAGCCGGGGAAGCGTTGTAGACGGTGAGGTTGGGATCGGGCAGGAAGTTCGTGATGCCGAACGCCGCCAGGCTGGGCCCGATGGCGCGGGCGAGGAAGGGCGTCGAGCCGGTCGTGCCCGAACCGCCGACCACGAAGCCGAGGATAACGCCGGGGCTCGCGTCGCCCGCTGTCGCCAGGACCGACAGGTTGATGAGGCGCGAATAGTTCACGGTCAGGGTGGCCGCTTCGGACTGGGTCGTGCCGGCGTTGTCGGTCACGTCGACCGAGTAGGTGCCGGCCGAGCTGGCGGTGACGTCCGGCAGGGTCAGCGTCGCGCCCGTGGCGCCGGAAATCGGATTGCCATTGAAGATCCATTGGTACGTGACCGTGCCCGTGCCGGAGGCCGCCACGGTGAAGGTGACGTTGTCTCCGGGATTGGCGGTCTGGCTGCTGGGCTCCTGGGTGATCGAGACCGGCCCCTCGACGGTCACGGTCGCGGTGTTGGACGTCAGGGATCCGGCGGCGTTGGTGAAGGTGACGGTATAATTGCCCGAGTCGCTGGCCTGCGCGGCCGGGATCGTAAGCACCGCGCCGGTTTGATTCGGCAGAACCACGCCGTCCTTCGCCCAGGAATAGGAGGGGGCCGGATAGGCCAGCGCCGGCGTGGTGAGCTGGATCGGGCTGCCCACCGCGAACTGTCCGC
>DASRSH010000237.1:0-10053 GCA_035656575.1 Opitutaceae bacterium
GACATCCTCGACGCTTCGATCCGCCGCCAAGGCCAGCAACTGGTCATCCGGGTCCGCGGGCGCGACGCCATCTCGCTGCTCGACAGCATCGAGGCCGATTTCAACAACGGCCTGAAGGACACCACCGAGCAGCCGCTCGACGGCATTCGCGACGGGCGCGAGGAAACCTTCGTGCTCGAGGAGCCGCTGGACAAGGCCGCCGGCGCCACCTCGGTGGAGGTCACCCTCTACGACGCCGCCGGCAACGCCGCGGTCAGGTATCTGCCGATTCCGCCCGCCCCCTGAGACCGGAACGCCCATGAGCCGTCCGAAGCTTCACGAGGTGGCGGGGGAGCGTTGCCTAGTGGGCGACGGCGCGATGGGAACCCAGCTGATGCTCGCCGGCCTCGAACAAGGCGGCTGCGGCGAGATCTGGAATCTCACTCACCCGGAGCGGGTGCTTGCCATCCAGCGCCGCTACGCCGAAGCGGGAGCCGATTGCCTGATCACGAATACGTTCGGGGGCAGCCGGCTCATGCTTCGCCGCCACGAATGCGAGGCCAGCGTGAGCGAGATCAACCAGGCGGGCGCGCGGATCGCGCGCGAGGCCTTCGGCGGACGCCCGGGGTATGTCCTGGGCGACATCGGTCCGCTCGGGGCCCTGCTGGAGCCGTATGGCGAACTGACGTTCGCCGCGGCCCAGGCCGCGCTCGAGGAGCAGGCGGCGGCGCTCGTGTCCGGCGGGGTGGACGCGATCATCATCGAGACGCAGACCGGCCTGGAGGAACTGGGGCTGGCCATCGACGCCGCCAAGCAGGCCGGCGCCCCCTCGATCATCGCCTCCCTGGCCTACGACCTGTCGATGGACCGGACGTTTTACAAGACCATGATGGGCGTCTCGCCCGAGCAGGCCGCGGAATTCGTCGAGGAAAGCGGGGCCCACTTCGCGGCCCTCAACTGCGGCACCGGAATGGACATGGCGGGCGCGGCGATGGTCGCGCGCCTCTACCGCGGCCATTGCGCCCTGCCGGTCATGGTGCAGCCAAACGCCGGCCTGCCCGTGCTCGAAAACCTCAAGGCCGTCTACAAGCAGACGCCCGAGGACATGGCCCGGGACGTGCCCCTGGTGCTCGAGGCGGGCGTCGCCATCATCGGCTCCTGCTGCGGCAGCACCCCGGAGCACACCCGCGCGATCCGCCAGGTGGTCGACGGGGCGGCCGCGGCCACCCGCCGGTAGGTCAGAGCGGCTCGGCGGCTCCGTCCACGTCCTCGGAGACCAATCCGAGCGAGACGGCATAGCGGGCGAGCTGCGCGGTGCCCCGCAAATTCGCGCGCCGCATCAGCCGCTGGCGCACATTGTTGACCGTATGCGCGGTCAATCCCAGCCGCGCGGCGATTTCCTTGGAGGAAAGCCCCTCCGCCAGCCCCGCCAGCACGGCGCGGTCGCGCCCGCTCAGCTTGACCGTCCGCGGCCGCGGGCCGCCCAATCGCGCCTGCGCCGCGGGGCTGAAATGGGTCGCTCCGGAACCGACCGCGCGCAGGGCCGCGTGCAGTTCGTCCAGCGTCGCCTGCTTATCGACGAAGCCGTGCGCCCCCGCGGCCAGCGCGCGCCGCACCGGAGCCGCGCCTTCGCGGCCGGAGAACACGATCACCCGGGCGGGCGCGAACCGGGGCAGCACGGCGAGCCCCGACTCGCGGCCGAGCCCCAGATCGAGCAGGACGATGTCGGGCTGCGCCCGCCGGCACAGCGCGACCGCCTCCGCGCCCGAGCGCGCCGCTCCGGCAAAGACAAAACCCGGCAGCGCCTCCACCACATCGCGCAGCATCTCCGCCACTGCCAGATGATCGTCAACCACGATAACGCGCACGCGCCGACGAAATTCAGCCCCGCCCGCGTTTCAAGCCCAAACGCGAAGGGGTCACGTACCAATTCCCAACAAACCGGATTTGCGTCCAACGGCCAATTTCGCCCGGGACCGGTTTGTTGGGAATTGGTACGTGACCCCTTCATTCAGCCCGGGGGTGGGCTTTGGCGTAGACTTCCTTGAGCCGCGCCACGCTGACGTGGGTATAGACCTGGGTGGTGGCGAGCTGGGCGTGGCCGAGCAGTTCCTGCACCAGCCGCAGGTCGGCGCCGGCGTTCAGCAAGTGCGTGGCGTAGGCGTGGCGCAGCTTGTGGGGAGTGATGTCGGTCGGCAGGCCCGCCAGCGCGAGATAGCGCTTGAGCCGGCGCTGAATCGATCGGGGAGCGATCCGTCCGCCGCGCACGGTTGCGGGCAGCACGGCATCGGCGGGACCGACAGGAGGATCGAACTGGCGGCGAAAGGCGGCCAAGCTCTGCAGCGCCATCGCCCCCAGCGGGCACAGGCGCTCCTTCCCGCCCTTGCCCTTGACCCGCGCCACGCCGTCCGAAAGGTCCACCGCCCCGCAGGTGAGCGCCGCCGCCTCGCTGACGCGCAGGCCGCCGCCGTAGATGACCTCCATCGCCAGGCGGTCGCGCGCGGCGCCGAACGGATCGTTTTCCTCGAGCCGCGCCGGCGCGTCCAAAAGCGCCGTCATCTGCTCCTCGGTCAGGAACTGCGGCAGGCGCTTCTCCAGCTTCGGCAGCGGAATTCCGCGAAAGGGGTTGGCCGGCAGCTTCCCGCGCTTCTCCCAATAGTTCCAGAACGTGCGAATGCCCGACACCCAGTTGTGGACTGTCCGCCGGTCGACCCGCCGCTGGGCCTCGATGACGAAATCCCGGGCCTGCCGCCCCGTCGTCCGCTCCAGCGCGCCCGTTGCCAGCCAGGCCGCCAGTTCGCGCACGGCCTGGCCGTAATTCCGCACGGTGTAGTCCGACGCGCGCCGCTCGTGGCGCAAATGCGCTTCAAAGGGAGACCACCATTTTTGCCGCCACGACCCCGCCGCCCTCCGGGACTCGCCATCGGCTCCGTGCGGGGAGGCGGATGGGCCGCGCGCTCCGCCGCCATGGCGGACGGCTGCGCGCGAGGCCGAGGGCGCTTTCGCTTTTGAACCCCGAGCCGGCTTCATGCCGAGCGGCCTACGGCCCGGGCGAGCGGCGGGACGCCGCTCCTCCCGCCACTCGGCCCTCCACCGCAAGTTGCACCCCGTCCGCGTATCGGCGCAGGGCCCCCTCCGGATCGAGCCCCCGTTCGCGCGCGGCGGCCGCGAGCACGAACAGCTGCCGGCCCAGCTCCGCATCGGTCAGCCCGCCGCCCTGCGACGCCGCGCGTTCGACCGACGCCGTGTCCACCGCGCCATCCGCCGGCAGGTGATTCTTTCGGATCTGCTTCCAAATCGCCTCCGCGAACATGAGGGCCGGCAGCCGCGGGGGCAGGTGCTTGAACACGGGCGGCGGCCCGGATTCGCCGCGGGCGGCGCGCTCGCCGGCCTTGATCTTCTCCCACTCCACCAGAACCTCCTCCGAAGTGTCCGCCTTGCCGGTCCCGAAAACATGCGGGTGGCGGCGGATCAGCTTGCGGTTGATGTCGGCCGCGACGTCCTCGAACGTGAAATGCCCGCACTCCTCGGCGATGCGCGCGTGGAAGACCACCTGGATGAGCACGTCGCCCAACTCCTCGCGCATATGCGGCAGGTCGAGCCGGTCGATGGTCTCAAGCAGTTCGCTGCACTCGTCAATCAGGCAGCGCGCCAGCGTCTGGTGGGTCTGCTCCCGGTCCCACGGGCACCCGCCCTCTTCCCGCAGGCGGGCCATCGTGGCGCGCAAGTCGTCGATCGCACTCATGGTCCGAGCAAACTGCGCTCGCCCTTGCATGTGAAGCCCCTTTAGTTCTTTCCCTCACCTCATGGCTGACAAGCTGGACGAAATCATGGCCTGGAAGCGCCGCGAAATCGCGGGGCTGGTCGCGTCGCTTTCGGCGACCGAGGGCGATCTGGCCCGAATCGACGCCAGCCTCCCCCGTCCGCCGTCCCTTTCCGCCGCCCTCCGGCGCGCCGACGGCGCCCCGGCGATCATCGCCGAGATCAAGCGCAAGTCCCCGTCCGCCGGCTCCATCGCGCCGGGAGCATCCGCCGTGGACCAGGCCCGCCGCTACCGGGATGCCGGGGCCGACGCCTTGTCCGTGCTGACCGACCAGCAGTATTTCGGGGGGACCTTGGCGGATCTCACGGAGGTGACGGCCATGCTGAAGGTGGAAGCGGCGTCCCCGCCCCTTGCCGGGCGCAGCGGCGGCGGGAACTCCGCCTCTGCGGTCATCCCCTGCCTGCGCAAAGACTTTTTCCTCCATCCCGCCCAGGTGCGGCAGGCCCGCGAAGCCGGCGCCTCCGCCATCCTGATCATCGTCCGCGCCCTGTCCGACGAGGAGATCCGCGTCCTTCACGGCGCGGCCCGCGCCGCGGGGCTCGACGCCCTCTTCGAGATCCACTCCGAAGGGGAGCTGGAGCGGGCGCTGCGGCACGACGCGGCGCTGATCGGCGTCAACAACCGCGATTTGGCGGTGTTCCGCACCGACCTTGCGCTGACCGAACGGCTGGTGCCGAAGATTCCCGCGGACCGCACCGCGGTCAGCGAAAGCGGCATTTTCGGGGGCGCGGACGCCGCCCGCGCCGTCCGGGCCGGAGCCCGGGCCCTGCTGGTCGGCGAGGCGCTCATGAAGGCGCCGGACCCCGCCGGGCTCATCCGGGAATTCCGCCATGCCGCTCTCGCCCTCCGCGACCCGCGCTCTGCTTGAGCGGCTGGGGCATTTTCCGCGGCGGGCGCTGGGCCAGAACTTCCTCGTCGACGGCAACATCGTCCGCAAGTCCCTCGAACTGGCCGCTGTCACTGCCGGCGACGCGATCGTCGAGATCGGCCCCGGGCTGGGCACCCTGAGCGGAGCGCTCCTGGCGGCGGGCGCCGAACTCTGGGCCGTCGAGCGCGATTCGGTCCTGCACGCCCACCTTGCAGCCGAACCGCCGGGACCGCCGGAGCGCTTTCATCTGCTCCTGGGCGATGCCGTCGATCACCCCCTGGCCGGCTATCCCGCTCCGGCCGGCCGGGAATTCAAGATTGTCGCCAATCTTCCCTACGCGATTGCCACCCCCTGGCTGGACGCCGTCCTCTCCGGTCCGCTGCCGGAGCGAATGGTGCTCATGCTGCAGAAGGAGGCCGCGCAGCGCTACGTGGCGGACTCCGGAACGAAGGCTTTCGGCGCCATATCCATCGCCCTCCAGGCCGCCTACGGCGTCGAGCGCGGACACCCCGTCGCCGCCGCCTGCTTCCATCCGCGGCCCGACGTGGACTCCTGGCTGCTGCCCCTGCGCCGGCTGCCGGCCCCCCGCCGGCTTTCGCCCGCGGCCAAGACGGTCATCCGGAGCTGCTTTCAGCAGCGCCGCAAGCAAATCGGGGCCATCCTGCGGGATTTCCCCGGCGGACCGGTCTGGCTGGAACAACTCTCGGCGCTCGGCATCTCATCGCGCAGCCGTCCGGAAGATATCCCCGTCGCGAGCTGGGTAAGCGCGGCTGCGGCCACGTCATCGACGGCTTGAATCCCGTGCTTTCCCGCGCTTTGCTCTTCCTTTCGTTTCCCATGTTGCGTCGTTTTTTGGCACTGGCGCTCGTCGTCACTTCGGTCGCCGTTGCGCAAGAGGCCGATCCCGCCGCGCCGGCCGGCCGCGATCACGGCCTGCTGGGCCGCATCGAAGGCGATCAGTATTATGCCCCTTCGGGCTCGTACCGGATCACGATCCCATTGGTCGACGGGCTGGACGGCCAAATCATCGATACGCCCAACGTGGTATCCTTCCGGGATCCCTACTCCACTTATATCACGGTGTGGTGCCACACCCAGGATGCGCCCCAAAAGTGGCAGTACGAGGTCCAGGGACCCAAGGAAGCCCTGGAGGAGTTCTTCTACGATTACGTCTGGCGCGACTTTGCCGCGTTTCCCGGAGCGGCGTACGACACCAACGCGCGCTTCCAGCCGCGGCTTTACGGCGGCGCGCTCTTCACCTTCATCACGCTGCCGGGCGGCTCGATGTTCGCAAATCCGCAGTTCCAGATCGACCCCTACGCCAAGCCCATCGTCGCCAAGCGGGGCAACATGCTGTTCGTTCACGACGGCTACATTTACGTGATCAGCACCGAGTTGGCGGAGCGGGTCACCCAGCGCGATCATTACACGCTGACGGACGAGGAGGAGAACATCCTCCTGCGCGACCGCCTGACGGCGATCGCAAGCCGGATTCACTTCCTGAAATAGGGCCTTACCGGGTCAGCAGCGCCCGGTGCACCGGAAACAGCGGCTTGGCCGCCGCCACCAGCTGCTCCTGGAAGCGCTGCCAGTTCCGGTAATGCCGGTTCGCGGCGCGGACGGGCCGGCAGCGGGTCTCCTCGTTGAGCGCCACCAGCCGCTCGGTGAAGCGGGTGATGGGCGCGCGGCGATCGCGATGGGCGCGCTCCTCGCACCACACCGCCTGAATCGCGGCCCCGAGCGCCGCGCCTTCCTCGTCCCGCATGCCCACCACGGGCACGCCGAACATGTCGGCCATGAGCTGGCGCCAGACCGCCGAGCGGGCCCCGCCTCCGGTCACCCGGATCTCCGTGGGCCGCAGCCCCAGGCGGCGCAGCCGCTCCAGGCCGAAATTCAATCCGAAGGTCACCCCCTCCATCGCGGCCCGCGCCCAATGGGCCGGGGTCGTGTTCGCCGAAGTGAGCCCAAAAGCGACTCCTGAGCCGAAGGGCAGGTTCGGCGTGCGCTCGCCGGCGAAGAAGGGCAGCAGCAGCAGGCCTTCGGCGCCCGGCGGCACTCCCGCGACCGCCCGGTCGAGGGCGGCGTGATCGTAGCCAAAGAGCCCGCGAAAGCTCTCCGTGATCGTCGTCACATTCATCGTGCACAGCAGCGGCATCCAGCCGCCCGTGGACCCGCAGAAGGCGGCGATTTCGCCCGAGGGATCCACCACCGGACGGTTCGAATGGGCGAAGATGGTCCCGCTCGTGCCCAGGCTGGCGGTCACGACTCCGGGGCGCACATTGCCCGTGCCGATCGCGCCCATCATGTTGTCGCCGCCGCCCGCGCTGACCAGAACCGTCTCGTCCAGCCCGTACTCGCGGGCGCGATCGGGCCGGAGCCGCCCGTGGGGCAGGTCGGAGGCGAAGAGCGGCGGCAGCGCGTCGCCGAGGCGGGCGTCGATGGCATTGACGGCGGCGGAGCTCCAGGTCCGCTTCCGCACATCGAGCAGCGCGGTGCCGGACGCGTCGCCGTACTCCATCCGGTAGTGCCCGGTGAGGTGAAAATTGAGATAGTCGTGCGGCAGCAGCACATGGCGCAGGCGCCGGAAATTTTTCGGCTCGTGGCGCTTGAGCCACAGGATTTTCGGGGCGGTGTAGCCCGGCAGAAAGGGCAGCCCGATCCGGCGGATGACCGCGCGCTCCCCGCCCAGCTTGCGGGTCAGCAGCGCGCATTCTTCGGTCGTGCTAGTGTCGCACCACAATTTGGCGGGACGGATGACCGCCCCGCCCTCGTCCAAGGGGACGAAGCCGTGCTGCTGGCCGGAAATGCCGATCCCGCGGACCCGCGCTCGGTCCGCCGACGCCAGGACCTCGCGAATCACCTGATCCATCGCCGCGGTCCAGTCAGCCGGGTGCTGCTCCGCCGCGCCGGGAGGCAGGCCTTCAATCAGCGCGTGCGGCGCGCGGGCTTGGGCGACCACGGCGCCGGCTTCCAAATCGAGCAGGACGGCCTTGGTGCTCTGGGTGCCGGAATCGATCCCGATATAGAGCGACATGGGCTAATGCCAAAACCAGTTTTCCGTGCCGTCGAGGCGATTTGCGCCCGATTTCGCCACGTCGTCATACCAACATGAGACTGAACGGCCGCCCACCTTCCAATCCGGCGCCACCTCCCTCAGGGGCGCCAGGACGAAGGGCCGGCCCGTGAGGCGCGGATGCGGCAGGACCAGCCCGGGCTCGTCGACGGCCAGGTCTCCATAGCCCAGCAAATCGAGGTCGAGCGTCCGCGACGTCCAGGCCGGCGCGGCCGCGGCGAAATCGGGCGGCGGCTTTCCCTCCCGCTTTCTTCCCGCCTCCGCCTCAATCCGCAGGCACAACTCCAGCAGCCGCCGCGGCCCGAGAGCGGTGCGCACGGCGATCACGGCATTGAGAAACTCGCCGCCGCCGGGAATCCCCACCGGCGCCGTGGCGTACAGCGCCGAGCCCGCGGCGATGTCGCAGCCCTCCTCGCGCAGCCGGCGGGCGGCAAAGCGCAGGTGCTCGCGGCGGTCGCCGAGATTACTGCCCAGCGCGATGAAAGCGTCCGGCACGGTCGGCGCTGGCCTGCACCTCGACATAATCCAGCACGCCCGGAATCGGAGCCGCCGGCTTGCGCACCGCCACCTCCGCGCGCTCCACGGCCGGAAACTGCTCGAGCAGGGCGCGAACGAGCCGCGCGCACAGCGTCTCCAGCAGCTTGACCCGTTCGCCTTCGACCAGCTCGCGGCAGACCCGGTGGACCGCGGCATAGTCCACGGTGTCGTGCAGCGCGTCGCTGGCCGCCGCGGCGCCGATGTCCGCGTGCAGGACGACGTCGACGAAGAAGCGCTGCCCCTGCGCCGCCTCGCCGGCGAAGCAGCCGTGATAGCCGTAAAAGGCCATGTTCTTGAGCGTGATGCGCGCGCTCATGCCGGGGTCAGGATCGCCTGGGTCATGCGCACGACGCGGACGTTCGCCTGCACGTCGTGCACCCGCACGTAGTCGACGCCCTGCTGCACCGCGAGCGCGGTGCAGGCGAGCGTGCCCTCCAGCCGCCCCGGCGTGTCCTCGCCGAGCACGTGGCCAATGACGGACTTGCGCGAGACCCCGACGAGCAGCGGCAGCCCGAAGGCCCGCAATTCCGGCAGGCGGCGCAGGATTTCCAGGTTCTGGGCCGGCGTCTTGTGAAAGCCGATCCCCGGATCGAGGATCAGCCGCTCCCGGGGCACGCCGGCCGCGCCGGCGCGCTCGAGCGACCGCTCGAAGAAGCGCTGGATCTTGCCGATCGTGTCGCCGGGGGCGGCGATGAACCCGCGGTCATGGTGCATGAGGACCGCGGTGCACCCTTTCTCGGCGGCGATGTCCGGCATGGCGGGATCGCCCTGAAACCCGTGAATGTCATTCAGCCACCGGGCGCCCGCCGCCAGCGCGGCCCGCGCGACCGCAGGCTTGTACGTGTCGACCGACAGCGGCAACGGGCAGGCCGCAGCCACCGCCGTGATCACGGGCACGATCCGGGCGATCTCCTCTTCGGCGGAAATCTCGGTGTAGCCAGGCCGGGTGGACTGGCCGCCGACGTCGATGACGTCCGCTCCCTCATCGACCATCCGGCGGGCCTGCCATTCGGCGGACGCCCTCGTGGACCACCACCCGCCGTCGAAAAACGAGTCGGGGGTGACGTTCAGAATCCCCATCACCCGGGTCATTGCAGCTCCTTGGGCAGCAGAGGCTGGAGGCGCTTGATGTCCTGCACGCGGTCGCGGTGGCAAACCAGGATCGCGTCGGGCGTTTCCACCACCACCAGGTCCTGAACCCCGCAAAGCGCGATCAGCCGGCCATTGCTCACGGCGATATTCCCGGCGGCGTCCACGGCCGCCACCGGCCCCCGGAGCGTGTTGCCCGCCTCGTCCGCCGGCAGATGGTTCGGCAGCGCCGACCACGCCCCCACGTCGTCCCAGTCGAATTCGGCGAGGATCGTGGCCACCGAGCGGGCCTTTTCCATGATCGCGTAATCCACCGAGATCCGGGGGAGCGCCGGAAAGCGTTCCCGGATGTACAAGGTGCGATCCCGGTGCGGAAACTCGCGGATGAACCGCGCCAGTTCCGGAGCGCTCCGCTCGGCCTCCGCCAGAAACCCGTCCGCCCGCCACACGAACATGCCGGCGTTCCACACAAAACGGCCGCTTTCCACATAGCTCTTCGCCGTTGCGCCGTCGGGTTTCTCGACAAACCGGTCCACCCGGCGCACGGCGACCGAACCGAAAGCCCGTTCCGGGCCGAGCTCGAGATATCCGAATCCGGTTGCCGGGAAAGAGGGGCGGATGCCGAAGGTGAGCAAGGTATCCGCCTCCAGCTGAGTCCCGGACCTCCCCTCCCCGCCGGGGCCG
>DASRSH010000238.1:0-17511 GCA_035656575.1 Opitutaceae bacterium
TTCATGGCCACCCGGATCGATGCCCTCGTCGTCGAGGATTGCCTCGTGCTCAAGGCGGAGCAGCCCGCCGCCCCGTCCGCGGACTTCGAGGCGTATTTGGGCCGCTACGGAAACGATTGAATCGCGCCCCTCCGCCCCCGAAACTGACCTGACTCCCGCCATGCCTTTGCTCCGCGTCAATCGCCGCCCCTCCCGCGTTCAGCTGATGCTGTTCGCCGCGGTCTGGATGGGCCTGGCCGTGCTCCTGCGCGGACGCGCGCTCGCTCACCAGCGCGAGACGCTGGCGGCGGTTTTGAGGATCGCGGCGGTGGTGCCGGTGCTGGCCCTGGCTTTCGGCTGGGAGGGACTGCGGCGGCTCTATGTCGGCGCCTGCCATGCCGCGTATCCCCTGGGTTGGGTGGTTTCCCACCTGGCGCTCGCCGGCGTCTACTATCTGGTCTTCACTCCCGCCGGATGGCTGCTGCGCCGGTTCGGACACGATCCGCTGCAGCGGCAATTTGATCCGCGCGCTGCGAGTTACTGGCAGCGCCGTCCGCCGGCTCCGCGCGCCGCGGCGTATTATCGCCAATCCTGACCGATGGCCGAGCCGCCCCAGACCGATTTTCAGCGCGCAGCGGAAGAGCGCCCGCGCGGCGCCGTGGCGGAGTTCCTCCACTTTCTGCTGCAGAACAAGAAATGGTGGCTGATCCCCATCGCGGTCGTCCTGGCCCTGATGGGCCTGCTGATCGTGCTCGGAGGAACCGGCATCGCGCCTTTCATCTACACCCTGTTCTAAAAGATCCCGGAAGGGGTCACGTACCAAATCCCAACAAGTCGCAGACTTGTTGGGATTTGGTACGTGACCCCTTCCGGTTAGACGAGGGCGTTGCGGCGGATGACCTCGCTGTACCAGCGGGCGCTGAGCTTGGGCCTGCGCTTCTGGGTCTTGAAGTCGTTGGTCACGATCCCAAAGCGGCGGTCGTAGCCGTCCTCCCATTCGTAATTGTCCATCATGGACCACAGGAAATAGCCCTCGACCGGAGCGCCGTCGGCCATTGCCGCCCGCAGCTGGGTCAGGTAGTTGCGCACGCATTCGCGGCGGTGCAGATCCGGGAATTCACCCGGGACGGCGGGCTCGTCATAGCCCGCGCCCTGCTCGGTGATATGGATCGTCTTGGGCCGATACAGCTCGGTGACGAAGCGCGGCCCCCAATAAAGCGTCTGGGGCAGCAGATATAACCACTGACAGTCCGTGCGCGGGAAGCTCGGAGGGAAAGCCAGCCGTTCCGGCCGCCCGCCGCGGCCGGCGCGAACGAAGTGGCCGGTGTAGATGTTGAGTCCGATGTAGTCGGTCGGCGCGGAGATCAGCTTGAAATCGCCCTTCTCGGTCCGGGGAGCGTCCCGGCCGGCGGCGCGCAGATAGCTGGACGCATAACGGCCGCGAAACATCGCGTCCAGGACCCGGCAGTTGACCTCGACGAACGCCATCCTGGCCGCGGCAATATCCGCGGGCGCCAGGCTCAGCGGCACGGGCACCGTGGGGTTGTCCACCAGCCCCACGCGGGCGCCCCGGCCGCCATGCTCGCGCACCGCGCGCACCCCCTGGCCATGGCAGAGCAGCGCGTGATGGTAGGTTTGGTTGACGACGCCCGCGCCCTCGCGCTTGCCCGGCGCCTTCTGGCCATTGCCGTACCCCAATTCGGTGAAGCAGAGGATCTCGTTCAGGGTGAACCAGCGCTTCACGCGGTCGCGGTAGGCCCGCACGATCGTGTCCGCGTACTGCGCGAAGGCGTCGACCACGCTGCGCACGCGCCAGCCGCCCTCATCCTCCAAGGCCTGCGGCAGGTCCCAGTGGAACATCGTGACCCACGGGGTGATGCCGTGCTTCTCCATCGAGTCGAAGAGCCGGTGGTAGAAGTCGATGCCCGCCGGGTTCACGGCGCCGCGGCCCTGGGGCAGGATGCGGGGCCACGCCAGGGACAGGCGGTAGTTCCGGATGCCCAGCGAGCGCAGCATCTTGAAGTCGCGGTCGTAAAGCCGGTAGTGGTCGCAGGCGACATCGAGGGTGTCGCCATTCTTCACGGCGCCCGGCACGCGGCAGAACGTGTCCCAGACCGAGGGGCCTTTGCCGTCGGTGAACGCGGCGCCTTCGATCTGCGGCGCCGCCGCGGCGACACCCCAGGTGAACTGCTTGGGAAAACGGAGTGGTTGCATGAGGAGGGGAAAGGTCGGGCGGCCGGGGCCTCACTCGCCTTCCAGCCGGAAGACGCGGTAGCTGTGCGGCGGAACGGAAAACCGGAAGTGCGAGCGATGCTCAGGCGGCGCTCCGTGGCGGCTCGTGGCCGCGGGCGCCGGAACGGCGGCGAGCTCTTCGCCCGTATCCAGGTCGCGCAGCCGCAGTCCGTCGCCGCCGGCCGATACGCCGGCCTCGGTGGCGGCCGCCGCGTAGGATTCGACCACGAACGTGCGGTTGTCGTAGGTGAAAAGGGCGAGCTTGGACGGACCCTCCAGCTGCACCGGCAGGCGGCCGGCGATGAAGCGGCGGAGCATGTCGAGCACCCCGGGCGGGAGCCGGTACAGGTCGCTGAAGTTGTCCGGCACCGACAGGACGAAGAGCGAACCGCGGCCGTAGCGGTCCATCAGCAGCAGGGGGAAGCCATCGTCGCCGGCCACGGTGCGCACGATCGGCCACGCATCGTTGGTGATGAAGCGCAGCTGCGGGAGCAGGGCCGCCCGGTCGCCCTCGATCCGGCCCAGGTCGGCGCCGGCTCCCGGCCCATAGGCGCCGAAAAAGCGGTCCATTACGATGGGTTTGCCCGTATCACGGATTTCGGCGATGTCCTCGATGCCGCGATTTTGCAGGGCGTGCAGCAGTCCCGAGGTGATGACCACGTCCTTGCCCGCCATGAGCTGTCCCTTGATCCGGCTGACAATCGCCGGGTCGGCCGCGGCGGACGCGGTCAGCAGCACCACGGGAGCGTCGACCGGGAAGCGCGGCTGGAGCTCGATCGGGATTCCGACCATGCCGAGAAAATTCGGCAGAAAGTCCTCGCCGACGGAATTGAGCGGCTTGTAACAGGCGACACCGATGGGACGGCCGAGATTGCCCAGCGACGAGTCCACCTCGTCCAGGGCGACGGCGGCGGCCCGCGCCATCGTCGCCCGCGACAGGTCGATCTCCTTGAGCGCGAATCGGGTCGGCAGATCCGCCCAGGGGCGGCGGCCGGGCTCGATCGGGCGGAGCATCGCCGACCATTCGAACAAGGTGATTTCCGGGGCCTTGGCGAGCAGCGTGTCCCACAGCTGCTCCGCGTAGCGGTCGATATAGGTGATGTCGTAGGTGTCGACCCAGCCGCCGCCATTGCGCCCGGGCGCGATCGCGTCAAAAAACCGGATGATCTCATAGCTCTCGTAGGCCTGGAGGTTCTGGTCGGTGATGGCGGCCTCGCGCGTCTCGGTGCCGGTATAGATGCCCGAAAAAAGCTGGGGCTCGCGCGCCAGATCGAAGCCATTGCCCTGGAAGTGCTCGTACCAATTCGGGAACTTGATGACGATGCGAACGCGCGGATTGGCCGCCCGGGCCGGTCCCAGCACGACGTTGGCCGCCACATCGTCCATCAGGGCGAGGCGGAAGTCGGTCCAGCTGCGGTTCCCCTTGGCGGCGAGGTCAGAGGGGAACTTGGTGTTCACGAAAAAAAAGTCGTCGAGGATGATGTCGTCGAAATGGCGCGCGGTGAAGGCGCTCACACGGGCGACGTAGGCGCGGTCCTTGGGGTCGGTGTAGCAGAAGGACCGGAACTGGCCGCCCTCCGTGTCCGACAGCGCCATCCCGCCGGAAACCTGGACCCCATGGGCGAGGAAGAACGCCTTGACGCGGTCGAGCAGGGCGCCGTCCGCGATCACGCGGTCGCGGTAGCTTTCGACGTAGACGTGATCCACGTGCAGCTGGCTCGAAATGCGCTGCCACTGGCGTTCGAGCTCGCCGGGCTGGGCGAACTCATTGACCACCCGCACGGGAATATAAATGGCCGTGTGAAAGTTGCGGTACGGCGCCGGCTCGGCGCGGCAGGGGGCTAGGGCCAGGCAGCCCAGGGTCAGGCCCAGCAAGACATTGCGCATCATGGGGCATGAACCCTCAACCGCCCGCCACCGGGACGCTAGCAAATTCGAAGTCACCGGCCTCGAGCACGAGGGCGGAAATCTCCGCGGCGGCCCGGCCCAGCGGGGGAGGAGCCGCACGGGCCACGTCGCGCCGCAGACCCGCCAAGCCGGCCGGGAAATGGCCGTCGGCGAATCCCCGGGCCAGGGCTTCCAGCGCCGCGTTCGCGGCGGCGACGAACTCCGGCGACGCGGGCGGGGGCTGCTGCATCAGGGCCAGCGCGGCGGCGCGGGTCAGCCGCCGGTTGCCGTTGGCCACCGCGGCCAGGGTTTCCAGGCGGTCCTGACGGTTCCGCGGATCGCCCGCCATGCGCTGGAGCGAGGCGAAGACCTCGGCATTGGCTGTTTCCGCCCGACGGCGGGCGCGCACGATGGCGGGATCCTCGATGTGGGCCGGGGCGGAAAAGCTCAGCCGGAACAGCTCCGCGTTCGCGCGCAGCCCGCGCGCAAGGATCGGCCGGACGCGGTCCCGCTCCCACACCGGCCAGAAGAGGACGGCCGCGGCCAGGGCGAGCAAACCGCCGGCCAAGGTGCAGCCCAGCCGCTCTTCGGCGAGCCGGAGGGTCTGGGGAGCGAACGAATCCGTGAGCGCCACCACGAAGACGGTGATGAAGATTACGGACAGCGCGTAGTTCCGTTTGAGATAATAGCCGAAGACAAAGCAGCAGCAGGCGACCGCAGCCATGAGCGCCGGCCACGGCGGATGCAGCGCCAGCAGGATGCTGGCCGCGGCGCTGCCCGCCAGGGTGCCGAGCAGGCGCTGCGCGGCCTTCTGCCGGGTCGAGCCGTAGTCGGGCTGCAGGACGAGAATCATCGTGAACGGCAGCCAATAGCCATGCGGCAGCCGGGTGAGTTTCATGGCGGCGACCCCGCACATGGTCAGGACACCGATCCGGGCCATGAAGCGGGGCAGGCCCCGGTCCCAGGGCCCGTGCAGATTGAGGGCGAGGGCCAGGGAGCGCAGGGCGGTGCCCGGCACATCGGTGAGCTCCAGCGAGAACGCGGCGCGCTCCCCCGCCCGGTCGCTGGTCGCGGCGACGCTTTCCGCCACGTCCGGCAGATGGCGTTCGATTTCGCCGATCGCTTCGGCGAGGGGCTTTCCGCCCGGGAGAGCCTCGGCCCGCTCCCGGAGCACCCGCGCGAGGTGGGTGGCGCGGCGCAGGCGCACGTTGACGGTCGCCAGGTGGGCGGGGCTGTGGGAGACCACCGCGACGGCGACCGAGCGGGCGAGGTTCTGCAGGACGCTGAGAAACGGCGCCTCGTACTCCGCCCAGTCCGCCGGCAGCGGGGCGGCGCCGCCCCGGGCCGAATAGTAGGCCGAAAGCCGAAGTCCGAACCGCGCATTCCAACGGTTCAGCTCGCGCAGACGGTCGACGACCGGCGATTTTCCCGCCGGCGCCGCGCCGTCGAGGGCCGTGTAGCACCGGTCGAGGCATTGCCGCAGGGCCGCCTCGGCCGTCCCGACGGCGGACAACGCGGCCGTCTGCGGCGCGGCCATCGCGCTGGCGGCCGCGCCCATCCAGGATTCCAAGAGCGGGGCAGGGGGGCTCGGGGCGGGCGTTCCCGCGGGCGCCGCAGGGGCGGTCGGCCGCGCGATCGCGGCGAGGAGATCGCCTGTGGCGAGCCAGGCGTCGGATACGGCGACGCGCAGCGGGTGCTGCGGACGAATGGGCCAGAAGACGATCTGCAGGAGCGTGCCCCAGCAGCCGCCGGCGAAGGCGGCGATGAAGTGATTCTCGGCCGGCTTGAGACCGCTGTGGTAGGCGAGGGCGATGTAAAACACCAGGCCGGAGGCGACCGCGAGCGACGGCCCATATTCGGTGCTGAGATGCCGCCAGTACCCGGCGCCGATGGCGACGATCGCGGTCGCCGCCAGGGCCAGCCCCAGCGGCTGCCCCGCGAGCGCGCCCAGCGCGGCCGCGGCCGCGATGATCGCGGTCTTGGCCAGCAGCAGCGCCAGCCGCAGCGCATACGGGCCGCGCACGTCGACGTTCGCCAGGCTTTGCGCCGCGACGGCGGTGAAGACCATGTTGATCACCGGCAGATGGCCGTACGCCGACATGAGCAGCGGCGCCATGAACGACACCATGCACCGCGCCCCGCGCGACAGGTCCGGACGCATCCGCTCGCGCTCCCACCACCCCCGGATCGCCAGCGCGATCAAAGAAAGATTCCTCCCCCGACCACCCGGTCGCCCTCGTACAGGGCGAGGATCTGCCCGCTGGCGAGCGCGCGCTGCGGGGCGTCAAAGCGGATGGTCGCCGCGCCCGGCTCCTCCGGAATGAATTCCAGCGCCACGCGCGGATCGCGGTAGCGCACCCGGCCCTCGAGGCGGCGCCGCCCGGTGATCGGCGCGGCCGTCCAGCTCAGCCCGTGCACCCGGATTTCGCTTTGGTACAGGCCCGGCGCCTCGGGCCGGTCAAAGGCGACCAGCAGGGCGTGGTCGGAGAAGCGCTTGCCCACCACGACATAGTTCTCGCGGTCGGTGTTGGACGGCACGCCGATCCCCCTGCGCTGGCCGAGCGTGTAGAGATGCAGGCCGCGGTGCCGGCCCAGCTCGCGCCCGTCGGCGGCCCGGACGATGGGTCCGGGGCGCTCGGGCACGTAGGCCCGCAGAAAGTCCGCCATCTTGACCTTGCCGATGAAGCAGATCCCCTGGCTGTCCTTCTTTTCCGCGGTGGCGAGCCCGGCCTCGCGCGCGATCGCCCGCAATTCCGGCTTGCGCAGGTCGCCCACGGGAAAGCGCGCCGCCGCGATCTGCTCCTGGCGCAGCAGCGCCAGGAAATACGACTGGTCCTTGTTGCCGTCCCGTCCTTCCCGCAGTTCCCACTGCGCCTCTCCGCCCGTGCGCCGCGCATAGTGGCCGGTCGCCACGGTGGGATAACCCTGGTCCCGCGCCCAGCGCGCGAAGAGCCCGAACTTGATTTCGCGGTTGCACATCACGTCCGGATTCGGGGTCAGGCCGCGCGCGTAGCCTTCGAGCAGATAGGCGACCACCCGCTCGCGGTATTCGCGCATCAGATTGACCACCTGAAACTCGATGCCGAGCTGGCCGGCCACCCGCCGGGCATCGTCGATGTCCTCTTCCCAGGGGCATTCGCCGATCAGGCCGTCCTCGTTGATCCAGTTCTTCATGTACGCGCCGGCCACGGCGTGGCCCTGCCGCTGCAGCAGCAGGGCCGCGACGGAGCTGTCCACTCCGCCGGACAGGGCAACCAGGATTTTTTCCCCCGCGGGCACGCGCCCAAAATACCTGTGGCCAACAAATTCAAAAGTTGAAAACATTCCCCTTTCCGCATGCCTGATTCGTCCCCCCGCATCGTTCGCGCCTGGCTCGACTCCCCGACCTCCGGCGTCATCGAGCTTGAAAGCAACTGGACCTCGGGCTCGGTGCCGGCGCTTTCCTTGTTCCCGCGCGGGCCCAAACTGGAGGTGGTGGCCCCCGCCCCCGCTTTCGTGGCGGGGCGCACGTCCGGCTTTTTCTCCCTCAATCCCGACGAACTGGCCTTCATCCTGCCCCTGGAGCACGGGTGCCCGGTGGATCCCACGCGCGACCGCGTCTATCTGGCGGGGGATTTCAACGGCTGGCAGGAGGCGGTCGGCCGCTCCGAGTGGGAGCTGACGCCCACCCGGCTGGACGGCGAGAACGTGCTCCTGTGGGCCGGCCCGGCGGACATCTTTTTCAAGAATCCTCCGGTGCGGTTCAAATTTGTCACCGGCGAAAACATCTGGCTGCACCCGGCCAACGACGCTCCGAACGTCGTCACGGACGAGCACGGCAACACGAACCGCTACGTCGATCCCAACCGGACCGGCTGGCACCTGTGGCGCTTCACGGTCAAGCGCCCGCTGGCCCTGTCCGAGGCCTGGCAGTTGCGGCTGATCGGCGGCACAGCCGTTTCCCTGTCCCCCGGGCCTTTCTTTTTCGAGCTGCAGAGCGCCCTGCCGCTGGGGGCGATTGTGGAGGGGAAGTCGACCTGCTTCCGGCTGTTTGCCCCGCGCGTGCGCGGCGTGACGCTGCATCTGCGGCCCGACCCGGCCAAGCCGAGCGAAGTGTCGACCCATGCCCTCGCCCGGCGGACGGACAAGGATGGCGAGGCCGGCATTTGGGAGATCGTGATCCCCCGCAATGTTCATGGCGCCCACTACTGGTACACCCTGCAAGGCGGCGGCTCGCCGGAGCAGCCCTGGGATCCGAACTTCGCCGTCCTCGATCCCTATGCCCGCGCCAGCGTCGACCGCTACGGCCCGGGCATCGTCCTGGATGCGGCCTGGGTGGGCCAGGGCGACCGGGGCTTCCGCACGCCGCCGTGGCAAGACCTGGTGATTGCCGAGGCGCACGTGCGCGACCTGTGCGCGCTCGCCCCGGTGTCGGCCACCGAACAGGAGCGGCGCGGCTTCACCGGCCTGCGCAAGTGGGTCGAAAGCCCGGAGTTCTACCTGCATGAGCTGGGCGTCAATTGCGTGGAGCTGCTGCCGGTGCAGGAATTCGATAACCGGACGCCGGAGGAGTACCACTGGGGGTACATGACCAACAATTTCTTCGCGCCGGAGAGCAGCTATTCCCTGGCGCCGGAGGAGGCGTCGGGCGTGCGGGAGCTGCAGGATCTGGTCCGCGCCTTCCACCGCCGCGGCATGGCCGTGCTCCTCGATGTCGTGTTCAACCACGTCGGCGAGCCGGCGCATCTGATGGCGATCGACCGGCTGTATTATTTCGAGCTGGGGGCGGATGGGAAGCTCACCAATTGGAGCGGCTGCGGCAACGACCTGCGGGCCCGCGCCGCGATGGCGCGCCGGCTGATCATCGACAGCTGCACGCACCTGATCGAGGCCTACGGGGTTGACGGCTTCCGCTTCGACCTGGCCGAAATCCTCGGGATCGAGGTCCTGTGGGAGATCGAGGCCGCGCTCAAGAAGGTCAAGCCGGACCTGGTCCTGATCGCCGAGCCCTGGAGCCTCCGCGGACACATCGCGGGCGCCCTGCGCGACACCGGCTGGGCCTCCTGGAACGACGGCTTCCGCGATTTCGTGCGCGACTATGTGCTGGGCCGCGGCGAGGCCGCCCGGCTGGAGTACTGCCTGCGCGGCTCCCCGTGGTACTTCGCGAAATGGCCCGCGCAGACCGTGAACTACACCCAGTCGCACGACGACCGGAGCTGGATCGACCTGATCACGGAGAATCCGGGGCACGACGGCCAGGCGCCCACCGCGGTGGACCGCCGCCGGACGCACCTGATGGCCTCCATCCTGTTCATGTCGCTCGGCATCCCGATGCTGGCGGAAGGGCAGGATTTCCTGCACTCCAAGCGCGGCGTCGCGAACACCTACCAGCGGGGCGACCTCAACGCCCTCGATTACCGCCGCCTCCAGCGCTACCTCGGCACGCACGCGTATTTCGCCGACTGGATCGAGTTCCGCCTCGGCCCGCACGGGCGCCTGCTGCGCCATTACTCCCGGCCCGGCGAGGGCTTCTTCCAATTCTTCCGCGCCGCCGACCCCGCGCCGCTGGCGGTCCTCTACAACGCCGACCGCTCGCTGGGGCCGACGCGCCTGCTTTACGCCATCAACCCCACGACCCAGGATGCGGTGGTCGAGGTGGGCCCGGCCGTCGCCGCGTTGGGCCCCTGGCGCAAGATCGCCGACCACGACCGCTTCTACCTGCGGGTCGTCCGCGGCGGCCTCCACCGCGTTCAAGGCCAGCTCTTCATCCCGGCCATGGGCTGCGGGCTGTGGATCTGCGAAGCGTAGCCGCGCGGGGCTTAAAACCCCCTTGCCAATCGGGGTTGCCGGGCGTTGAATGATCGTTCACCGCGCCCACGGCGCGGCACTTGAAACCAAACTCAGAACACCCTCACATCATGCCCGTCAAAGTTGCCATCAATGGGTTCGGCCGCATCGGCCGCCTGGTATTCCGCGCTCTGGTTGAGCAGGGCCTCCTCGGCTCCGCTTTCGATGTCGTCGCCGTCGGCGATATCGTCCCGGCGGACAATCTGGCCTATCTGCTCAAGTACGATTCGACCCAGGGCCGATTCGCAGGGACGGTCGCCTCGAAGAAGTCCGCGGCCGAGAAGGCCGAGGACGACGTGCTGATCGTCGACGGCCACGAGATCAAGGTCGTGAGCGCCAAGACTCCGGCCGAGCTGCCCTGGGCCGCCCTGGGCGTGCAGATCGTGATCGAGTCGACCGGCCTCTTCACCGACGCCGAAAAGGCGAAGGGCCACCTGGCCGCCGGTGCTAAGAAGGTCATCATTTCCGCTCCGGCCAAGGGCGAGGACATCACCGTCGTCATGGGCGTGAACGACAGCAAGTACGATCCGGCCAAGCACGCCATCATCTCCAACGCCTCCTGCACGACCAACTGCCTCGCGCCCCTGGTCTACGTGCTGCTGAAGGAAGGCTTCGGGATCGAGGAAGGCCTGATGACCACGGTACACTCCTACACCGCGACCCAGAAGACCGTCGACGGCCCGTCGAAGAAGGACTGGAAGGGCGGCCGTTCCGCCGCGATCAACATCATTCCCTCCACGACGGGCGCCGCCCGCGCGGTCGGCCTGGTGTGCCCCGAGGTCAAGGGCAAGCTCACGGGCATGTCCTTCCGCGTCCCGACCCCGACCGTCTCGGTGGTCGACCTGACGGTCAAGACGACCAAGGACACCTCCTACCAGGAGATCAGCGCGGCCATGAAGCGCGCCAGCGAAACCTATCTCAAGGGCATCCTGGCCTTCACGACGGACGAGGTCGCCTCGAGCGATTTCATCCACGACAAGAATTCCTCCATCTTCGACGCCGGCTCGGGCATCGAGCTGAACAAGCGCTTCTTCAAGCTCATCTCGTGGTACGACAACGAGTGGGGCTACAGCAACCGCTGCGTCGATCTGCTGCGCAAGGTGGCGGGCAGCTTCTGACCCCCCACATGCCCCGGTTCAAGACCATACGGGACCTGCCGTTGGCGGGCCGTCGCGTGCTCCTGCGCGTCGATTTCAACGTGCCGCAGGACAAGACGACGGGCGCGATCACGAACAACCAGCGCATCGTCGCGGCGCTGCCCACGATCAAGTACGCGCTCGATCAGGGGGCGGCGCTCGTGCTGATGAGCCACCTCGGCCGTCCCGACGGGGTGCGCAACGAGAAGTACTCGCTGAAGCCGGTCGCCGCCGAGCTGCAGAAGCTGCTCGGCCGCCCGGTGACTTTCCTCGACGACTGCGTCGGGCCGGCGGTCGAGTCGGCCTGCGCCCGGCTCGCGCCGGGAACGGTCGTGCTGCTGGAGAACCTCCGCTTCCACCTGGAGGAGGAGGGCAAGGTGAAGCTCGAGGACGGCTCGTCCCGCAAGGCGGACCCCGCCGCGGTGGCGGCCTTTCGGGCCAGCCTCTCGAAGCTGGGGGACGTGTTCGTCAACGACGCCTTTGGCACCGCCCACCGCGCGCACTCTTCGATGGTGGGAGTCGGCCTCAAGGACAAGGCGGCGGGCTTCCTCATGGAGGCCGAACTGAACGCGTTCGCGGCCGTGCTGGACCACCCCCAGCGGCCCCTGCTCGCGATCCTGGGCGGCGCAAAAATCGCCGACAAGATCCCGCTGATCAAGAACCTGCTGGAAAAGGCCGACGTCCTCATCATCGGGGGCGGCATGGCCTACACATTCAAGAAGGTCCTGCAGAACATGCCGATCGGCGCCAGCCTCTTCGACCCGGAAGGGGCGAAGATCGTCGCCGAACTGGCGGCCAAGGCCGTCGAACGCGGCGTGAAGCTCGTCTTCCCGGTCGACTACGTGTGCGCGGACAAGTTCGCGCCGGACGCGAACACCCGTCCCGCGGACGACGCCTCGGGCATTCCCGACGGGTGGCAGGGGCTCGACGCGGGCCCCAAGTCCATCGCCCTGTACCGCGACACCATCCTCGGCGCCCGGACCATCATCTGGAACGGGCCGTCCGGGGTCTTCGAATTCGAAAAGTTCGCCGGCTCGACCCGGGCGATGGCCGAGGCCGTCGCCGAGGCGACGGGCCGCGGGGCCATCACGGTGGTGGGCGGCGGCGACACCGCCACCGCGGCCAAGAAATTCAAGGTCGACGGCAAGGTCAGCCATTGCTCGACTGGCGGCGGCGCCAGCCTGGAATTCCTTGAAGGCAAGGTTCTTCCCGGCGTCGCCTTCCTCGAAACCTGATGCAACCGCGCAAGCTGATCGCCGGAAACTGGAAGATGAACAAGACCGCGGCCGACGCCGCGGTCCTCGCGCGCGAGATCGCGGCCGCGGTGGGCAAGCAGAACGAGGTCGATGTGGTAATCTGCCCGCCGTTCACGGCCCTGGAGTCCGCCAGCCGCGAATTGGAGGGCTCGCAGGTGAAGCTGGGCGCCCAGAACCTGCATCCGGAAGCCAGCGGCGCCTTCACCGGGGAGATTTCCGCGCCGATGCTCCGCTCGCTCTTCGTCACCCACGTGATCCTCGGGCACAGCGAACGGCGAACGCTGATGGGGGAGACCGATGCCTTCGTCCACCAGAAGCTGCTCGCCGCCCTGAAAAACCAGCTCCGGCCGATTCTTTGCGTCGGCGAATCCCTGGCCGAGCGCGAGGCCGGCCGCACGCTCAAGGTCGTGCAGACCCAGCTCGAGGCCGCCCTCGAGGGCACGGGCAAGGAGCAGGCCGCGAGCCTGGTCGTCGCCTACGAGCCCATCTGGGCGATCGGCACCGGCAAGGTGGCGACGACCGACCAGGCGCAGGAAGTGCACGCCTTCATCCGGGGGCTGCTGATCAAGCTTTACGGCGAGGCGGCGGCGCAGCGGGTGCGGATCCTTTACGGCGGCTCCATGAAGCCGGCGAACGCGCCCGACCTGCTGCGGCAAAAGGACATCGACGGCGGGCTGATCGGCGGGGCGAGCCTGGAGGCGCGCAGCTTCATCGAACTGGTGCAAGCGGCCGCCGCGGCGGGCCAGTGAATCCCCCGCTCAAGATCTACGATACGACGCTCCGTGACGGCACGCAGGGCGAGGGGATCAGTTTTTCCGTCGCCGACAAGCTGCTGATCGCCGAGCGGCTGGACCAGTTCGGCATCGACTACATCGAGGGCGGCTTTCCGGGCTCGAATCCGCGCGACATCACGTTTTTCGCGGAGGCGCGCCACCTCAAGCTCAAACACGCCCGGCTGGCGGCCTTCGGCTCGACGCGGCGCGCGGGCGCGAAGGCGGACGAGGATCCCGGCCTGCGCACGCTGCTGGAAAGCGGGATGCCGGTGCTGACCCTGGTGGGCAAGACCTGGCTGCTCCACGTGCGCGAAGTCCTGCGCACCACGCCGGAGGAGAATCTGGCGATGATCGAGGATTCCATCCGCTACCTGGTCGCGCAGGGCCGAGAGGTGGTCTATGACGCCGAGCACTTCTTCGACGGCTACGTGGAGGACCCCGATTACGCGCTGCGGACCCTGGAGGCGGCGGCGCGGGGCGGGGCGAGCAACCTGACACTGTGCGAGACCAACGGCGGCAAATTGGTGCCCGATGTGCGGCGCATCACCGAAGCGGCCATCGCCCGTTTCGGGCGGGATCGCATCGGCATCCATTGCCACAACGACAGCGGCGTGGGCGTCGCCGTGTCGCTCGCCGGGGTGGAGGCGGGCGCCATCCTGGTGCAGGGCACGATGAACGGCTACGGCGAACGCGTGGGCAACGCCAACCTGGTGTCGATCCTCCCGAACCTGTTCTTGAAGATGGGCCGCACCGCCGCCTGCGCGGCGCACCTGGGGGAATTGCGGGACCTCTCGCTGTTCTTCGACGAGCTCGCGAATCTGCGCCCCGACCCCAAGGCGCCGTTCGTCGGACAATCCGCCTTTGCCCACAAAGGCGGATTGCACGCGAACGCGGCGCAAAAAGTCGCCCGCAGCTACGAGCACATCGAGCCCGCGCTGGTGGGCAATCGCACGCGCGTGCTGGTTTCGGACATGGCCGGCCGAAGCAGCCTGGCGCTCAAGGCCCGCGAAATGGGCCTGGAGCTCGACGAGAAGCGGCCGGAGATGAAAGGCCTGATCGAGGAATTGAAGGAGCGGGAATTCCGCGGGTACGAGTACGAGGCGGCGAACGCCTCGTTCAAGCTGCTGGTCGCCAAATGGCTGGGGCGGCGCAAGAAGCTCTTCGAGGTCGAGGGCTACCGCGTCATCATCGAGCGCCACAAGGGCGAACTCTGGGCGGAGGCGACCGTGAAGATCAACGTCGACGGCAAGCCGGTGCACACCGTGGCCGAATCCAACGGCCCGGTGGGCGCCTTGGATCTAGCCCTGCGGCGGGCGCTTGAAGGGACCTATCCGCAGATCAAGCAGATGGTCCTGCGCGACTACAAGGTGCGGATCCTGGAGAGCAGCCAGGGGGCCTCGGCCCGCACGCGCGTCCTCGTCGAAAGCGGCGACGGCAATTCCATCTGGGTCACGGTGGGCGTGAACGAGAACATCATCGACGCCAGCTGGGAGGCGCTCCAGGAGGCCGTCGAGTACATGCTGCTACAGTAGCGGTGCCAGGAGCCGGCTCAGATCCTCGGCCACGCTGCCCAGGATCCGCCGGCGGGGAGGGCGCTCCGGCCACGCCACGCATTGGGCAATCAGTTCGTCGGACCAGCGCCGCAGCGCCCCCACATCG
The DNA here is from genome assembly GCA_035656575.1 of Opitutaceae bacterium. Classification (GTDB taxonomy): domain Bacteria; phylum Verrucomicrobiota; class Verrucomicrobiia; order Opitutales; family Opitutaceae; genus Palsa-1447. Next base: position 14,749 of record DASRSH010000238.1, read on the forward strand.
TGCGGGGAATGCAGCATGACGCCGACCTCGAAGTTCACGAAGAGGCTCCGCAGGTCAAAGTTGGCCGAGCCCACCAGGCCGATGCGGTCGTCGACGATCATCGCCTTGCCGTGCATCATGCCCAGGGGATAGAGCAGGACCCGGCCGCCGGCCCGGCGCAGCTCGCGCACATAGTGGCGGCGCGCGAAGTCGGTGACCGGATGGTTGGAGCGCAATGGCATGACCAGCGTGACGTCGCGGCCGGCCCGCGCCTTGACGATCAGCGAGCGCAGCAGCACGTCGTCGGGAATGAAATAGGGCGTCACGATCCGCACGCTGGCCTCGGCCTCCTGGATCATCGCCACGATGCCTTCGTAGAGGGGATCGCCCGGCACGTCCGGCCCGCTGGCCACGACCTGCAATTCGCTCGTGCCGCGCGCGACCGCGATCTCCGGAGGAATCTCCGCGTGCAGGGCCTCGGGCGGGTTGCGGGTGGCGTAGCACCAGTCCGCAATGAAGATTTCGTTGATCAGCGCGGCGGCCGGCCCCTCGATCAGGGTCCCCAGGTCGCGCCAGCGGCGGCGGAAAGCCGAGGGCCCCATGTATTCCCGGGCCAGGTTGCGGCCGCCCACGATGGCGGTCGCGTGGTCGAAGATCGCGATCTTGCGATGATTGCGCAGGTTGGCCGAGGTGCGCGAAGTGAGCGGCAGCATCGGCATGAACCGGCCGATTTCGCCGCCGGCCTTGCGCAGGGGGCGCACGAACGAGGAGCGCACGAAGAGGCAGCCGAGCGAATCCAGCAGCAGCCGCACCTTGACGCCCTGCCGCGCGCGTTCGGCCAGCAACGCGACGAGCCGCCGTCCCGTGTCGTCGCGGCCGAGGATGAAGGTGGTGATGTGGATGGCGTGCCTGGCCCCGCGGATATGCCGTTCCAGCTGGGCGTACTCCTCCTCGCCCGTCGGCAGAAATCGGATGCGATTGCCGCCGACCGCCGGGGTGCCGCCCGCGGCGACCACGGTATGCGCGATGGGGCCGGTCGTTCCGACCGAGGGCCCCGCCAGGGCGTGGGGCAGCGTCGGCAGGACGGAGGTCTTGCGCTGCGCGACCCGCCGCAGCTTGCGGCCGCCGAAGAGCAGGAAAAGGGGGACGCCCAGGTAGGGGATGAAGAGGATGACGAGCAGCCAGGCAAAGGTGTTGGCCGGCGCCTTTTTCTCGCTCATCAGCCGGGCGATCAGAAACACGGCGAGCACAAACCCCGCGATCGTGAGCAGATGCGCGACATACCCATTGGCCAGGATTCGAGCCGTCAGATCGCGCAATTCGGCGGGGTGCATGCGGTCCCCGACAAAAAAGCCTTGAAACTGGAACGTCCACCCGAGATTTTTTCCCTTCCCCTCAAGGTAGGATACTCAAGTGGCCAACGAGGGCAGACTGTAAATCTGCTGGCTTACGCCTTCCCTGGTTCGAATCCAGGTCCTACCACCATTTCAAGATTTTGGCTCGGAGCGCCACACGATGCCACTAGGCGACTAAGTTGCTCGCCCGCGGTGGATTTGGCCAAAGCAAGCAGTTCCGAGAGAGCGTTACACAGTGTCGCGAGGGGACCGTTCGCGCCGTCGGCCTGTGCGCAAGGCTGTGCGCAGTTTTCGGAGTCCAAGAGCCAAGGGATCTTTTCGATTTCCGAGTGGAGTTCGAGAGCTCGCACGTCCGTGTAGGCCTGAGCCGTCAGGTTCGCATCCGAATGCCCGAGGATTTCTTGAGCGCGCTCATGTTCGGGAACTGACTTGGGTCGATGGTCAACGTCAGGAAGAGAGAACCGGACACGTCTGGCAGTATCGGCTCCAGGCGCTTGATGGCGCGGAAGATCCCGGTGGGATGAAACCACGATACGTACGTGAATGGCTTGTTTCCCACACGGGGACAACCATATGATTAATTATCTGATGAACCGCAGGCGTCGCCTTTCGATCGCAGTCGCTGTGGCGTTGATCGCGGGCCTTGCGGGCACGCTGGGACCGATTCTTTTTGGCCCGAACCGAAGAAATATCGTTTGGGAGTTTTATTTTGGGATCGGATGGCGGTATTCGCCTTCCGTCGGCTTCGTGGCCTGGCCAATAATCGGCGCGTTCTTGATCGGGTGCGCCACTTGGTTCATTGCTGCCCGATCTGACCGCATCCGCATTCCCGCCGCCGCGCTGTTTGCGATCTCCCTTTTTTGTTGGGTAGGTGGACATGAAGCGAATCGACTTGCCGGGACGGGCGTCGCGCTCTGGTTTAACGAATACGCGGCGTGGTATTAGAGTACCTGGCGTATTTTTCTCCACAGGTGAATCCGTGACGCTGTTGTTCAAAGTTGAAGATCGTTTCTCGATTGCGAAGAATCTTCCGGCGCGGTCCACCTTCCCGCGGGGATGCGTGCTTTTTCCTGGAATTCCGTACGATTTTGAACCGACGGTGAAAGTGGGGGCTGCGCTCGAACTTCGGTTTCCGGACGGCAAGTTTCACCGGACGGCAATTGAGGGCTTCCCTCACGTTGCGCGGAAGGTTCGGAATGGGGTTCCAATTCTCCTGCCGAGCGGCCTGATGCCTGAGGACATACCGCTTGGGACCGCGGTTTACCTTCTCCCTGACGATTCGAGCTCGCTAGTGTGGTGAGCGATGAAAGCGTGACATAACTAATGCCCTCTGATTTGGTCGTCAGATGGCAATCGGCCGTCCGAAGAAAGAGTTGATCGTGAACGCGGAGGAGCGCGAGAAGCTGCTGCTTTTGTCGCGCCGGCCGAA
>DASRSH010000239.1:0-4717 GCA_035656575.1 Opitutaceae bacterium
TATGCGGCGCCCTTCATGGTCTGGCTGTACACGACGTAGGCGATCACCGCCTGGTATTCGCGGGCGAGGTCCTGATTGAGCAGCGCGATCAGGCGTTCGCGGGTCACGGATGGGTTGGGAGATGCGGCCATGATATCCCAGTGCGCCGGACGGCCTTGCGGTTCCCCGCCTTAAGGGCTTCTCCGGCCCGCAATCGCCTGGCGAATATGCTCCCCCAGCCAGCGGATTTCCGCCGGAAAAACCGTATGCGCATGACCGGGATAAATTTGCTTCGTCACCTCGGCCCCGGAGGCGGCGAGCAGCGCCGCGCTGTGTTCGACGAACTCCAGCGGGATGTGGGGATCGTGGTCCGCGCATCCGGCCAGGACCGGCGTCCCCTGCAGGTCGAACTTCGGCCGGGCCGCGCCCAAGGGGCCGATGAGCGCGCCGCTCAAGGCTCCGATCAAGGCGTAGCGGCCGGCATGGCGCGCCGCGTATTCCAGCGACAGGCAGGCGCCCTGGGAAAAGCCGATGAGCCCGATGCGCTCGGCCGGAAGCCCGGCTTCCCGGGTTTCGCGGACCAGTTGCTCGAGAACGCGCAAGGCGGCCGACAGATGGGGCTCGTTCTGGATGACGGGCACGAAGAACCGCTGCGGGTACCAGGCGCCGCCCTCCGCGCCGGGCGCGATGAAGTGCACCGCCTCCTGCGGCAGGGCCTCGGCCAGCCCGATCATGTCCTCGGGATTCGACCCGCGCCCATGCACCAGGATGAGCGCAAGGCGGGCCTGGGTGAGCGGCGTGCCGAATCGGAGCGTCGACGCGGTGTCGTGCATGCCGCACCCTAGCCGGGGTTCGTCTCCGGCGCCAGCCGGGTCTGAAGTCCCGCCATCGCATCCGCTCCGTCGGAGCTGCAGGCCCCCATGGATTTGCCTCCTGAAGGGGTGGCCACGTTCGCGTAGGCGATCTGGGCCTCAGGCACGCCTCCGTAGCCGGCGTGGCCCTGCTACTTTTGCTTGCGCGGCCCCTCCGCCGTCCGCTAGGTTGAACAACTCCATAAGCCCAGGTGGTGGAATTGGTAGACACGCAGGTCTCAGAAGCCTGTGCCTTAACAGCATGGGGGTTCGAGTCCCCCCTTGGGCACCATCGATCGCAATGCGATCGATGCCCGGCGTAGCCCAACGGGCGAAGGCGGGCGAACCACCAAGCGCTCCGCGCGCAGCCCAGCGAGGATCGGATCTCCACCGTAGAGTGGGGACCACCCCGCACCCATTTTAGTTAGAATTATTTTATCTAGCCGCATAGTGCGATGACCCTGCGGCGGTAGTTGGCGAGAGAACCTGATTGCGGCCGCGCCGGACGGCGCCCAAGCCCGGTTCTACCGGACGGCGGTGGGGCGGAAGTGGACCTCATGCTTAAAATGTCCCCCACCGAAAGGTGGGCGGTGGAAATCAAGCGGGCATCGGCTCCCTCGGTTTCAAAAGGATTTCACATTGGGGCGCATGACGTCGCGGCCACGCGGAAGATTGTCGTGCAGAGTGGAGGCTGTGGCTCTGACTGCTGCCCTGGCGCTTCTGCGCGAGCTGGGTGGCAGGTAAATGGCCGTGATTCGGCCGGCAGTGGGCGCCATCCGCAGGGCGTGACGCGACCGACGGAGGCGCGCTGCGGGAAACACCCCATACGGCCAAACGCCGGCGTGGTGTACCTTTGGCCGCGTCACCCGGAGCGGTGAGGCCGGTTCGAGGGGCGAAGCGCTCAAGCCCGGCTCAGATGCGGCGGTGAGGGCCGCTCATCGCGGAAATGAACGACATGAACGCAGCCAATCACAACGCCCCCGGCGCCCCGGGTATCGCGCCCCGCTGGACGTCCAGCGCCAAGGATGGGGTCGGCACGGCCTACCACACCAGTTCCCGCGTGTGGTTCACGCTGAGCCACGGCATCGTGAACGAAGTCTATTATCCGCATGTGGACAGTCCCAACACGCGCGACCTGCAGTTTCTCATCACCGATGGCGAGACGTTTTGCCATGAGGAGAAGCGGGATCTCGACCACGCGATCGAATGCCCGGAGCGCCATGCGCTGCTTTACCGTCTGACCAATTCGGACCGCGGGGGACGGTACCGGCTGGTCAAGGAAATCATCGGGGAGCCCCACTCGTCGGTCCTGCTGATGCATACGCGCCTGGAGATCCTCGACGAGAAGCTGCGCGGCAAATTGAGGGTCTATGTGCTGCTGGCGCCGCACTTGAAAGGGACGGGCCAAAACAACTCCGCCCGCTGCCAGGATATCGAGGGCCGCAAGCTGCTTCGGGCCGAGCGGGAGGAGGTCCACCTGGTGCTGGGCTCCGCCCCCGACTTCACGCGCCGCTCGGTCGGCTTTGTGGGGACCAGCGACGGATGGCAGGACCTCATGGCCCATTTCAGGATGGATTGGAGCTACGAGCAGGCGCTGAATGGCAATGTTGCCCTCACGGGCGAGATCGATCTGTCCTCGGGCTTGGAGTTTGTCGTGGCGGTTGCGTTCGGGCGCAGCGCGCAGAGCGCTTCCACCCAGCTCCTGCAGGCATTCGCCACGCCGTTCGCGCAGCAGCGCGCCAGGTACGTCAGCCAATGGGAGCGCACGCTGGCCCAGGACGAGCTGAGCGCGGACACCGGCGACGGGGGCCGTCTGCTGCGGCTGAGCCGCTGCGTCTTGCTTGCGCATGAAGACAAAAGCTTCCCCGGGGCGTTCGTGGCCTCGCTGAGCATTCCCTGGGGCGAAACCAAGGATGACAGCGCCCAGGGCGGCTATCACTTGGTGTGGACGCGCGATATGGTGCAGACCGCCACGGCGCTGCTCGCCTGCGGACGAGCCGAGTCGCCGCTGCGCGCCCTCATCTGGCTGGCCTGCGTCCAGGAGGCCGACGGCTGCATGCCGCAAAACAGCTCGATCACGGGCGAACCCTACTGGCAGGGCGTGCAGATGGATGAAGTGGCCGTCCCGATTCTGCTGGCGTGGCGGTTGCGGCGGGAAGGCGCCTTGCGCCAGTTCGACCCGTGGACGCTGATTTCCCGGGCGGCGCGTTACCTGATCGCCCACGGCCCCGTGACCGCCCAAGAGCGGTGGGAGGAGAATTCCGGCTACTCGCCTTCAACGCTGGCGTCGATGATCGCCGCCCTGATCTGCGCGGCGGATTTCGCGCGCGACCGCAAGGAGGCGGCCGAGGCGGACTTCCTGGTCGCCTACGCCGACTGGCTTTCCTCGCATCTTGAGGAATGGACAGCGACGGACCGGGGGGAGTTGGTCAAAGACCGTCCGCGGCACTACGTGCGCATCACCCCCGCTGCGCCGGACGAGGCCGAAGCGCCGGCCGATCCGAACCACGCCGTGATCGCGATCGCCAATGGCGGGGGCGCGCATCCCGCGCGCAATATAGTAGGCGGGGATTTTCTCCAACTGGTCCGGCTGGGGGTGCGGGCCGCCGATGATCCCCTGGTCGTCGCCTCCGTCGCCGTCATCGACCAGGTGCTGAAGCAGGATCTGCCCCAGGGCCCGTGCTGGCGCCGTTACAACCACGACGGCTACGGGCAGAAGGATGACGGCGGTGCGTTCGACGGAACGGGGGTCGGGCGCTCCTGGCCCATCCTGGCCGGGGAGCGCGGGCATTACGAACTGGCGGCCGGGCGCGACCCGAAGCCGTTCATTGCCAGCTTTGAGAAATTCGCCAACGCCGGCGGCATGCTGCCTGAACAGCTTTGGGACGCGAAGGATTTGCCGGAGCGAAACCTGAAGTTCGGCGGTCCGACCGGCTCGGCGATGCCGTTGTGCTGGGCGCATGCGGAATACCTCTCGCTCGTGCGCAGCCGGCACGACGGGGTCTGTTTCGACCGCATCGAACCGGTTTACCGGCGCTACGCCCAGGGCAGGAGCGAGGGAAGGCTGGAAATGTGGACGTTTGCCCATCGGCCCGGGAAAATGCGGAAAGGGGCCGGCCTTCGGATCATCCTCGAACAGCCGGCCAGGATCCATTGGTCCGCCGATGGCTGGACGAGCGTTGGCGATCTGGAGACGACCGCCTCCGCCCTGGGAATGCACTGGGCCGATTTGCCGACCTTCCAGCTGCCGACGGGGGCTCGGGTGCTTTTCACCTTCCAGTGGCGCCAAGGGGGCCGCTGGGAGGGACGAGACTTTTCCGTCGCGGTTGCGGAGAGCGCGCAGGCGCGTGGGCCCTTCTTGGACACGGGAACATCGCACTGAATCACCCGCCGAGGGGCGGTCGCTCACGAACCTCCCTTGGCCCCCCGCTCGGAAATTATCATATGCGCTTACAAAACAAGGTGGCGATTGTCACCGGCTCCGCCTCAGGCATAGGCCAGGCCATAGCGATCCGCTTTGCCCGGGAAGGGGCCGCGGTCGTCGTCGACTACGTGGGCAAGCCGGATGTGCCGAGCGAAACGGAGAGGCAAATCGCGAGTTTCGGCGGCCGGTCCGTGGCGGTCGCGGCTGATGTCTCGAAGCCGGATGACGTGCGGAATCTGGTCGATCAGGCGGTCGCAGCCTTCGGCCGGATCGACATCGTGGTCAACAATGCCGGGATCGAGAAGAAGCTCGCTTTCGTGGACTATCCGCTGGAGGGCCTCCAGAAGATTCTCGCGGTGAACCTGGTCGGTCCGTTCTTGGTCAGCCAGGCGGCCGCCCGCCAAATGATCAAGCAGAACCAGGGCGGGCGGCTGATCAACATCTCGTCCGTGCACGAGGCCCT
>DASRSH010000240.1:0-23273 GCA_035656575.1 Opitutaceae bacterium
AACGTGAACCCCAACCACGACCACCCGCGCTGGTCGCAGGCGACCGAGCGCGTCATCGGCGCAGGCTTTTTCTCGGGGCGGCAGCCGACGCTGATGTTCAATGGATACGGCGAGCAGGTGGCCAGCCTCTATCAGGGACTGGACCTTGACCGCTATTTCTAAAAGGGCGGCCGCGCTGCTGCGGTCGAAGATCTTCATCTGGATAGTGCTGGTGATCCCGGGCCTGTGGGCCGCCGTGCCGATCCTGCGCCAGGATCCCACGGTCATGGCGGACCCGCTCAAGTACCTGCTGCATCATTTCGGCTTCGTCGCCTGCGTACTGCTCGCGGTGGTGCTGAGCCTGTCCCCGTGGCGGGTTCTCTTCCCGCGCTGGGACGTCGCCCTGGCGGTGAACCGCCATCGGCGGCTTCTGGGAGTCAGCGTCTTTGCCTACGCGGTCCTGCACCTGACGGCGCAGTTTCTGCACGAGTCGGGCTGGCCCACGTTCTGGCACGACCTGCGCAAGCCCTTTCTTGCGGCGGGCATCGCGATCTTCCTCATCCTGTTCGTTCTCTCCGTCACGAGCGTGAACGCGGTCGCCCGGCGCCTCGGCCGGCGCCGGTGGAAGCGCATCCACCGGCTGATCTATCCCGCGGCGGGCCTGGCCGCGTACCATCAGGCAGCGGCGCGCAAGCTCTTTCCCATGCAGGTCGTTTGGATATTCGGGCCGGTGGTCATTCTGGAGATTGCGCGGATCGTCCGGCTCGCAATGAATAGGCGCGATGACGCACGCCGAGGCAGTCCAGCGGATCACCGAGCTGCGGCGGGAAGTCGGGCGGCATGACGAGCTGTACTACCGCCAGGCGGCGCCGGAAATCGCGGACGACGCCTACGACGCGCTGAAGCGCGAGCTGGCCGAGCTCGAAGGGCGCCAGCCCGAGGCCGCGCGGGAGGCCGGGGCCGGCAGTCCGACCCAGTCCGTGGGCGACGACCGGGCGGAGGGGTTCCAGACCTGGCGGCACCGCCAGCCGATGCAGAGCCTCGACAACACCTACTCCGAGGCGGAACTGCGGGAGTTTCATGCGCGCCTCGCCCGCCTCCTGGGGCGGGACGATCTGGAGTTCACCGTCGAGCCCAAGATCGACGGCCTGGCCGTGAGCCTGACTTACGAAGGCGGCCGCTTCGTTCGCGCGGTCACCCGCGGCAACGGCGTCGAAGGCGACGACGTCACGGCGAACGCCCTGACCTTGCATGCGCTGCCCCGCCAGCTCAAGGGCCCGGCGGTGCCGGGCTCGATTGAAATCCGCGGCGAAATCTACCTGACCCTCGCGGAATTCCAGCGGATTAACCGCGAGCGCGAGGAAGCGGGCCTGGAGCTCTACGCCAACCCCCGCAATCTGGCGGCCGGGACCCTGAAGCAGCTCGATGCGCGCGAGGTCGCCCAGCGCCGGCTGGAAATCGTGCTCTACGGGTTCGGCCATCTGGAGCCCGCCGACGCGGCCGGCCAGACCCAGGCCGAATACCACGAGCGGCTGAAGGCGTGGGGGCTGCCGACCGTCGAGAAGGTCTGGACGGCCAAGGGCATCGACGAGGTCTGGGCGGCGATCCAGGAATTGGACCGGCTGCGCCGGGGATTCGCCTATGCGACCGACGGCGCGGTCGTAAAATTGAACAGCCTGGCCCTCCAGCGCGAAGCGGGCAGCACGAGCAAGGCGCCGCGGTGGGCCATGGCCTACAAGTTTGCGCCGGAGAGGGCGGAGACCCGGCTGGAGGGGATCGCCGTCCAGGTCGGACGGACGGGGGTGCTGACGCCGGTGGCGCATTTGACGCCGGTGCTCCTGGCGGGGACGACGGTCAGCCGCGCGACGCTGCACAACCAGGATGAGATCGCGCGCAAGGATATCCGGATCGGGGATTATGTTTACGTGGAGAAGGCGGGGGAGGTGATTCCCGTCGTGCTGGGCGTCAATGCCGCCCGCCGCGGGCCGGAGTGCGTGCCGTATGTCTTCCCCACCACCTGCCCCGCCTGCGGCACTCCGGTGGAGCGGAGGCCCGGGGAGGTCGCCTGGCGCTGTCCCAATTACGACTGCCCGGTCCAGGTGCGCCGGCGGGTGCGCCACTTTGCCTCCCGGGCCGGAGTCGACATCGAAGGACTGGGCGAAGCCATGATCGACACGCTGGTGGACAAGGGCTGGGTGCGCAGCGCGGCCGATCTGTACCGGCTTCGGCGGGACGATCTGCTGACCTTGGGCAAGAGCGTCGAAAAATCGACGGACAAGCTGCTGGCCGCCATCGAGCACAGCAAGCGCGCTGAATTGTGGCGATTCATCAACGGCCTGGGCATCATGCATGTGGGCGCCGCCGCCGCGAAGGATCTGGCCGGGCGGTTCGGCAGCCTGGACGCCCTGGCCGCGGCCAAGCACGAGGACTTCATCGGCGAAAAGGGCGAAAGCCGCATGGAGGGGATCGGCGAAACCATGGCCGAATCCATCCTCGATTACTTCAACCAGCCCCGCCATCGCCAGCTGATCGCGGAGTGGGAGCGGCTGGGGGTCGCTCCGACTCCGCCCCTGCGCCGGGCGCCGGCCGGAAGTTCGGCCGCGCTGGCGGGAAAGACCTTTGTCCTCACCGGCACACTGCCCACGCTCAAGCGCGAGGAGGCGGCGGAACTGATCGAGGCCGCCGGCGGCAAGGTCACGGGCAGCGTCAGCAAGAAGACCGACTATGTCCTGGCCGGGGAGGAGGCCGGTTCGAAGCTGGACAAGGCCCGCACCCTCGGGGTGGCGGTCATCGACGAGGCGGAATTCCGGCGTCTGCTCGAGCCGTCCTGACGAGCCGGCAATCGCTCAAGTCGCGGCCATTCGGGCCGATAGGCATGAATAGCGCCGCGCGCCGCCTGGTCTCACGCGGCCGAAATGCCCTCGCCGCTGAACGTCACGCTCGCCGGTGCGGATGCGCGTGACTGCCGTCCGCCGGCTTTGCCGTGGATATGCGCGCGGCGCTGGGGCGCCGCCGTGGCGATGGCTGGGCTGACTTTCGTGCCGCTGCGCGCCGATCCGACACTTGAGCAGCTGGCGGCCGAAAATCAGAGCCTGCGCGCGCAAGTCCAGGCGCAGCAAAAGACGATCGACGCGTTGGCGGCGCGGATGGACGCCCTGGAAAGGAAAACGGCGCCCGCCTCCGACCCTGCGGGCGCTTCGGTATCCTCCGCGCCGGCCGCCCCCGCGCCGGCCGAGGCGCCCCCTCCGCCGGCGGAGACGGCAGCCGATTCGGGCGCCGGCGCCGTGCACCTGAGCGGCGAAGCGGGCGCCGCCTATTTTGCGACGGGGAGCGACGGCGAATTTCCCAACGGCGAATTCCGGATCGACGAGGCGCGGCTGTATCTCGACGCCCCGGTGTGGGGCGACGTGTACTTTCACGGCGAAATCGATCCGATGACCCGCGAGGCCCAGGACGACAGCACGCACCTGGGCGAGGTGTTCGCCGAGGTCGAGGATCTTCCGGGCGGGGTGAACCTGCGCGCCGGGCGCTTCAACATTCCTTTCGGCGAAGAATACCAGTTCCGCAACGTGATGGAGAACTCCCTGATTTCCCATTCGCTGGCGGACATCTGGGGCTTCGACGAAGGCGTCGAGCTGTATGGATCGGGCGGCCCATGGAGCTATGCGGCCGCCGTGCTCGACGGGAGCGTGAATCCGCTCAACCGGGGGCACGACGGCGTTTCCGCCGCCGCCCGCGTGGGTTTCGATCCCAATGCGAACTGGGGCCTGATCCTGAGCGCGATGACGACCGGCAATGTCAGCGCCCGGCAGGACACGATTTCCGCCGTGTGGTTTGCCGGCGGCTTCTTTGTCGGCCTGCCGGGCGCGACCGATTTCCACGTCACGCTGGTGGAGGCCGACGCGCACGCCGCGTGGCGAGGCGGCCACGTGCGCGCCGCCGCCGGCGTGGCCGCCTATGCCGACAACGGCCCGGCCGGCGACAGCCGCAACCTCTCCTACGCCTACGCCGAAGGCGTGCAGCCGCTGTTCGGTTCGCTCTACGGCGCCGTCCGCTACAGCGCGATCGCGGCCCCGAAGGGTTATCCCCTGACGGGGCAGGGTACCGCGGAGGATTACCTGTTCGGAGGCGTGCTGACGACGCATCTCGAGCGCCTCAGCCTCGGGCTGGGGTACCGGTTCGCCGATCCCCTGCTGCTGAAAGTCGACTTTTCCCAGGAATGGGGGCGCACGATCGGCGAAGGGGACCGCGACGGCGAAAACCTGTTCGGCACCGAATTGGGAGTGAAGTTCTGATGCACCGCCTGCTCGCAGTCCTTCTGGCCGCTGCCGGGCTCGCCGCTGGGCCCGCCACCGGCGGCACCGTGACCGGAGTGGTCACCGCGCACGGCCCGGCGATCCCGCATCAGGGCGGGGCCGCCGGCGCCTATTCCAGCCTGCGCTACAAGTTCGCCGAGCAGATCGACTACGACCGGCTGGACGACTTCGTCATTTACATCAATGCGCCCGTGCCCGGGGCTCCCGCGCGGCGCGTCACCGCCGCGATGAGCCAGCGCTCCGTCGCATTCGAGCCGCACGTGCTGGCGATTCCCGTCAACACCGCGGTCATCTGGCCCAACCTGGACTCGATTTACCACAACGTGTTTTCCATGTCGGACGCCAAGGTCTTTGACCTGGGGCTCAAGACGAACAAGGACCGGCCCGAGGAGGTGACTTTTGACCGGCCGGGGCGTGTCGACGTCTTCTGTTCGATTCACGCCCGCATGCACGGTATCATCCTGGTCGTGCCCAGCCCGTTCGTGGCGAAGGTCTCCGCCCGCCATCGCTACACGATCGCCGATGTGCCGGCCGGCACCTATCCCTTGCGCGCCTGGCAGGAGCGCCTGCCGCCAATGGAAAAAACCGTGACCGTCCCCGCCGTCGGAACCGTCGAGGTCGACTTTGACCTTGGGTTTTCCTCCCTTCCCCGGCCATGAGACTGCAGACCAAGCTGCTTATGCCGGTCGTGGCGTTTCTGGTGCTCCTGCCGCTGGTCCTGGGTTGGATCGTCACCGACGCGCTGACGCACTCCCAGGAGGAGACCGGCCACCGCGACCTGGCGACCGCCCAGCGGCTGTTCCAAACCTCGCTCGACGATCGCCGGCACGATCTGCTGCTGCGGTTCCGGCCGATCCCGCAGACTTCGGCCTTCACCAATCCCGCACAACTGGCGGTGGAGTCGGGCAATGACTACACGACCGCGATCAACACCCTGCGCGAGGCGCTGCGCAACCAGTTGGACAGCTTCCGCGACGAGTGCCAGATTATCCTGTTCACAGGCGTGACCGCCGGCGCCGAGCCTATCGTCGTCAAGCAGCCGGAGGTCGAGCCCGGCTTCGCCCTCGCGGCCGAGAGCGTGACGGACGAGGCGATGCGGGAGGGGGAGGCCACGGGGATCGTCGTCCTCGGCAACACGGCCTATTACGCGATCGCAGTGGCGATCGCGCCCGATTTGCAGCCGCTCGGCGTCCTGACCTTCGGCGTCCGCCTGGACATTTCGGCCCTCGAGCGGCTCCAGGCCATTACCGGCTCGGAAATCTTCCTGACCGGGCCGCACGGGGTGATGGTGTCGACCCTGCGGGTGGACGCCACGCCGGTGGCGCAAGCCGACGGCACGGTGGTGATGAACGGCATCCACTACCTGCCGCTGGCCGGCGCCTACGACGAGGGGAAAGCCGGCCGCGGCTTCGACTACACGCTGCTGTGGTCGGTTGAGCCCAACCTGCGCATGCGCTCCGAGATGGAGGATCTGGTCGCCGAGGTCAGCGTGGCGGCGGTCATCCTGAGCATTGCCGCCATCTGGTATTTCACCCGCCGCTCGATGAAGCCCCTGCTCGACCTGCGCGACGCGGCCGAAACGGTGGGCCGCGGGGATTTCTCCCGGCGGGTCCGCGTTTACGCCCACGACGAGTCGGGCGACGTGGCCCGGGCGTTCAACGCCATGACCGACAATCTCCAGCAGTCCCGCGCGGAATTGGAAAAGACGGTCGAGACCCTCAAGGCGACCCAGAACCAATTGATCCAAAGCGAAAAGCTTTCCGCGGTGGGCCAGTTCGTTTCCGGCGTCGCCCACGAGCTCAACAACCCCCTGGCCGCCGTGATCGGCTTCTCCGAACTGCTGGCGCAGACCGCGGCGGACGAGAAGGTCCGCCCTCACCTGGACATGATCGCCAAGAGCGCGCAGCGCTGTCACAAGATCGTCCAGAACCTGCTCAGCTTCGCCCGCCAGCATCCGCCCGAGCGCAAGGCCATCTCGATCAACACCGTGGTCGAGGAGGTGCTCGACTTCATGGCCTACGAATTCAAGACGAGCAATATCGCCATCGAGCGCCAGCTCGCCGGGGACCTGCCGCCCATCCAGGGCGACCCGCACCAACTGCAGCAGGTCTTCGTCAACATCCTGGGCAACGCGCGCCAGGCGATCCAGGGGGTGCGGCGCGACGGCCGGATCGTGGTCCGCACCCGCTGCCCGGTTCCGGGCAAGGTCGCGGTGGAGCTGATCGACAACGGACCGGGCATCCGTCCCGAACATCTCTCGCGCATCTTCGATCCGTTCTTCACCACCAAGCCGGTCGGCAAGGGCACCGGCCTGGGCCTGAGCCTGACCTATGGCATCATCCGGGAGCACGGCGGGTCGATCCGCGCCGAGAGCGTGCTCGGCAATGGCGCCACCTTCGTCATCGAGCTGCCGAGCGCGGGGCCGGGCGTCTCGCGGGGCGAAACCGCCCGGCCGGCCGCCACGCTGGGCCCGCCGGCCGCCCCCAGCGGCAAGACGGTCCTGGTGGTGGACGACGAGGACTGGCTGCTCGAACTGTCCGCCAATCTGCTCCGCCAGGACGGGCATACGCCCGTCGTCGTCCATAGCGGCGAGGAGGCGATCAAGATCCTCGGCCAGCGCCGGGTGGACCTCATCCTTTCGGACTGGAAGATGCCGGGGCTGAGCGGAGCCGCGTTCTTTGAGCACCTGGAAGCGGTCTATCCCCGGGCGGCCGAACGGATCCTGTTCATGACCGGCGACGTGATGAACGACTCACTCCAGGAATTCCTGGCCCGCCGGGGCAAGCAGTGCCTGGCCAAGCCCTTCCCGATCGAGCAGTTCCGCGCCGCGGTCGCCGCCGAACTTTCTAGAACCCCCGCTGCTGCAGCGCGGAGCTGAGCTCCTGCATGAACATCTGCGCGTCGGCGGGGTTGGGGCGGTAGTCCTTGCGGCTGATCTCGGTGAAGCCGGGGCGTCCGTAATTGTCGACGATCCACTTGCCGGTCACGCCGTCGCTGAAGGTGACGGTGCCGCTGGCGACCGCGCCTGGGATGAGGGTCACCTTGTCCACCGCGACGCTGACCCGGGCGCCGCCGGCCGGCGGGGCGCTCAGATCCTCGTCGAATTCCGCTTCCTCGGGTTCGTCCTCCGCCGCGGCTTCGGAGGCGCCGCCCAAGCCGAGCTTTTCCTTGGCCTTTTCCAGCAGGCCCTTCTTTTCCGGCGCCGCCTTGGCGCCCTTCAGGTCGGTCGGGTCGGCCCGGGGGGCCGCGTCCTTGAGCTGCAGATTGAGGTCATCGACCAGGAAGCGCACGTCCATGTAGGTCATCGAGATCTTGAACTGGTCGGCCAGCTTGCGCTGGACGGCCGACAAGTTGTCCCCGGCGGCGACCCAGGTCGCCACCGTCTGCTTCTGCTCCGGCGTGAGTGTCATCCTGGGGACTTTACGCGCCCGCGGCGGTTCGGCAAGAATCGCGTGCCACCATGAGCACCATCTTGATCGCAGGGACCTCGCGCGGAATCGGACTGGGTTTGGTTTCGGAGTACCTCGAGCGGGGCTGGCAGGTGATCGCCACGGTCCGCTCCGAACCGCCGCCCGACCTGCGCGCGCTCGAACGCACGGGCCGGCTGAAGATCGAGCGCCTGGAAATGACCGACCGGGGTCAGATTGCATCCCTGGCCCAGCGCCTGGCCGGAACGCAGCTCGACATCCTCTTTGTCAACGCCGGCATCCTGCTCGCCCGCAACGACCCCATCGCGCAGGTTTCCGACGAAGACTTCGCGCGCATCCTGGTGACCAACGCCCTGAGCCCCCTGCGCGTCGTGGAGGCCCTGGCCCCTCACGTGGCGCCGGCGGGGACCATCGTCGTGATGACCTCGGGCCTGGGCAGCGTGGCCCTCAACACTTCCGGCGGGACGGAGGCCTACCGCGCCAGCAAGGCCGCCTTGAACACCCTGGCCCGCAGCTACGCCGCCCGCGATCCCAAGCGAACGGTGGTCGCCATGGGTCCCGGCTGGGTCAAAACGGACATGGGCGGCCCGGGAGCGGTGCTCGACGTGGCCACCAGCGTGCGCGGAATCGCCGACACCCTGGCCAAGGCCGCCGGCAAAGGCGGATCACATTTTCTGAAGTACAATGGCGAAACCGTGCCCTGGTAAGGGGCGGGATCGCGCTACTTGGAGAGCTGCGTCCTCAGGAAGCCCACGCTGCCGCGCATGGTGGCGTCCTGCTCCATCATGTTGTCCACGGCCTTGCAGGCGTGGATGACGGTGCCGTGGTCGCGGCCGCCGAAGGCGTCGCCGATCTCCTGCAGCGAATGCTTGGTCAGCGTGCGGGCGAGGTACATGGCCACCTGGCGGGGGATGGCGATGTTATTCGGCCGGCGCTTGCTCGTCATGTCGCTATGGCGGATCTGGAAATGGTCCGCCACCCGCTTTTGGATGGTCTCGATGGTGAGGACCGTCTGGGCCTGCTCCATCAGCATGTCGTGCAGCAGCCGTTCGGCCGCCGCGACGTCCAGCGGGCGGCTGAACAGCGCCGAATGGCTGGCGACGCGGATCAGGGCCCCCTCCAGGCGCCGGATGTTGCGCGTGATGTTCTGGGCGATGAAGGTCAGGACCGCGTCCGGCACCTCGCATTTGAGGCTCGCCGCCTTGGACTTGAGGATGGCGACCCGCGTCTCGTAGTCGGGCGGCTGGATGTCGGCGGGCAGCCCCCATTCGAAGCGCGAGACCAGCCGCGATTCGAGCTTTTGGATCTCGCTGGCGCGCCGGTCGCTGGAAAGGACGATCTGCTTTCCGGATTCGAACAGGTCGTTGAAGGTGTGGAAGAACTCCTCCTGGATGCGCTCCTTGCTGGCCAGGAACTGCACATCGTCGATCAGCAGCACGTCCACATGGCGGTACTTCTGCCGAAATTTCGTGAGGCTGTTCTCCTGCAGGGCCTGGATGAATTCGTTGGTGAACTTCTCCGTGGAGAGGTAGGCGATCCGCGCGTCCGGGTTGTGCTTGAGGATCGCATGCCCGATGGCGTGCATCAGGTGGGTCTTGCCCAACCCCGTGTCGCCATAAATGAACAGGGGGTTATAGGCCTGGGCGGGCGCCTGGGCGACCGCGAGGGCGGCCGCGTGGGCCATCTGGTTGTTCGAGCCGACGACGAAGGTCTCGAACGTGTTGCGCTGGCCCAGCGTGCCGCCGGCGACGGCCCGCTCGTCGAAGCGCGAGCGGCGCACGGCGGC
Organism: Opitutaceae bacterium; assembly: GCA_035656575.1. Lineage (GTDB taxonomy): Bacteria > Verrucomicrobiota > Verrucomicrobiia > Opitutales > Opitutaceae > Palsa-1447. The sequence continues at coordinate 9,510 of DASRSH010000240.1, forward strand.
CGGCTTGAGGCGGGAGGCGGCAGCCGCGTCGACCGAACGGACGGCGCCCGAGGCCGAACCCCGGCCGGACGGGGGCAGGTCCGTCTTGCGCAGGGAGACCGACACCATCCGGCCCGCCGTCAGCCGCAGCCGCTGGGTGATCAGGTCCAGGTAGTTGTCGTGAATCCAGATCTGCGCGAAGTCGTTGGGCACGCCCAGCACCATGGCATCCTCGGAGGTTTCGAGGCACACGACGGGCTCGAACCACATCTGGAAAACGTCTTCCGGAAAGAGTGACTTAAAGTCACACTTAACGGTTTCCCAGAGGCTGGGAGTGAGGGACAAAGAAGGCATGTAAGGCGACGAACGGACGGGATTATTCACACTGCGCCGCTCGCACGGGGCCGGGCACGCCTAGGAGAGGATTCCCTTCGCCCTGAATGAGGGCGGACGGGGGCGTCAATCGTTGCGGTTGGGGCGGGGTAAAGAAAATTTACGGAAGTGATTGATGCCCTGATGGTAGCGCGAGGCGCTAGAGGGAGGAGGAATCGGGGCTCCGGAGGACGTGCAAAGAACGCGCGAGAAGGAACAGAACACTGAACGATTCGTGAATGAGTGCGGAAGCAAAAAGGGCTTTCAAGGCGAACTTTCTCCCAAGTTGTTCACAGGCCCGGGAGCATAAGTTTTTTGCTTTTTTCGTTGCCTCGATTCCGGCCGGTACTGACGCCGGCCGCACCTACAGCGGCACCCGTATTTTCTCCGATGGTACACCGGGGCCGCTGTCGGGGGAAAATCGGCGCCGCCGGCGTCACGGATGCGTCACGGGACGGTGACGGCGTGCGAAATTTTGGATACGCCGCCCGGCTCGATCCAGCGGCCGTGCTCCTTGATCAGCGCGATCAGCCGCGCGTCGGCCTCCGCCTGCGGCACGTTGTACTGCACGCAATTCTTGCCCACGTAGAGGTTGATCTTGCCGGGGGCGCCCCCGACGTAGCCGAAATCCGCGTCGGCCATTTCGCCCGGCCCGTTCACGATGCAGCCCATGATGGCGAGCTTCACGCCCTTGAGGTGGCCGGTCTGCGCGCGGATCCGCTGCGTCGTGGCCTGCAGGTCGAAGAGCGTGCGGCCGCAGCTGGGGCAGGCGACGAATTCGGTCTTGGAGATGCGCGCGCCCGCGCCCTGCAGGATATTGTAGGCGAGCCGCAGGGCGCGCCCGGTGTCGGGCTCGGTCTCCACGCTGAGCAGGTCGCCCAGCCCGTCGGCGAGCAGGCCGCCGGCGAGGACGCTGGCCTCGAGCAGCCGGGAGAGGAACGTGGGTTCCGGCCGCACCGCCGTGGCGGCGGTCGCGCGGATCCACAGCGGCGCGGCGGCGCCGGCCCGGCGCAGCGCGGCGGCCAGCTGCCGGTACTGGCCGAGGGGATGGGCCGCGCCGTCTCCCGCGCGGCGGGACGCCGCGTCCCCGCCGCTCCAGGTCACGAGCGCGCGGCCGGCGGGCAGCGCGGGCGCGAGCTCCGCGGCGGCGGCGGGATCGATGTCACAAATGAGTGAATACAGCGAGCGCTGCGCCGCGGCGGCGTCGGCCCGCAGGCGCCCGGCCTCGCCGGCGCGGTAGCGGCGCAGCAGCGCGAGGCCCCCCCCGCCGGAAGCGCGGGGCGCCGCGGCGGCCGCCTCAGCCTCCGCCGCGGCGGCGGCGCCGGCCGCGGTCAGGTCGAGAATGAGGAACTTGACGGGCGCTTCCGGCAGCAGCGCCATCGCCTCCCGCACGTCCGCCGCGGAAGCCACGGCGAGGAGCGCGCCTTCCGCCGGGGTGTCCTCGCGCTTGGGATCGAAGAAGGCCGACGCCGGGGAGCGCAGCTCGTCCAGGGTGGCCCGGACAATGACGCGCGGGACGTTTTCGCCTCCGGCGCCGCAGCCGCGGCCCAGCGCGACTTCGGTGGTGGCGCGGCGCGTGAAGTGGAAGGGGTCGAGGCTTTCGGGGTCGGCTTCCGGCTTCGCTGGTGCTACGCCGGGACTTTCCGGCTTCGCTTCCGGCTTCGCTAGGGCTACGCCCGGACTTTCCGGCTTCGCTAGGGCTACGCCGGGACCTTCCGGCTTCGCTGGTGCTACGCCGGGACCTTCCGGGTTCGCTGGCGCTACGGCGGGATTCGCTGGGGTGGCGGGCGCTTTGCTGGGCTGCGGGGGTTTTGCTGCCAGGGTGGGCAGGCGCGCGAGCGCTTGGGCCACGGGGATCTCGTACACGCTGTCCTCGGTGAGGGAGACGCGGATCGTGTCGCCCAGGCCGTCCATGAGCAGCGAGCCGATGCCGATCGCTCCCTTGATCCGGCCGTCCTCGCCGTCGCCGGCCTCGGTCACGCCCAGATGCAGGGGATAGTGCATGTCCTCCTGCGACATCCGCTCCACCAGCATCCGGTAGGCCTCGATCATGACCTTGGGATTGGAGGCCTTCATCGAGAGGATGATTTCCCGGAAATCGTGCGCCTCGCAGATGCGGAGGAATTCGAGGGCGCTCTCGACCATGCCCAGGGGCGTGTCCCCGTAGCGGTTCATGATCCGGTCGCTGAGCGAGCCGTGGTTGGTTCCGATCCGCATCGCGCGGCCCAGCTCCTTGCACCGCTTCACCAGCGGCGAAAACGCATCGTGGAGCCGCTGCAGCTCGCGGTCGTAGTCGGCGTCGCTGTACTCGCGGACCGCGAAGCGCTTCTTGTCGGCGTAATTGCCGGGATTCACGCGGACCTTCTCCACATGCTCGACCGCCTCCATCGCCGCCTGCGGCAGGAAGTGGATGTCCGCGACCAGCGGAACCGCTCCGAAGCCCGCCGCCGTGAACCGGGCGCGGATTTCCTTGAGACACTTGGCCGCCTGCACATTGGGCGCGGTGATGCGCACGATTTCGCAGCCGACCTCGGCCAGGGCGATCGATTGGCGCACAGTCGCCTCGATGTCCTGGGTGTCGCTGGTCGTCATCGACTGGACGCGGATGGGATTGGTGCCGCCCACGCCGACCGACCCCACGCGGACTTCGCGGGTGGGCCGGCGCACGGTGCGAAAGCGCGATGCGCAATAGGCCATAAATGAAGGGTCCGGACGCTACACGGCTCTCAGCCGTGACGCCAGCGCAGGATGTCGAACCAGCCGACGTAAACCATCACCATCACGATGAGCATCAAGAAGATGCTCTGAATCGCGGCGATGAAGTTCACGGGCAGGCTGCGGCCCCGGATCGCCGCGATCGTCGCGAAGAGCATCTGGCCGCCGTCGAGGATCGGCACGGGCAGCAGGTTCAGGATCGCCAGGTTGACGTTGATCAGAATGGTCAGCGCGAGCACGGGGATCAGCCCCTCGGGGGCGATCTGCTGGTAGAACTGCACGATCCCGATGACCCCGCTCAGCTTGGACAGGCCGATGTCCGAGTGCGGATTGATGAGGCTCACCACCGTGCGGACGGTCGTGACGAGCTCTTCCCACACCTGCCGAAACGGCGAGCGGTGGACGATCACCGTGGGGAACTTGAAGGTGAAGCCGCTCGCCAGCGCCGCCGTGGAGCGGCCGGACTTGACCGCCGCCGGGGGCGGGGCCACCGAAGTCACGCTCAGATGCAGCAAATGTCCTCCGCGCAGGACGTCGACGCGCACCGCCTTGCCGATATCGCGGCCGAACGCGTCGAAGATCGTGAACACGCTGTACACGCGCGTCCCATCCACCGCCTGAATCTGGTCGTCCGCCTGAAAGCCGGCCTTGGCCGCCGCGGAGCCGGGCTCGACGGAGGCCACCAGGAGGGTGTCCCCGCCGCTGATTCCGATCTGCCGGGAGTTGTCCGCGCCGCCGGGCAGGGGCTTGCTGGCCACCCACTCGGTGACGCCCGAGCCGCTCAAGGTCGGATTCACCTCCCCCAGGATGAGCGGATAGAGCGTCAGCGGGATGCGCCGCCCGTTCCGGTCGACGACGAAGTGGACCACCGGCTTGCCCGCCGGGGTGCGGCTGCCGCTGAGCTTGATGAGGGCCGTGACGTCGTTCCAGTCATGGACGGACGTTCCGTCGATCGAGCGGATGATGTCGCCGGGCTGCACGCCCGCCGCGGCGGCGGGAGAGGCGACCGCTTGGCCATTGGGCAGCGTGATCTTGTCCATCACATAGCCGACCAGGGTGTCGAACTGCGCCCGCGCCGCGGGCTCGCCCACCAGGTAAACGATGGTGGCCAGACCGAAGGCGAACAGGACGTTGAAGAAGGCGCCGGCGACGAAGACGAGCATCTTGACCGGATAGCTGGGCGGGGGCAGGGCGGAGACGTCGCTGGAGGATTCGCCCTCGACGGCGCGCAGGTCCGCCAGCTGCGGCAGCAGCACGTAGCCGCCGAGCGGCAGCCAGGACAGGCGGTATTCGACACCGCTCTTTCCCTTCCAGGAGCAGATGGCCGGGCCGAAGCCGATCGAGAACCGCTCCACGTGCACGCCGGTCATCCGCGCCGCCAGGAAATGTCCCAGTTCGTGGACGAAGATCGACCCCCCGAAGAAGAAGGCGATCAGCAGCGCCGCCCAGATGTCCTGGGTCGCGAGGGAGACGAAGGAGTGCAGCATGGCGATCAGGAGCCCGTGGCGGCGAGGGCCGGAACGGCGGCGGCGGCCACGCGCCGGGCTTCGGCGTCGGCGGCCAGCACTGCGGCCAAATCGGCGGGTTCCGGCATGGGCATTCGAAGCAGAGTGTGCTCAACCACGGAGGAAATCGCAAGAAACGGCAGGCGCCCGCCGAGGAAGGCCTCCACCGCGACCTCGTTCGCCGCGTTGAAGATGGCCGGCGCGCAACCCCCGGTCCGCATCGCCCCTTGCGCCAGCTTGAGCATGGGAAAGCGGTCGGCGTCCACGGGCCGGAATTCGAGGGAAAACATCCGGGCGAAGTCCAGCGTGGCGACCGCGCCGTCATGGCGGTCAGGGTAGAGGAGCGCGTGCTGGATGGGGAAGGTCATGGACGGCGGGCAGAGCTGCGCGAGCAGCGACCCGTCGCGAAACTCCACCAGGCCGTGGACGATGCTCTGGGGATGGATCACCGCGTCGCATTGGTCCGGCTCCAGCCCGAACAGCCACTGCGCCTCGATCAGTTCGAGCCCCTTGTTCGCCAGCGTGGCGGAGTCGACCGTGATCTTGGGCCCCATCGCCCAGTTGGGATGGCGCAGGGCGTCGGCCGGCTGCGCGCGGGCCAGGCGCTCGCGCGGCCAGTCGCGGAACGCCCCGCCGCTGGCCGTGAGGAGGATGCGCCGGACGTCGCCGGCGGCGTGGCCCTGCAGGCACTGGAAGATCGCATTGTGCTCGCTGTCCACCGGGCGGATGCAGACGCCCGCCTGGCGGGCCGCCGCCGTCACGAACTTCCCGGCCAGCACCAGGACCTCCTTGCTGGCGAGGGCGATCTGCTTGCCGGCGGCGAGCGCGGCGAGCGTGGGATGCAGGCCCGCGGTGCCGACGACGGCCACCAGGACGATGTCGGCCTCCGGCAGGGCCGCCAGGTCGCTGAGGCCGGAAACTCCGCCGTAGAGGCGCGCCCCGGCGGGAAAGACGCCCTTGGCCTTGGCTTCGGCCAGGGCCCGCTCGTCGTGGACGCCGATGTGGGCGACCCCGTGCTCCCGGGCGATCGCGGCCAGCTTGTCCGCGTTGGACCGGGCGGCGATCCCGACCAATTGAAGGCGGTCGCGGTGGGCGGCCAGGACCTTGAGCGTGTTTTCGCCGATGGAGCCGGTGGCCCCCAGTAGCACGACCTTCTTCACGTGCGTAGTCCCAAGAGGATGAAGGCGAGGGGCGCCGCCAGCAGGAGGCTGTCCGTCAGGTCGAAGATTCCCCCGATGCCGGGGATGGCGGCTCCGGAATCCTTGAGGGCGGCCTGGCGCTTGATCATCGATTCGATGAGGTCGGAGATGATCGCGGCGACCGCAACGGGAATCGCGATCAGGGCGGCCTTGCCGGGGGAAAGGAGGGTCCCCAGGGCCGGGCGGGCCAGCCAGGCGATGAAGGCCGCCACGCCGCTGCTGATGGCAATGCCGCCGATGGCTCCTTCCCAGGTTTTCTTCGGGCTGGTGACCGGCGCCATGGGCGTGCGGCCGAAGGCCATGCCGCTGAGGAGGGCGCCGGTGTCGCAGAACTTGGCCGCGGCCACCACCCACACGCTGAGAACCAGCCGCCCATTGGGCGAAATCGCGTCGCCCGGCAGGGGAGTCACCACCCGCGTGAGGTAACTCAGCAGCAGCGAAACGTAGACCAGGCCGAAGACCGTTGCCGCCAGCGCGTCCACCCGCTGCGCCGGCTCGCGCTCGCTCAGGATGCGCACGCAGAAGACCAGGATGGCGACCGGCAGCAGGATGTGGTTGGGCACCCCGTACTTCGCCTCCAGGAACGGTCCGGCCGTGATCAGGGCCCCGAACGCCATTCCCAGCTTGGCAAACGGCTCCCGCCCGGCTCCGGATTGCAGCCGATAGAACTCGCGCAGGGTCAGGGCCGACAGGGCGGCCAGCACCACCACGGCCCCCGGGGTGCGGAAAAACCACAGGACCGCGAACACGCCGGCCCAGAGCAGAACGGTGCTGAAAATGCGCTTGCCCAAAACCGTTATTGCACCGCCGGAGCCGGGCGAACCTGCTCGCTGGTCAGGCCGTAGCGCCGCTCGCGCCGGTTGTATTCCGCCACGGCCTCGGCCAGATGCGCCGGCGTGAAGTCGGGCCACAGCGTGGGGCTGAACACAAATTCCGCATAGGCCGCCTGCATCAGGAGGAAGTTGCTGATCCGCGTCTCGCCCGAGGTGCGGATGACCAGGTCGGGGTCGGGCATGTCCGGGTCGTAGAGGTAGCGGCGAAAGGTGTTCCAGGAGCCGTCGTTCAGCTTCTCCCGGCCCGCGCCGACGGCGGCGGCGTAGGCCCGCGCCGCGTCGACCAGTTCGGTGCGGGAGCCGTAGTTGAGCGCCAGGACCAGGGTAAAGTCGCTGAAGCAGCGCGTCGCCTCGACCGTGTCGCGCAGCAGCCGCTGTACCCCGCCGGGGAGCTCGTCGATCCGGCCGATGGTGCGGAAGCGGATGCGGTCCCGGACGAAGGTCGCCAGCTCCTTCTTCAAGTACAGTTCGAGCAGGCTCATCAGGCCGCCGACCTCGTCCTGCGGCCGCTTCCAGTTCTCGACCGAAAAGGCATAGAGGGTCAGCCAGCGCACCCCCAGGTCGCGGGCGGCGTAGTTGATGGTCCGCACGGTCTCGACGCCGCGGCGATGCCCCTCCAGGCGCGGCAGGCCCCGCTGTTTCGCCCAGCGCCCGTTTCCGTCCATGATGATCGCGATATGGCCGGGAACTTCGGAGGGAACGGACATGGGGGGAGAGGCCCCTAAGGTGCGGCCCGAGCCACGCAGGGGCAATCCAGAATCCAGTCGGCTTTGGCCCGCGGAGGCCGCTTTCTCGGCCAGAAGAAGGTTGCCCTGCCGCGCGGCATCGAAAAGGTGACCCCATGAAAGTCGCCTTCATCAGCGGCACCAGCATCGTCAATTCCGACCTTTTTGCGTCGTGGGACGTGCGCAGCGTGTCGACCGCCTTCGGGGAGGTCCGGTGCAAGACCCGGGGGGATTTCGCGCTCATCAACCGTCACGGGTATGCCTTTCCGCTGCCCCCCCATTCGATCAACTACCGGGCGAACATCAGCGCCCTGGCGGACCTGGGCTACCAGGACATCGTTTCCCTCAATTCCGTGGGTTCGCTCAAGAAGGAGCTGGGACCCGGCACCCTGGTGTCCTGCTCGGACTACGTGGGCCTGCAGCAGGGCCCGGCGACCTTCTACGACCAGGAGCTGAAGGGCGGGGCGGCCGGCATTGCCAACAACCTGATCCCCCTCATCCAGCAGAAGCTCGGCGCCGAGTTCGGGCTGCAGACCGGCAAGGTCTACGTGCAGATGCGCGGGCCCCGCTTCGAGACCAAGGCCGAGATCCGCATCATCCAGCACTGGGGCGACGTGATCGGCATGACCGCGGCCCACGAGGCGGACCTGTGCGCGGAAATCGGCCTGCGCTACAACAGCCTGGCGATCATCGACAACTACGCCAACGGGCTGGAGGGCACGCAGGTGGACTTCGGAAACTTCAAGTCCCTGGTGCAGGCGAACCAGGCCAAGGTGAACCGGCTGTTCGCGCGCCTGCTGGAGATTCTGGCGTAAGGGGTCACGTACCAAATCCCAACAGGCTTCGCCTGTTGGGATTTGGTACGTGACCCCTTACGCCATGGACTGCGCCTTGGCCAGGGCGGCGGCGACGCTGGGGACGTAGTCGGCCACCTGGTCGAGGGTGAGGCCGATCAGGTGGAGCACGTCCGGGTCCACCGTGACGGCGCGCACGTCCTGGCCGTCGCAGACGGCGGAGCGCAGCAGGCGCGCGCAATACAGGACGGCGGCGGCGCGGTCGTGCGGCTCCTCCGCGCTCAGGGGTTCATACTGCGCCCGCACGGCCTCGACCACGGTCGGGGCGAACTTCCAGCGGGCGATCATCGCGGCGGCGACGTCCGCCTGGGTGAAGCCCAGCAGGGCGAACTCGTCGCCGCTGAAATCCCGCGGAAAGCCGTCGTCGGCGAGCTGCCGGATGCGCTCGTTTTCGGCGGCGTGGGCGACGAGATGCTGGTTGATCGCCAGCCGGCCGATCGCGTGCAGCAGGCCGGACAGGTAGCAGGCGACCGCATCCTCGCCGGTGGAATCGGCCAGCATCTCCGCGCCGAGCGCGCAGGCCAGCGAATCCCGCCACATCGCGGCGGCGTCGCGGCGGTAGGTGAGGACCGGCTGCGACACGATCGCCGCCGAGCCCACGACCGCGACCACGTGATAGACCTCGCGAAAGCCGATGCGGTTGACGGCGTCGAAAATGGTTTCGTTGAGCGCGCCGCGCCGGAAATGCGCGCTGTTGCTGATCTGGACGACCCGCGCCGCCAGCGCCGGGTCCACCTTGATGAGCCGCGCGATGTCCTCGAGGGCCGTTTCCGTGTCGCCGAGGAGGCGCTGCAGGTCCGCCAGCACTTGGGCGACCGGAGGTATCTGTCGTTGCGCTCCCGCAAGCGCATCGGGGGTAAACGATGTGATCATGACGGGGCCGGTCCCTGATCCGGCCTATACGCTGCATCGGCACGGCGGACGCGAACTGAAGCCGGGCCGGCGGACAATGAGCCCGGCTGATGGCTGAAATACGCGCGCAGAATGGGGATGGCCACGGGAGCCGCCATCACGCCGCCCTGAAAGTCCTCACCCGGCTTATCCCCTTTGATCTGAACCACAACCGCGATCTGGGGATCGTTGGCCGGGGCATAGCAGATGAACCAGGCGCTGTCGGTCCGGTCCTGCAGGGTCGCGGTCCCGGTCTTGCCGGCGATCTGCAGCCCGGGAATGGCGATGCTAGGCAGCGACAGGAGGTAGGCCGTGCCATGGTTTTCGGTGCGGTCGAGATGCTGCATCAGCACCTCCTCCATCCCCCGGTGGATGAACCCCAGCTGCTGCGCCGTCAGGCCGATCGGCTCGGTGTGCTGCGCGGGGCGGTGGGGGTCGTGCAGCAGCGTGGGCTTGGTCCAGGTCTCGCCGCGGGCGACCGAGGCCACGAAGCAGGCCATGGACAGCGGCGTCTCGTCGATCGGCCCCTGCCCGATGGAGATTTCCGCGGTGTCGCCGTCGTGCCAGGCGTTCTCGGCGCGGAGCTTGGCGATGTCGGCGATGCGGCTGCGGACTTCCCCGGGCAGCTCGATGCCCGTGCGGCCCTCGAGGTGCATGCGGCGGGCCTCGGCCGTGATGATGTCCGGCCCGATCGCCAGGCCATGCTCGTAGAAGTAGATGTCGCAGCTGTCGGCGATCGCCTCGGGCAGCTGCTGATGGCCGTGGTGGCCCAGGCCGTTGTCGCAGCGCAGCAGCCGGTTGCCGATGCGGACCGACCCTTCGCAATCGACCGAGTCGTCGGCCGGGTCCAGCCGCCCCGAGCGCAGCCCCGCGATCGACACCAGGATCTTGAAGGTCGAGCCGGGCATGTAGCGGGCGGAGATCGCCGTATCCGTCCAGGCATGACGCCGCTCGACGTCGGCCACCGCCGCGGGATCGCGGGGAAACCGGTTCAGGTCGTAGTCGGGCTTGCTCGCCAGGGCCAGCACCTCGCCCGTGCGCACGTCGAGCGCGACCGCCGCCGCGGCCACGTTCGGCATCTGGTTGTCGGTTGAGAACTGGTCCAGCGCCGCCTCGGCCGCGAGCTGGACGTCGATGTCGAGGGAGGTGACCAGGTCCTGGCCCTGGCGGGGCATGCGCTGCGCCAGGGGCGGGTTGACGCGGTAGCCGGCCGGATCCACGCGGTAGATGATGCCGCCGGGATGGCCCTGCAGCCGGGCGTCGAAGACCTTCTCCAGGCCGTCGGCGCCCACCGTGCCGCGCAGGCGCAGGGTGGTGAGGTCCGCGCCGGGAAAGTCGGGCGCGCTCACGTTGTCGACCGGAACGACGTAGCCCAGCACGTGGGAGGCGGCCGAGCCGTAGGGGTAGGTGCGGACGTCGGTGACGGCGAGCTGGATGGGCGAGCGCACGGGCAGCCGCTCCAGCAGCCGGGCGAACTCGTCGGCGCTCAGGTCGTCGAAGAGGGGGAATGGCACCAGCAGCTGGCGCTGGAAGTGCTCCTTGAGCTCCTTGACGTCCAGGGTCTGGCTGCGGTGCAAGAGGGCGTTGGCCTGGTCGAAGTAGCGCTGCACCACGCTGACCCGGGCGATCTCCTCGACCTGGCCCCAGGTGACGTCGGTGTCTCCGCTGGCGCGGTAGTTGGCGCGGATGGCCATCGCCTCCCGGCGGAATTCGTCCTGCAGCTCGTCCAGATAGACCACGGCGGAAAACCGCGGGCGGTTTCCGACCAGCAGGCGGTGATGGCGGTCGTAGATGTTGCCCCGCGGCCCGGGCAGGAGGATGCGCCGCTGGGTCTGCTGGCGCTCGCTGCGATCGTAGTAGCCGGTCTGCAGCAGCTGGCGGTAGGCGAGGCCGCCGGCCAGGAGCGCGAGCAGTCCCGCGATGAGGACGTAAAAGACGCGGATGCGGTAGTCGATCGCCTCGCGCGCCTCCACCAGCCGCCGCTGCTGCCCGGCCGCCGGGCGTTCCGCGTCAGGGACGGGCATAGGCGAGGGAGCGCTCCTGCAGCGCGAAAAACCACGGCGCGGCGAGGACGATCGCCGCCTGCGAAAACGCGAGGTCGATCAGCGCGCGCAGCCAATACGCCCCCGGCGCGGGCGCGCCGCGCAGCCGGGCGAAGGAGACGACGAGGTACAGCCCCAGGTTGACGAGCAGCGCGATCGCCACCCGGCCGATCGTGTGGCCGTGGGGCAGCCGCTCGTGCATCCGCGTGAGCACGGCCTGCGCCGCCGCGAAGAGCAGGGCGAACGTGCCGAAAGGCAGGGGCGAGCCGACGTCGCACAGGGCGCCTCCGGCGAGCACGGTCCAGAAGCCGGCGCGAAACGGCAGCGCCACCGCGGCGAAGGCCACAAAGAGGCCGCCGACGAACAGATGCACGCGCAGGCCCGAGAGCTGATCATTCACGATCCCGATGAGAGTCCAAAGCAGCACCAAAGTGCCAAAAACGATCAATCCTCGGCGCATAGCACGGTCACCTCCGTCAGGTCGCTCAGGCGCGGGTTGAGGTGGACGATGCCGGTCTGGAACAGCCCGTCGCCGCTGGGCTCCAGGTGATCCACCTGGCCCAGCGTCAGGCCGGGGGGAAATTCCCCGCCCAGGCCCGAGGTCACCAGCCGCCGGGTCTCGCCCGGCTGCAGGCTGATGTCCAGGGGGACGAAGTCCACCGTGCCCTGGGCCGGGCCGAAGGACGGATTCACCCCGCCCTGGTACGAGACCGGCCGGGTTTCCCCTTCGAAGAAGGCCGCCAGCCGGACGCCGGGGCTGCTGATAAGATCGACCACCGCGGTGGTCGCGGAGACTTCCGCCACGCGCCCGACCACGCCCTCGGCAAAGACGACCGGGTCGCCGACGGTGATGCCGAAGTTGCGGCCCTTGGCGATCGTCATCCGCTGCCACCAGGCGGAGAAGTCGCGCCGGGCGACCTGCGCCGGCTCGAGGCGGAAATGGGGCGGGGCCGGCATCCGCAGCATCTGCCGCAGCCGCGCCACCTCGTTCTGCAGCGCGGCGTTCTGCTGCACGGACAGGGCGTAGGAGGCGTCGACCCGCGCCAGGTCCACGCCCGCCGCGATCAGGTCCCGCTGCGAATGCAGGCGCAGGTGCCAGTAGTCCTGCAGCTCCGACACCCGGGCTTCGGTCAGCGTGATCGGCGCGCTGAATTCGAAGAAGCTGGCGCGGACAAACCGCTTCAGCGCGACCGGCGCGATGAGCCAGACCACGGCCACAATCGCCAGGGTCGTGAAGGGACGCGCCTGGTCAAATCGTTTGGCCAAACCTCACAGGTTGTCCGCCAGCCAGGACAAGTCGTTGAGCATCGCGCCGGTGCCGTTGGCGACCGCCGAGAGCGGATCGTCGGCCACGGTGACGGGCAGCCCGGTCTTTTCGCTCAGCAGCCGGTCGATGCCGCGGATCAGGGAGCCGCCGCCGGCCATGACAAAGCCGCGGTCGACCAGGTCGGCGGAAAGCTCGGGCGGGCACCGCTCGAGGGTCGAGCGCACGGCGTCCACGATGGCCGCGACCGTGTCCGACAGGGCCTCGCGAATCTCCTGCGAGGTGATGTGAATGGTCTTGGGCAGGCCGGCCACGGAATCGCGGCCCTTGACCTCCATCGCCAGCTCTTCGTCCAGCGGATAGGCGGACCCGACGGTCATCTTGATTTCCTCGGCGGTGCGCTCGCCGATCAGCAGGTTGTAGGCCCGCTTCATGTAGCTGATGATCGCGTTATCGAGCTCGTCGCCGGCGACGCGGATCGATTTGGAAAAGACGATGCCGCTGAGCGAAATCACCGCGATCTCGGTGGTGCCGCCGCCGATGTCCACGATCATGTTCGCCGCCGGCTCGTCGATCGGCAGCCCGACGCCGATCGCGGCCGCCATGGGCTCGGGAACGGTGTAGACCTTGCGGGCGCCCGCGTGGGTCGCCGAATCCATGACCGCGCGCTTTTCCACCGCGGTGATGCCGGAGGGGATCGCGATCACGACCCGCGGCGGAGCCCGGAACGCCTGCGTGGCCTTCTGGATGAAATAGCGCAGCATCGCCTCGGTGACGTCGAAGTCGGCGATCACCCCGTCCTTCATCGGGCGGATGGCGGTGAGGTTGCCGGGCGTGCGGCCGAGCATCCGCTTGGCGTCGATGCCGACCGCGCGCACCTTGCGCGTGGTCGTGTCGAGGGCGACGACCGAGGGCTCCCGCAGGACGATGCCCTTGTCCTTCACGTAGACGAGGGTGTTCGCCGTGCCCAGATCGATTCCGATATCGTTCGAGAAGTAACCGAGCAGATTGGCCATGCGCCGGCGGGCAGGGTCAGTTGCTTCCGTGCGTGTTGGCCGGCTCGGTCTTCTTCGCTTCCGGCGATCCCGCCTTGGGCTCGGACGAGGGTTCATCCTCGTGCGAGGCCTTCTTGAACTCCTTGATCGACTGCCCCAGGCCTCGCGCCAGCGACGGCAGCTTGGCGCCGCCGAAGAGCAGCAGGAGGATCAGGAGGATGAGGATGAGTTCCCCTCCCCCGAGACCGAACGCGGCGAGGACGGCAGTGGGCATGGCCTTACCATAACCGTCGGGGGGGCCCTAGCAAGAGTGAAAACCCGGCTTCGTCCTTTGGACTACGCCGGGGCGGGGCCCGGGGGGGGCGGCTCGTTTTCGTTACGCGGGGGCTA
>DASRSH010000241.1:0-1671 GCA_035656575.1 Opitutaceae bacterium
CCCTCCCGCACCCTGCGCGCGATGTCCTTCACCCTGCCGCGCCCCGGCGACGACGAACCCGAAACCGCCTGGCAGGACGAGGTGCAGGTCGCCCTCGACGCGCTCTCCGCCCTCGATCCACGCAACCCTGTCGAGGCCGTCCTCGCCCTCCAGATCATCGCCGCCAACGCCGGCGCGCTCGACGCCTACCGCCTCGCCTTCGAGCCCGGCGCCCCTGCCACCCAGGCACAGCGCCACCGCGCCAGCGCCGCCGGCCTGGCCCGCACGATGAGCACGGCCCTGCGCCTGCTCAAGCAGCAGAAGCAAGCCCCGGTCGGCCCGCCGCGAGACTGGGGCGACGCGGTAGCGCAGCACGCCCAGGCCTGGCGCGCCGCCCCGCCCCGCCCGCTCGCCGCCCCCCACGGCACGGCCGCCGCCGCGGACGACGAGGTCGTCGTCAAATGGATCGACGAGATCGACGACAAGGAGCTCGTCATCGCCATCGAGCAGGAGCGCCGCGAGAAATCCGGCCTGCCCGAGCTCCCCAGAAAGCCCGGAACCCCGAAGGTCATCTACCGCTACAAGCCCGAGGACTACATCCACAAGTTCAAGCCCGACCCAAAGAACTTCCAGCCCTACCCAGGCTGGGAGAACATGACGATGTCGGAACGCCGAGACTTCTTCGGCTACCACTACGACGGCCCGCTCGGCCCGCCCGACGCGCTCACCCCAGCCTCCCGCGACGCCATGCTCGCCGAGATGGCCGCCGACGAAATCCTCAAGGAAGAATACGGCATGTAGCGCCACTGCGTCCGCAAAACGACGCAGCCCGGACACGCCCCGACAAGCCCCGACCCAGTCGAGACCCGCCCGTCCCACGACCGACACCGCCCTGGTGCTCCATCCCCGGACGCCCCGCAGCGTCGCCGTGCCCAGGCCAGCAAGCAAGCTCAGCCGCAAAGAACGCAAATGCTCGCAAAAAACAGGCCCGGCTGAACGCCCGCCGGCCGGGACCTGACCCACTGTCGGTCCAGCCGCTCGGAACATCCGCGTTCATCTGCGTCCATCTGCGGCAAAACTTCTTGCTTGCAGCGCCACGCCACCACCGCAGACCTCACCCCAGCCGCGCCAAATCGCCAAATCGCGAATCAACTCCATCGAACGGCAGCACACCCGTCCCGCCGCCCCCGTCCTCCATCGGACGGCCCGACCCCCTCCCGCCAAGGATCGCCCCAAGGCCCATCACGCCCACGCCGGCAGCCACGATGCCTCGCCGCGCAAATGCATCCCCCGCGCAGCGACCCCATACAACCAACACCGCACGATCCGACACGGCGCACAATCCGCCACGGCGCACGGCCGCCACTATCCAAGCGTCGCCAGGAACCCGGTCACCGCCTCGATAAACCCCGTGGTATTCTGCCCGTGCACGTTGTGCCCGCAGTCCGGCACCGTCACCAGCGTCCCCTGCGGCAGCACCCGGCAGAACCGCTCCGCCGCCTCCGCCGTCAGAATCCCGGACTTCGCCCCCCGCACCACCAGCACCGGCAGCCGGAACGCCCCCGCCTCCTCCAGCGTGATGGTCTCCAGCGGCCCGCTGCCGCGCACCACCCCCAGCCGGCGCGGTGTCGCATCGCACTTGCTGACGAACTTCCCGTCCGCCCGCTGCAGCATGTTGTATTTCACCGTCCG
>DASRSH010000242.1:0-3464 GCA_035656575.1 Opitutaceae bacterium
CTCCGCCAGCATCCGGTCGACGCGCTCCTCGGTGATCTCCAGCGGCTTCTCCACCATGACGTGCTTGCCGGCGCGAATCGCCTCCAGCGCCGGCTCGAGATGGGCGCCGCTCGGCGTGGTCACGCAGAGAACATCGACATCGGGCCGGGCCAGCAATTCGGACAGCTTGGTGGTGTGGAACGAAACCTGGTGCCGGGCGGCGAACGCGGCGGTCTTATCCGCCGCGCGGCCGGCCACGCCGACCAGCCGGGCGCCCTCCACCGCCGCGAGAGCGCGGGCATGCACGTCCGCGATCAGGCCCACTCCCACGATCCCGAAGCCGACGACGGACGCGCTCATGGCGGTCACAATCGCGGAATCCGGTTCGGCGGCAATGCAAACGGATAGAAGCGCAGCTCCTGGATGTCGCCGCTGAACCAATAGAGATGGTTGAGGCGAAAGCCCACCCCCACCCGGCCGGGCCCCAGGGGCGGAAAGTCCACGGTGCCGGAGAGCTCGCGGCGCCCATCGACAAAATTCGTCACCCGGCCGTCCGCATATGTCAGGGTGACCCAATGCCAAGTCCGGCACGGATGGCGCAGTTTCCGATCCAGCAACTGCCGGGCCCGGTGCGGGTCCCCGGCATATAGATAGGAATCGAGCGCCCAGGTCCCGTCGGCGGCCAATCGGGTCTCCAGCATGATCCGGTGGCCGTCGGCGCTCTCCAAATGCATGAAACGCTGCTCCGGCACCCCGGTGACCGCCGGCCGCATCTTGACGCAGATCGTGAATGCCGCCCATCCGGCCAGCGGATTGCTCGGGAAGATCAGCCCGTCCTCTCGGCCGTCGAAGCGCACATAAGCTCCGTCGCTCCCGGACCGCACTTCGGGCCGGCCGACGATCTCCGCCGGCGGCGCGGACGAGCGCACGGCGTCGGCCAGCGTCCATTGCACGGGCGCGGCCGACGCGACGATAAGCAGCAGGCCGGTAAACATGGTGATTCTTCGGCGGGAGAGCGGCCCGAAGCGCAGCGCGCTCTTGACGGGGACGCCAGCCCCCCGATGGTAAACTGTTGACGCCCCCGTGACCATTCGCGAACTCGCCCGCCTCGCCCGGCTCTCCCCCGCCGCCGTTTCCCTCGCCCTCCGCGACAACCCCAAGGTTTCCGCCGCCACCCGCCGCCGCGTGCAGCGGCTGGCGGCCAAGGCCGGCTATCAGCCCGATGCGCGCATGGCCGCGATGATGAGCTATCTGCGCAAGCCGCGCTCGGCCCGGCAGACCGCCTGTTTTGGGGTCATCTCCTTCTATGACCAGCTCCGCCCCTGGCAGCGCTCGATCCACTACACCCGGGTCTACGAGGGGATGCTCCAGCGCGCGCGCTCGCTCGGGTACCGCCTGGAACCGCTCTGGCTCAAGGCTCCCGGCATGACGCTGCGCCGCTTCCGCGGCATTCTGGAGACCCGGGGCATCGAGGGGCTGCTCTGTTTCGGCAGCCCGGACCTCGACCAGATCTATCCCAAGGAGCTCGATGTGTGCGCGGTGGTGACCCAGGGGCTGAGCATCCGCACGCCGCTGCACCGGGTGATGAATCACGCCTACAATGACACCATCACGGCCCTCAATCGCCTGAAGCGCCTGGGCTACCGCCGGCCGGGGCTGGTGCTGGGCCACTACGAGGACCTCCGCAGCGCCCATGCGCATTCCGCGGCCTTCCTCGGCTGGTGCGAATACCACCTGAGCCTGAGCCAGACGGTCCCCGTCCTGCGCATCAACGAGGTGGAGCCGGAGCCCCTCCTCGACTGGCTCAAGGACCACCGGCCCGACGCCCTGATTTTCGTGCACCTGCATGACGTGCTCAAGGACTTCCGCGCCGTGCTCCAGCGCAGCCAGATCCGCGTGCCCCGCGACCTGGGGGTGCTGGTCATCAGCCCCTACCTCGAGGACAGCGGCTTCGACGGGCTGCAGGAGAACCAGGCGCAGCAGGGCGCCTGGGCGGTCGAGATGCTCGCCGCCCGCATCGCCAACCGGGATTTCGGCATCCCGCCGCAGCCGCACGTCGAGATGGTCGAAAGCTGCTGGGTGGCCGGGCATTCGCTCCAGGCGTCCGGTCCGGGTTCGGTGAACAGTTGACCATCCGCGGGCTTCGCAAAGGCGGCCGCGGCGCTTTGCTGGAGCGCGTCCCGCCCCCATGCTCTTGCCCTTGCTCATGGCCGCCGCCGCGCCCGCCCCCTTGGGCGACGCGGCGCTCGCCCGGCGCTTCACCGCCTGGAAGTACGCCAGCGAGATCCTGGTCCGCAGCACGGCCGATGAGCCGCGCCCGGCCACGGTGATCGACGCCGCGCTGCGCCTGCCGGCCGATCGGACGGCGAACCTGCGCCGCGACTGCCGGGTCGTGCGCGAGGCCGGGTTCGGCGAACTGCTGGCCGAAGTGCCGTTCCAACTCTATGCGGTCCGGAACGAGGGGCCCGACACCCTCTGCCGGGTCGCCTTCCGCACCGACCTGCCCGCCCATGGCTTCGAGCGCTTTGCCGTCTTTTACGACAATCCGGGCGCCGCCGCTCCCGCCCCGGCGCCGGAAGGCATGACCCTGGCCGAGCGCGGCGGGCGGATCGAAGTGAGCGCCGGCGACTACGCCCTCACGCTCGACGCCGCGACCGCCCAGTGCCTGCGCCTTGCCACCCGCCAGCCCGCCGCGCGGGTGCTGTGCCCTTCGGAGGCGCCCGGCGCCGCGTTCCCCTTGCCGGCCGCCCTGGCCTCGCTGGCGGGTGCCACCACGGCCCTGCAGCTCCGGCCGCGGGCGGGTGCGGCCGACCGCATGGTGCAGGGGCCGATCTTCGATTGGATTCACGGCGTCCGCGACCTGGCGCCCGGGACCGGGGGTGCGATCGCCGCGGTCGATTTCGACTACGTCTTCTACCCGCACGCGCCCCATTTTGTCGTGCGCTCCAAGGTGCGCTTCCTGCGCGCGGCCCGGATCGAACGCCTGGCGATGAATGCGTTCGCGGCGCCGCAGCGCGCCTTCGACTATTTCATGTTTCGGCCCGTCACCCCCACCTTTCCCCTGACGGAGGTCGAGGAAGTGGGCAGCGTGCTGCTTGACCCCGCCCTGCGCCGCGGCTTTCCCCAGGGCGACCTGCTGGCCGGCATGCTTCCCGCGGACCTGGCTTGGGTGGGAGTGGCCAATGCCGCGCGCGGTTTCGCGGTCACGGGATTCCAGTTGGATCGCCGCAGCGGCGCCCCCGAGGGGCGCGCCCCCGCGTACCGCAGTTCCACTCGGGCGCGGGCGGACGGGGAGATCGTCTCATGGGCGAATGCCCCCTTGTGGGTGACGGCTGCCGGGCAAGCGTCCGCCGCGCGGCCGGTGGCGCCGGGCGACTGGTACGAGCAGACGGAAGCCCTGTATTTTTCGGACTGGAACGCGTCCGACTGGCGCGAGCGCACCGACGATTACGGGCGCGCGCTCAACGACCCGCCCGAGGTGACCG
>DASRSH010000243.1:0-5871 GCA_035656575.1 Opitutaceae bacterium
TGGGCGATTCCTCCCGGTTGATCTGCGACCGGCTGGGCATCACCCCGCTGGTGCGTTTCGTCCTAGGGGCGAAGGATACGCCGTGGCTCAAGCCCGATCCGGCGCTGACCCGGCTGGCGCTGGAGCGGCTGGGGGCCCGCCCGGATGAAACCGTGCTGGTGGGCGATTCGCCTTTTGACATGGCGGCGGCGGCCGGCGCCGGCCTGACCGGCTGGATGGTCGCGACCGGCACCCACACGGCCGCCCAATTGTCCGGCGCGGGCGCCGACCGCGTTTTTCCGGATCTTTGGCGGCTGGGCGAAGCCCTCGGCCTGACCCCGGCCCTTCGCTAGATGGAGTCGCTGACCGGAGTGCTGGAACGGATCATCTTCCTCAACGAGGAGAACGCCTACACCATCGCCGAACTGCGGCCGGACGGCGCCAAGGAGCCCGTCACCATCGTCGGCCCTCTCCCGGGGGTGGAATGCGGGGAGACGCTGCACCTGAGCGGCGACTGGACGCGCCACTCGCAGCATGGGGCGCAGTTCAAGATCGGCAGCTTCCGCAGCGAACTGCCGGGCAACGTCTACGGCATCCGCAAGTATCTGGGCAGCGGGCTGGTCCCCGGCATCGGCAAGACCTACGCGAACAAGATCGTCGACGCCTTCGGCATCGACACGTTTCGCATCCTCAGCGAGGAGTCGGGGCGGCTGCGGGAGGTGGAAGGCATCGGGCAGAAGCGGGCGGGGGCGATCAAGCGGGCATGGGAGGAGAAGCGCGCGGAGCGCGAGCTGTACATCTTTCTGCAGACCTACGGGATCACCCCCGCCCAATGCACCAAGCTGGTGAAGCGCTACGGCGACGACGCCAAGCGGGTCGTGCAGCGCGATCCCTACCGCGCGGCCCGGGAGATCGACGGCATCGGCTTCCGCACCGCGGATCGCATCGCGATCAACGCCGGATTCGCCAATGACGCGCCGCCGCGGATCGACGCCGGGCTGCTGTTTGTGCTCGATTCGCTCCAGGACGAGGGGCACACGGCCTATCCGGAGGGCGATCTGGTGGAGCAGGCCTGCGGGCTGCTGGAGACCGGGGCCGATCGGGTGGCGGCGCGGGTGGCGGCGCTGGTCGCAGCCGGGACTCTGGTGCGCCACGATGGACTCGTGCAGCTGCCGGTGCTGGACGCCGCGGAGCAGCGGGTGGCGGCGGCGCTGGGCCGGATGCAGGCGGCGGGCAGCGGAATTCCGCCGATCCGGATCGACGCGGCCGTGGCGTGGGCGGAGGCGCGGGCCGGATTCCCCTTCCATGAGCGGCAGCGCGCCGCCGTGGCGGAGGCGCTCCGCCACAAGGTCAGCATCCTGACGGGCGGTCCGGGCACCGGCAAGACGACCTGCCTGCGCGCCCTGGTCGATATTCTCAAGGCCAAGCGCGCCCGGGTGCACCTGGCCGCGCCGACCGGCCGGGCCGCGCAGCGGCTTGCCGAGGCGACCGGGGGCCTGGCGTCGACGATCCACCGGCTCCTGCGCTACGACGCCGCGGCGGGCGGGTTCACCGCCAACGAGGCGCATCCGCTGCCCACGGACTTTCTGGTGATCGACGAGGCGTCCATGCTCGACGCGCGCCTGTCCGCCGCGCTGCTGTCGGCCGCCCCGGCCCGCGCCCACCTGCTCCTGGTCGGGGACACCGACCAATTGCCGAGCGTCGGGGCCGGCAATGTCCTCAAGGATCTGATCGCGGCCGGGCGCTATCCCGTGACCCGGCTCGACGCCGTCTATCGCCAGCGCGGGCACAGCGGCATCGTGGCCGTCGCGCACGCGGTCAACCAGGGCGACGCCCACCCGCCCCCGGCGGTGGACCGGACGGACCGCCTGCCGGCCGACGCGGAACTGGCGTTCGTCGCGGCGCCGGCGCCCGAGGCGTGCCTGGAAGCCGTGGTGGAGCTGTGCGCGGGCGCCGCGCCGGCGCTGCGCGGGTTCGATCCGGTCGCCGACGTGCAGGTGCTCGCGCCGATGCACAAGGGCCTGGCCGGGGTCGCCAACCTCAATCTCCGGCTGCAGGCGGCCCTCAACGGCTCCGCCCGCGGCGTGCGGGCGCCGGCCGGGGAGCTGCGGCCGGGCGACAAGGTGATGCAGACCCGCAACAACTACGACAAGAACCTCTTCAACGGCGACATCGGCCGTATCGTTTCGGTAGATACCTCGGAGGGGTCGGTGACGGCCGAATTCGACGGGGAGCGGCATGCCTTCGCCCGGGGGGAGCTGGGCGAATTGGCGCTGGCCTACGCGACCAGCATCCACAAGTCCCAGGGCAGCGAGTACCCCGCCGTGGTCGTCCCCCTGCTCAAGGCGCATTTCCTGATGCTGCAGCGCAACCTGCTCTACACCGCGATCACCCGGGGGCGGCGCAAGGTCATCCTGGTCGGGGATCCGGCCGCGTACGCCATGGCGGTGCGCAACAACGAGGCGCGGCAGCGCTACACCCATCTGCGGGCCCGGCTGGGCTAGCAGCCCTCACGCCGGCAGGTGGCACCGCACCTGCGTGCCGCCGTCGGGCGGCGCCGACAGGGCGAAATCCGCTCCGATGATGGCGGCCCGGTGGGCCATGATCCGCAGGCCCAGGCCGGGGTTGCCCGGCCGCGCGGGAATGCCGCAGCCGTCGTCGCGCACGCTGCAGGTGATGCCGTCCGCGCCGGCGGCGATGCGAATCTCGATCCGCTTCGCTCCCGCGTGCCGGGCGGCATTGCGGACGGCCTCCTGCACGATGCAGTACAGGTGCGTCGCGGTGCCGGTGTCGCTCAGCAGCGGGTCGCCGACCACCCGGAAACTGCAGGCAATCCGGAACTGCTCCTGGGTGGTGGCGGCGAGCTCCGCGCAGGCGGCGACGAGCCCGTCCTTTTCGATGCCGACGGCGAGCAGGCCCCGGGACAGGCGGCGGGTCTGCTCGATGCCCTGCTCGATCAGATTGACCACCTTGGTCACGAGCGGAGCCTCCGCCGCCGCGCGCTCCTCCAGGTCCCGCGCCGCCGCCTGGGCCAGCAGGGCCGTTCCGGTCAGGTGCTGGCCGAGCCCGTCATGCAGGTCGCGGCCGATGTTCAGCCGCTCCCGCTCGACGATGTCCAGCACGGCCTTTTCCAGGCGCTCGCGCTCGGCCATCTCGTCCCGCAGGGCGGCGGTGCGCTGGCGGACGCGCTGCTCGAGCTCGCGATGCAGCGTGAGCAGGCTGGCCAGAAGCCAGACCAGCACCAGGTAGGTGCCCAGCGCAATGGCCGCATTCCAGCACGGGATGAGGGGCGAGATGTAGTGGGCGCCCGCCGCGAAATCGGATATGAGCCAGGTGACCACGCTCAACACGGCGATCGAGACCCCCGTTTTCCAGCCGGTGGCGGCGACTCCGATGGCCACGGGCAAAAAATAGAAGACCAGCATGGAGACCTGCGTGCCGGTCCTGTAGTCCACCACGCCGATCACGACGGTCAGCGCCAGGGCAAAGGCGAGCGCGTACCGCCGCAGGGGCTGGTGGCCCCCGTCGGCCACCTGGGCCCAGAATGCCCGCGCCCCCCCGGAGCGCTCGCCTTCAGAAATGGAGGTGGGCTCGGACGGCATAGATCGCAACCCCCCCGCGGTCGCGGTTATAGGCCGGGTGCTCCACGTATTGGTAATCCGGGCTCAGCCACAACCAGCGGCACACTTTCCAACTATAGTAGGTTTCCAAGATCTCCTCGGGGCCGTAGTCGAGGCGGCCGTCGCCGATGATGAAACCGATCCCTCCGTCGGCAAGATATTCCCGGTGGGCGGGGGACAGCCCGTCGACGATTCCGGCCAGACCGAAAGTGTCGCCGGCCCGGCCCCAGGCCTTCCCGTCGGCGCTGAGTCCGGCAGAGGCGGACTGGTCGATTTCGCTGAACGCCCAGGATTCCGTATGGCCGTCATCCCAACTGGCCCGCAGGAAGGCGCCCAGGTCCGGCGCGATCTCCTGGTCCCAACTGAGGCCGGCGCCGTATTTAGACCGATAGGCGCGGGTGAGCTCAATATTGAGGTCTGCGGCGGGATCGGCGATGGCTTCGCTGTAGCTGCCCATGTCGGCCCGGTTCAGGTAGACGAACGACCGCAGGTTGCCGGCCCAGCCGCCCCAGGTGTATTTCTGGTCCCATTCGAGGATCTGGCCGTAGGCCCGGTCGAAATGCGGGTCCAGCTTGAGCCCATTGGCGTAGAGCGGCTCCATGAAGATGCCGTAGCTGAGCGTGAACGAGGGATAGGTAAGCGTGGCGGTGAAGCCGTCCGTGTAGCCCTTGGTGTCGGCCGGATAGTCGTAGGCCCCGTCGTACATCAGCGCCCAATTGAGAAACTGCGTGCGCGGATCGTCCGAGTACGCATTGGTCTCGAAGAAGTCCGTGACGGCGTAGCGGCCGAGATAGAACGTGAGCCGCCGCGTTGCCACCGGACCGGCCAGCGTGTTGTCGTCGTCGTCCTGCGGCTGCGTTTCCCCCGTCAGCGGAATCACCTGCTGCAGGTAAAGGCGGGCCGTGTCATAAAGCGGAGTGGCGCTGCCCGCGCGCGTGGCCTCTCCGTTGGGGAAGGCCGCCACGCCCTCGGTGCCGCTCAGGCCGTTGCCCTGCGTTTCTTCGGGATTGTAAAAGATCGCCGCGCCCGGCCAGAGCGCGCGGCCGAGAAAGAGGGTCGCCGTCCACGTGTGCTCATCCTCGGTCGTCGTCCCCTCCAGGCTGTTCGGACCCGCGTAGGGGGAGGGAAAGGCGTAATGCCACTGCTCCACCCCCGTGGCCTGGAAGTGGATCGTCCAGCCGTCGTCGGCCGCGGCGCGGCCGGCCGCGAGGGCCAGAGCGAGAGCGAGCGAAAGCCGGGCGAAAGGCACGCACCCAAAACAAGGGGCGCCGGAGGGTCCGCAATCGCAAAAGTATGCGTTACGAGCCGGTCGCGGCGGCCGTTTCCCACCGCCGCAGGAAGGCGACGATCTTTTGCGGGCTGTGGCCGGCGCCGCTCTCCAGGTTGCCGCTGTCCTCCGTCGTGAGCTGGCGGCCCGACGCGTCAAGGACGACGAGGACGGGCAGCCCGAAGCGGACCGGATTGTGGAAACGCGCGATCAGGCCGGCATTGCGCTGGGAACCGTGGCGGCGGTTCACGTCGATCAGAACCACCACATAGTGGCGCTGCAGTTCGGCCGCCACGGCCGGATCGGTTTCGAAGGTGTGGTGCAGCCGGCGGCACCAGATGCACCAATTGGCTCCGAGGTCGACCAGGACGAGCTTGTGCTCCGCCCGCGCCTGGCGGAGCGCGCCGGCCACCAGGGCGTCGCCGTCCGCATGCGGACTGTAGATGTCCGCCCCCATCGCCGGATACTCCGGCGACGGCGAAACCAGGCCTAGGAGCAGGGGCAGCGCGAGGAGAGACAAATTCATGGACAAGGACTAAGGCGTTCGCCCCGGGCCTCCAAGAATGAAACCGCCAAAAGGCATCGCGTTTTCCCCGAATTGTGGATACGTTCCGCGCGATATTCCCCCAATGAAAACCCTCTTTTTGGCCGCAGTGGCGGCGCTGGCGGCCGCCGGGGCCGCCTCGGCGCAGCAGGAAACCTCCACCGTGACGGTCAATGCCGGCACGACGGTCCGAACCTTCGACGACCGGCTGGCGGGCATCAATACCGCCACGTGGGACAACTCCAACCTCGTCGACGCGGCGAGCAACGCGGTGGTCCAGGCGATTGATACCCGCCTGATGCGCTTTCCCGGCGGCTCGACGTCGGACCAGTACCACTGGCAGACGAACCAGGTCACCAGCAACAGCGGCAGCTATTCGGGCGTCAGCTTCGATCAGTTCGAGACCCAGCTGGCCCAGCCCAACCACATCCAGACCATCATCACGACCAACTACGGCTCGG
>DASRSH010000244.1:0-23097 GCA_035656575.1 Opitutaceae bacterium
CCCCCTAACCTGATCCCCTTGATGCACCCCCGCGCCTGCTGCCTTGCCCTCGCCCCCCTGCTTTTTGCCGCCCTGGCCGCGCAGCCCGTCCCCCCCGACTGGTCCCTTCCCGGTTCGGCCACCCACCATCAGGTCCCGCCCCCGGCGGGATTTCACCGCCCGACGGTGACCTGGGACCGGCCGATCGGCATCTTCGAGGGTCAATCCGATGTCGGCGGCCCTCTGGTGGCGGGCAACGCGTGGTATTATCCCGACACCGGCCGCTACGTCATCCGGTCGGCGGGCTACAACATTTGGTATTTTCGCGACGAATTCCATTTTCTGTGGAAGCGGATGCGCGGCAACGTGACCCTCGCCGCCGACATCGCTTTTCCGAACCCCGCCGGCTACGACGACCGCAAGGTCGTCCTGATCATGCGCCAGGATCTGGATGACAACGCCAAGGAGGTGATGGTCGCCCTCCATGGCCGCGGGCTCATCCACCTGGCTTACCGGCCGGCCAAGGGCGCCGACATCAAGGAGGCCTTTCACATCGACCACCGGACCAACGGACGCGAGCGGCTGGGCATCGAGAAGCGCGGCGATACCTACGCCCTGCTTCTCAGCCTGGCGGGCGAGTCCCTTCATGTTCAGGGGTCGACCGTCGACCTGCATCTGCGGGCGCCCTTTTACGTCGGCATCGGCTTCTGCTCGCACCAGCCCGTGACCTCCGACACGGCCGTCGTTTCGCGGGTCACCCTGGTCAACGCCGCCCGCGACCTTCCGTAGGCTCAGCGGTTAAGCTGCGCCGCCACTTCGGCGCGGCTCTGCGCGCCGAGCTTGGCGTAGATCGACTTGAGCTGCGACTTGATGGTAAGCGGACTGCGCCGCAATTGGGCCGCGATCCGGTTGGTGCGCAGGCCCTCGCGGATCGCCATCGCGACCTCCCGCTCTCGCGGGGTCAGGCGCGCCAGGAGGGCAACCGCGCCAGCGGAAATCGGCCGGCTGCGGTCGCCGCGCGGTCGCCGGTAATCCAGGTGAATCTCGAAGCTGGGCGGACGGGGAGGATCGCCCTGGGCCCCTCGCGGCAGGATCCGCGCGTGCAGCCCCAGCGGGAACTCGCTCAGGACGGCCCGCCGCGCCCGCGCGTCGCGGGCATGGCTGCTCACCCATTTGCTTTTGATGTCCGCGCACGCCCGCAGCAGCGGCGCCGGCACCCGGAAATTGCGGATGGGATTGAGGGCGGCCGCCTTGCGCTCCCCGTGGTTCCAGACCGAGCAGGCATAGGCCGCCTCGCCATTGTACCACAGCGGCCGCAGTTCGTGGTCCAGCAGCAGCAGCCCGACGGGCATCTCCTCCAGCATGGTGGCAAAATGCGCCGCCAGGATGGCGGGATGCTCGCGCGCCAGCGCCCGCCGCAAGACGGCGCGGACCCGCAGCCCGCGCCGCGCGTCGGTGGAAGGGGAATCCGCGGGCGGCACGGGGCCAAGCTGGCCCCGTTCCGGCAGCGGCGCAACCCCGGCTGGCCCCGGGGTGGGCCTGAATCGAATGGACTCGGCCGGGGGGCCGCCTACCCTGCCCGCTTGACCGCGCAACACGGCGCCGCGACCGCCTCCTTTTCCGTCGGAGGGCTCCTCGACCAGCTGGGGGCGCACTTCCTGGCGGTGCGCTACATCATCGTCCCGGTCATCCTCGTCATCCTGGTCATCGGCGTGCTGGAAAAGCCCGGACTGCAGGAGCGCGCGGCGGACCTCATTCGGGAGCTCCGCGGCGCGACCGCGGGGCGTGTCCTGCTGATCTACGGAGGCATTCGTCAGGTGACCGTCGCCCTGGGCATCCCCCTGGGCGGCCAGGCCAGCGTCGTGCGGCCGCTGATCGCGCCCATGGCGGAAGCGGCCGCGCGGCTCCAGCAGCCGGCCCTGGGCGAAGCGGCGGCCCAGGAGATCCGCGCGCACGCGGCCGCCACCGAAAACGTCGGCGCCTTTTTCGGGGAGGACGTTTTTGTCGCCGTCGGCGCCGTGCTGCTGATCAAGGGCTTCATGGAGGGCATCGGCGTCGAGGTCAGCCTGTGGAAGACGGCGCTGTGGGGACTGCCGACCGCGTTCTGCGCCTTTTTCGCCCTGTGGTGGCGCCTGCGGGCGCTGGACCGACGCCTGGCCCGTGGCGCTGCTTGATTTTCGTCCGTTCTACTGGGTGACCGGGGCCGTGCTGGCCGCGATCACGGTCCAGGTCGCCTGCCGCCGCGGCCAGCGCCGGAAGTGGACCACCGCGGCTTTTTGGGGGATGGCGGCCGCCCTGTACCTGGGCGGGGACGCGATGTCGCACCGGACGGCGGGCGCCTTGGTCCTGGCAATGATGGCGCTCGGCCTGTCCCGGTGCGTGGCGCCCGCCCCCGCCGCAGCGATCGATCGCCGGCAGCGGCGGGCTTCGGCCGACCGCCTGCGCAATCGCCTCTTTATCCTTCCGCTGCTGGTGCCGGCGGCCGCCATCGTGGGCAGCATCCTCCTGCCCCGCGTCCAGGGGGCGCATTGGAGGCTGGTGAACCCCAACGAGGCGGGCGTCGTGGCCGTGTCGCTCGGGGCGCTCATCGCCCTGGCCGCGACCCTGCGCTGCACGCGTGAGCGCTGGACTGCGCCGATGACCGAGGGGGGCCGCATTCTGGAAACCTTCGGCTGGCTGCTCTTCCTGCCGCAGTTCCTGGCCGCCCTGAGCGCGGTCCTGATCCAGCTCGGCGTCGGCAACTGGCTGGGCGCGGGGGCGGCCCATGTCCTGCCCGCCGGCAGCCCTTTCGCGGCCGTGGCCGGCTACTGCCTTGCGATGGCCGGCTTCACGATGTGCCTGGGCAACGCCTTCGCCGCCTTCGCCGTCATCACGAGCGCGATCGGCCTGCCTTTCATCGTCCGCCTCCACCACGGCGATCCCGCCATCATGGCCGCGATCGGCATGCTCTCGGGCTACTGCGGCACCCTGATGACGCCGCTCGCCGCCAACTTCAACCTGGTCCCCGCCCTCCTTCTCGACCTCACCGACCGCAATGCCGTGGTCAAGGCCCAGATCCCCATCGGCCTGGCCGTCCTCGCCGCCAACATCATTCTGATGTGGCAGTGCGTGTACCGGTTTTGACTCGCGTCTGCCGGCGCGCGGTGGCTGAGTCGGTTTGCGGATTCCGGCCATGAAACCATGTCCGAAAAGGAATTTCCGGGGTTCGGGCGTTGCGATTGGAGTCGCCCTCGGCGCCGGTTTGGGCATCGCGATTCATAACCTTGCGGTGGGAATCGCGATCGGATTGGCCTTGGGCGCGGCCCTCGGAGCGGCCGGGTGTTTTCCGGCCCGCCCCCGGGAGTAATTTCCGGGGGCCGGCTACTCCTCCGCGCGCGGCACGCCCACGCGCACATGCTCGTCGTAAAGGGTCAGATTGAGAAAATCCTGCAGGTCGCGCATTTCGGGCACGTCGAGCTCAGATTGCGCCGGATGCAGCACCAGGATATTGTCCCCGACCTGCCGCTCCCGGCGCAGGGCCGAGGCGGCGTGAAAGACGGCCGGCACGTGGGCGAAGACGTCTTCGCGCAAGGTGACGTCGAAGGGCGTCAGCGGCCGCGACACCATCCAGCGGTTGTAGTCGTAGAGGTGGAAGGAGGGCTTGATGCTCTCCGTATCCACGGCGTGGAGGGTATTGCGGTCGTTGGCCGGATCCTCCAGCCACTGGCCGATCTGGGAATCGTCGGCGATCGCCACGGCGCTGGCGAAGTGGCCAGGGAGGACCTTCAGGGCGCGGAAGGCCACGAAGCCGCCATAGCCGTGGCCGAGAATCGCCACCCGGCGCGGATCGATGCGATGGGCGGCGGCCAGCCATTCCACCGCCGCATCCACGTCGTCCAAGGGCCGGCGGTCCCACTGCTTGCCCAGACCCTGGCGGAAGCGCATGCCAAACCCCGTCGAGCCGTGATAGTTGACGCGGGCCACGACGAAGCCCATCCGCGAGATCAGCTGCGATTCGATGTCATAGTCCGGCAGGTCGCGGCTCCAGGGGCCGTCATGCAGGACCACCACCAAAGGCGGCGGCGACAGCCGCCGATTCTGGGCCTCGGTCACATAGCCGGTGAGCTGCTCCCCTCCATCCAAGGGAAGAACGAACGGCGTGGTCGGGCTCAGTTCGCCCGAGTCGGCCCCGGGCCCCGAGCGCAGGAATTGGATCAGGCGGTCCTCGTCCGCCACGTACACGTAGTACCGCGGCGGCCGGGCGGGGCCGTCGGCTTCGACGAGGAACCGCGTCTTATCCGTGCTCCAATTCTGGATCCGCAGCGTGCGATGCGGCAGGCGCCGCTCCAGCGCGGCCTGCACGCGCGCGAAACGCGGGTCGAGCCACCGGGTCACCCACTCCATTTCCACGGCGCGAATGCCCACCAGCTGGTGCGTCGCCGGATCAAACAGCAGCCCGCTGTTGGGAAAGGGGCTGGAGGGATCGACCAGATCATAGGTGGCATCCTCGATCCGCACCCGGTCGGGCCGGTTCGCCGCCAGATTCCAGGCGTAGATGCCATAGGTGTCCCGCCCCTGGTTGGACGCGTAATACAGACGCTCGCCGCTGGCGGAATAGGCGAGTGGGATGCTGCGGACGCCAAGCAGGTCGCGCTCGTTCAGCGCCGACGCGACTGGGGGCGGGAGCACGCCCGGTCCCACGAGCAGGTAGCGGGCGGCGGACGTCTCCCCCCGCCGGACCCGGACAATCCGGGGGATTCCCTGCTGGTTCAGGAGGACGGCCTGCGGGACGGCGGCGAGGCGCGCGAGGCTCGTTCTCTGGCCGGTGGCCACATCGATCCGAAAAATCTCGGTTGGCACCTCGAATTTGATCTGCGTGCCTTCGGCTTCGATGACGAGGGTGCCGGAAGGGCCGTCGCAGGCCAGAACATGCGGCGACCGCGGCACGCCGTCCTGCGGCGCATCGCCGTTGGACGGGGCCAAACCGGGATCGATGTCGCGCCCCGGATTATCCGCCCCGGGGTCGGGGTCGCCGCTGGACCGGTCTCCCCCGGGACCGGTCCCGCCTCCGCGGCCGGCGGCGGCCGGTCCGCTCGTGGCAGCGTTGCCTGACATGAGGCCGGAATTTGCGCCGGGGTCCACGATCGCCACGGAAGCGGCGCGGGCATTGAAAGCCAGCATCTCGCTCCGCCCCAGCCCGCTCTCGAAGGAGCCGGTCCAGACAAAGGGAACCTGGTAGGCGAGCTGGTAGGGGTTGGCGAGGACGGTGCGGCCGGAGCCATCCGCATTGAATCGGTAGATGAAGCTCGCGCTGTCGGCCACGACCAGCTGGTCCCGGGCCCAGCCGACAAACGCGACGGTCCCCGGGGTGCGAAACACCGGCGCCCCTTCGGCCTGCTGGTCGACGCTGGTCACGAAGACCGTATCACCGGTGCTGTAAGCCAGATACCGCCCGTCCGGCGAAAGGCAGACCTGCTCGAAATGCGGCGCCGTCAGCGCCATGCCGATATCCCCGGAGGACAGCGGACGAATCGCGCCCGGCGCGGCGCCCGCACCCAGGACGAGCCCAGCCGCGCAGCACGCCACCTCCAGGGGTTTGGACAGAAGAGGCATCTCGCGAAAGGGAACGAATCCCGCGACCAAAAGGCAACCATAGGCGGCTCGCAATCGCTGGACTCGCCAGCCATCGTGGCCGCGCATGAAGCCCCCTCCCGCCGAATGCCCGGTCTGCGGCGAGCCCGTCCCGCCGACCGCCCGGGCCTGCCCCCACTGCGGAGCGGATGAGCGCTCGGGCTGGAACGAGGAGGAGACGCGCTACGACGGTTTGGATCTGCCCGACGATGCCTTCGAGGAGACCTCCGGCTCGGGCGCGGCGGGGCGAAATGGCGGCCGGCGGTCCCTCTTGTGGCTCGTCGTCGCCCTCATTGCGCTCGTGGCCTTCCTCGCGCTGCTGCTGCGCTAGTCCGCGTCGCCCGTGGGAGCAACGGCTCGGCGCTGACACAATGGACCGCTCATTTACCGCGACGAACCGGGCGTCCCGGATGGATACCTACACTGGGATTGCAGGCGACGGGACAATCCCGCGGCTCCCCCAACGGATCCGGCGGATTAGGTCCACTCCGGAAACTGCGTGGTGTTCAAATCCAGCGGCGAAATCGCCGCCAGGTCGGATGAGTCCAGGCTGAAATCGAAGATATTGAGGTTCTCCGCGATGTGGGCCTTTTGGGACGAGCGGGGAATGGCGACGATGCCGCGCTGGAAATGCCACCGCAGGCAAACCTGCGCCACGGTCTTGTTGTGCTTCCGGCCGATGGCCGCCAGGGTGGCGTTGGTGAACATCCCGTGCCGGCCTTCCGCGAAGGGGGCCCATGCTTCCATCTGGACGCCGTGCCGGTTGAGATAGTCATAAGCCTGCCCCTCCTGGTAAAACGCGTGGGTCTCGATCTGGTGCAGGGCCGGCTTCACCTCGAAGTTCGCGATCAGGTCGTCCATCTGCGCGAAGCTGGCATTGCTCATGCCGATGGCCCGGATTCGGCCCTGGTGATGGAGCTCCTCCATCGCCTTCCACGAGCCCTTCCAATCGCCTCCAGATGGGCGATGGATCAGGTAAAGGTCCAAATAGTCCACCTTCAGCTTGTCGATCGAAGTCTGAAACCCCTTCTTGGCCTGCTCGTACCCCATGTCGGTCTTCCACAGCTTGGAGGTGATGAAGAGCTGCTCGCGGCTGATTCCGCTTTGCCGGATCCCCTCGCCCACGGCCGTTTCATTGGAGTAGATCATCGCCGTGTCGATGAGGCGGTAGCCCAGCGAGATGGCATCGGCCACGCACCGCACGCCGACGTCGCCCCGCAGCGTCATAGTGCCCAGTCCCAGGCGGGGCATTTTCACGCCATTGTTGAGGGTCACCCACGGAATGGAATCGCCCGGGAGGGCGGCATAGGAAGCGGCCAGGGCCTTCCTGCCGGCAAGCTTGAGCATCAAGGCGGAGGCGGCGCTGGTTTGCAGGAATTGGCGGCGATTCATTCGGGGGGGGTATTGTGTGCTTTATCCTTATGACCGTTTCTGCCATGGCCAGAGAAATGCACGGCCCTCTTACCGCCGAGGAAGTTCGCGTTCTGGGCTGCCTCATCGAAAAGCAGATCGCGACGCCCGCCGTCTATCCGCTCACTTTGAACGCGCTGGTCAACGCCTGCAACCAGAGCTCGAACCGCGATCCGGTCATGGCCCTGGACGAGGGGGCAGTGAACCGGGCCTTGGATTCGCTGCGCGACCAGGGGCTGGCCGTGCTCTTCAAGGGCGCCGACAGCCGGGTGCCGAAATACGCGCACACCTTCGCCGCCCACGACTCCGATCTCGGCCCGCCGGAGATTGCGGTCATGTGCGAACTGTTCCTGCGGGGCCCCCAGACCGTGGGCGAACTCCGCGGCCGGGCCGCCCGGCTGCACCCCTTCGCGGGCCTCGACGAGGTCCAGTCCCTCCTGGACGCGCTTTCGGCGCGGCCCACCGGTCCGCTGGTCGTGAAGCTGCCGCGGCAGACCGGGCAGAAGGAGCAGCGCTACGCCCACCTGCTTGCGGGCGAAATCCCGGCGCCGGCCTCGCCGCCGCCAGTCCCCCGCCCGGAGCCCGCCGCCCGGCCCCCCGAACCCGCCGACGACCGCATCGCCAAACTGGAAGCCGAATGCGCCGCCCTCCGCTCCGAGCTGGAGGCGATCAAAGGAGAGCTGGCCGCCTTCCGCAAACAGTTCGAATGATGCCGGCCCGGCGCGAGGACGCCGCGTCAGAGGACGGCCTTTTTCGCCAGCGTGCGGAAGCGCGGGTTGCTTTGCAGCAGCCGCCACTCGGGGGCCAGGAGCAGATCGTTGCGCTTGTAGAAACCGGCCGCGATTTCGTCGGACAGCAATTGGAACGCCCGGTCCTGCGCGCCCAGGCGATACTCCACCTGGATCTGCACCGCCCGCGATGTGAGGGCGGCCAGGTACGGATTGCGGTCCGGCGGCACCAGTTCCAGGCACCGCGCCACATCGGCCCGGGCCGCCGCCGGCTGATTCAGGGCCGCCTCGATCAAGGCCAGGGTGGTGTGTGAGCGGACGAGCGCCGGTTCGCGCGCCGCATAGGCGCGGGTGAGGCCCAACGCTGCCGCATAGTCGCGCCGCGCCTGCGCTTCCTCGCCCATGCTTTCCCGGATCTGCGCCCGCATCAGCGCCTTCGTGTAGTACACCCATTGCGCCGGGGACGCCTCGCCTTCCATCTGGTCCACCGCGGCCAGCGCCTCCGGCCAGCGCTCCTCGCTGCGCAGCAGGCTCATCCGGTAGCGCCGGTATTCGTTCCGCTGTTCCGCCGTTTTGCACCACGGCCACGCGGTGTCCAGCTTCGCCAGCGCGCGCGAGAGATTCCCGCTGCGCTCGCGCTCGATCACGGCCTCTTCGATCAGCGCATCCGGAGCATGGTCCAGCGCGAACGCGCCTTCCTGCGCCGCCATGGCGTCATCGTACCGGCTCGCAAACGCGAGAATGATGCCGAATTGGTAAAGCCGGCCGGCGTTGCGCGGATCCAGCGCGACCGCATGCTCCATGGCGCGCACCGCCTCGGCCTTGCGGCCCAGGATCAGCTCGCCCACGGCCAGCCCGTGCCAGGCGTCGTCGTCGTTCGGGGACAGGGCGAGGGCCTGCTGGTATTGCTCGACCGCGAGCGGAAGGTCGGCCCATTGCAGCCCCAGGTAACTCGCCATCGCCACGTGGGCCTCGGGCAAGTCCGGCTGGATCGCCAGCGCCTGCGCGATCGCGTGGTGCGCTTCCCGCAGCGTCGCCGCGGAGTCGTCCCAGCCAAGATTGTGCAGCCGGATGAGCAGGATTCCATACCGGGCCCAGGCCAGGGCGAAGCGCGGATCGTCGGTGACCGCCTGCCGGTAGTACGCCGCCGCGCGCTCGATGTTCTCCTTGGTGGACGCCTTTTGCCGCAGGCTGGCGCCGTGCAGGAAAGCGTCGTAGGCGTCCAGGTTGGTGGTGGCTGGGGCACGGGCCGCCACGGCCATGGAATGCGGCGCCATCACCCCCGCCACATCGTCCGCCAGGGCGGCTTCGAGGGTCATCAGGGTGGACGACGCGCCGGTGTAATCGCGCGACCACTCCAGTTCGCCGTCTGCGCCGCTCAGCACGCGCACCTGCACTGTGACCTCATCGCCGCTGCGCCGGAACTCGCCCCGCACCACGGTGCCCACGCGCAGGGCGGCGCCGATGTCGGTCGCGCTCCTGCCGGGAAGCGACGCCGCCGAGCTGCGCGCGACCACGTGCAGCGACGGCTCGCGCATCAGCCGGGCGGTCACCTCCTCGGTCAGGCCATCGCAGAGGTAATCGTCACTGGGAGCGCCCCCGTGGTTGGCGAAGGGAATGACCGCGACGGCCTGGGGATCGAGCGCCGGGCCCAATGACGCGGGCTTGGGCCGCAGGAACAACCCCGCAAACACCATCACTGCGGCCGCGGCCGCCGGCGCCAGCCAAAAGCCGGAGCGGCGCCACAGCGGCGCCCGCGCCCGGTTCCTCAAGCCCACCGCTTCGGGCCGGGCCCGGGCGCCGGCCCGCGGCGCGCTCATCGAATCATGCAGCCGCTCGAGCTGCTCGATCAGCCGGCGCGCGGAGTCCGCTTCGGCGCCGAGGGGCAGCCACTGCACCTCCAGAAACTTGGCCGGCACCCGGGCCGACTCCGCCCGCGCGCCCTCGAGCGCGACGGGGACCAGGAACGGCCGGTCGTCAGCCAGGTCGCTCATGCGATCGAGCGCCATGCGCCACTCGCGCCGGAAATACCCTTCCGCCCGCGTATCCGTCAGCGGCGATACCAGCGCGAGGAAGAAGGTGCAGCTGCGGACCCGCTGCCGGATCTGCTCGTCCCACGCCTCTCCACCGCGCAGCAGCTCGGTGTCCAGCCACACCTCGACCCCGGCGCTCTGCAGAGCGTGGAAAAGTCGCTCCGCGTGCGGACGGTCTCCTGAGGCGTAGCTGATGAAGACCGAGTACGGCCGCGTCGCCATCCGCTTACGGCGCCGGAGGGCCCTTGCGGCGCCGCAAATAAACCGCCGCCACGGCCAGGACGACCAGCACGCCCAGGATCACCCAGCGCCAGGGAAAGCGGGACGGCGCGGAGCTTCCGGCCAAGCCACCGAGACCGTGTTCGAAATCGTTGGATTGGGCTAAGGCGGCAGCGGGAACCGCCGCGAACGACAGGAGGCCAACGAGCGAGCGGAGACGGGTATTCATAGGGAGTGGTTGAGCGGCAGCATTTTGCCAAGCGCTTGCGCCGGGGTCAATGGTCCAGAAGCATTTACCAAGGTTGACTGCGCGCGACGGTGCGCTCCGAAGTCGGGCATATCAAGCGGTGTTCGCC
The DNA here is from genome assembly GCA_035656575.1 of Opitutaceae bacterium. Classification (GTDB taxonomy): domain Bacteria; phylum Verrucomicrobiota; class Verrucomicrobiia; order Opitutales; family Opitutaceae; genus Palsa-1447. The sequence continues at coordinate 10,336 of DASRSH010000244.1, forward strand.
CCGGTTCGCAAAGCGTTCGAAAAATCCCGAAATATCATCCCGACGCGGAGGACTGGATCGGCCAGCACGGTTTGCCCGTACCCCGTCCATTTGATTGCCTGCCGGCTTGCCACGATTCGGACGCGGGATACGAAGTTCTCTCGAAAAGCACTAGCCATGCCTCCACCTTTTATCTACCAGGATCCCTTCCCCTTGGAAGCGGACGAAACCGACTATCGGCTGCTGACCCGCGACGGCGTCCGCATCCAGGAGTTCGAGGGCGGCGATCTGCTGCGCGTCGACCCCGCCGCGCTGTCCTTCCTGGCCCAACAGGCGTTTCACGATTGCTCTTTTTATCTGCGAACCAGCCACCTGGTCCAAGTGGCGGCGATCCTGGCCGATCCCGAGGCCTCGGACAACGACCGTTACGTAGCGACGACGCTTCTGCGCAACGCGGAAATCGCGGCCGGCGGCATCCTCCCCATGTGCCAGGACACGGGCACGGCTGCCATCGTGGCCAAGAAGGGCGAGCGCGTTTGGACGGGGGCCAACGACGCCGAGTGGCTGAGCCGTGGCGTCTACGAATGCTACACCCGCGAGAATCTGCGCTACTCCCAGACCGCGCCCCTGGACATGTGGAAAGAAGTCAACACCGGCACGAATCTGCCGGCCCAGATCGACATTTCCGCGGTGCCGGGAGCCAAGTACGAGTTCCTGTTCGCGGCCAAGGGCGGAGGCTCGGCCAATAAGATGCTCCTCTTTCAGGAGACAAAGGCGCTGCTCAACCCCAAAAGCTTCGAGCACTGGGTCGCAGACAAGCTCCCGCTGTTAGGCACCGCGGCCTGCCCACCCTATCATCTGGTTTTCGTGGTCGGGGGCACCAGCGCCGAGACGTGCATGAAAGTGCTCAAACTGGCCTCGGCGCGCGCTCTGGACTCGTTGCCGGGCCGGGGCAACGAGCATGGCCAGGCCTTTCGGGACCGGGAGTGGGAGGACCGGGTCCTGCAGGCCGCCCGTAAATGCAGCATGGGCTCCCAATTCGGCGGCCGGCATTTCGCGCTCGACGTACGAGTGGTCCGGCTGCCCCGGCATGGGGCCTCTTGTCCCGTAGCCATGGGCGTGTCGTGCAGCGCCGATCGCCACATCAAGGCCAAGATTACGCCCGAAGGCATTTTTATCGAACGGCTCGAGACAGAGCCGGGCCGGTTCCTGCCGGCGAAAAGTCGCGCGCTAGGAGGGGGTCCGGTCGTGGCGCTGGATCTGAACCGGCCCATGGAGGAGATCCGCGCCGAGCTTTCCCGCCATCCGGTGACCACGCGCGTGTCGCTCAACGGGCCCATGATTGTGGCGCGCGACATCGCCCACGCCAAACTAAAGGAGCGCGTGGACGCCGGGCGCGGATTGCCGCAGTACTTCAAGGACCATCCGGTGTACTATGCCGGGCCGGCCAAAACACCGGCGGGGTACAACTCGGGCTCGTTCGGGCCCACCACCGCCGGTCGGATGGACAGCTACGTCGACCAGTTCCAGTCGCTCGGGGGATCGATGGTCATGCTGGCCAAGGGCAATCGCGGCCCGGCGGTCACGGCGGCTTGCTGCAAGCATGGTGGGTTTTATCTGGGGTCCATCGGCGGAGCCGCCGCCGTGCTGGCCTCCGAAAACATCCGCAAGGTGGAGGTCTTGGAGTACCCGGAGCTCGGCATGGAGGCTATATGGAAGATCCAGGTGCAGAACTTTCCGGCTTTCATCGTTGTCGACGACAAGGGCAACGACTTCTTCGCTGGCGGCTGCGGATCCTGCCTCGCTGCGAAGCCCTAACCGGGATCGCCCCGCCCCGCTGCGCCGCCCACGGCTCTCATGGCCTGCTATCGGCACGGGAATCCGAGAGACCAAGGACCCGCTGGCGGTGGTGCTCATCGGGTCGCGCCCCGATGCGGGTGACCTGCTGGTCCGAGAGAAAACGCGGTTTTCGGCCGCCAGTAGATGCATGGTGGAGAATGCGGGCGGCCTTTTCCGCCATCATGCTCGCCGTTACGACCGCCTGCGGCGTCATCCCCAGCGTAATGAGGCCGTGATTCTTTAGGAGAATCACTCGAGGAATCTCGCCCCGCCGCTCGATGAATTGCGCGGTATGGCGCCATATCGCCCGTGCGAGCATGACCCCCGGATCCGCGTACGGCACGAGCACAGAATCACACCCACAGCAGACGACGGCATCGGGAAAAAGCCGCCGGTGGGCAAAGTCGTGGGCGGCACTCGAGCAAAGGAGGCCCGTGACCGCGACCGGGTGCGTATGGCCCACAAAGCGAACTCCCGGGAGCGTCAGCAGGTAAGCATGGAAAACTGCCTCGACCGACGGTTTTCCTTCGGAAGCGCGAACGCGCGAACCAAGAAGCACCTGGTCGACGCGCTCATCGGTGATCTTCCCGGCACTCATAAGGCCAAGGAGATCCTTGAATCGGCATTCGCAAAGTCCTCCCTGAGACAGGCCGGCTAGGTTGCGGCCGCTCGCCTTGACCACGAATGTCGCTTCCGAAAGCTTTGCGGACGTGTTGCCCTCCCCGAGGATCGCGAGGCCGCGATCCTCCCGGCCGAGGAGGTGCGAAAGCGAGAGAAGTTGGCGCCTGGCCGCCGCATGCCCAACTGCTTCCCTCGTCTTCATTTTCGAAGGCCCGACCAGCTACCGCGCGCCGAACCTATACAAAAGGACGCCATGCGCCGGGACTTCTCCTTCCAGCCGCCGGTCGACCCCGACGGCGCGGCGGCTCCAAATCTCCTGCCCCGTGACCGGACCGGGCAAGCCGATCTGATCCAATCCGCAACCGACGGTCCGGCGGTGATCCGAGAGATTGAAGAAGGCCACGTAAACGCGGTGCCGGGTTGGCTGTTCCGACCGGTAAATTACGCTGTCGGAATCGGCTGCCACCTGCCGGCAGGCCGAACTGTGCTGATCGATGTCGATCAACTCCGAATTGGTGACCAATCCCGTCTCAAAGCCGTTCAATGCCGTGACGTCCCCGCCGAGAATCAGCGGAGAACGGAACATGCACCACAGCGTCATCAGGGTACGCAGTTCGTCCGCCGAGAATCGGGACCGCCTTCCCCCGCCGGTGCTGCCATCCCGCGTTCCCACGATTCCGACCGGCAGCATATCCAGATCCGGCCAATGGCCGGGCCGGCCGAACCGCATCCATCGGGAAGCCAGCGGAAATTGATTTTTCAACTGCGGCCACGTGTCCCAGAAATCATCCGAAATTCGCCACATGTCAGCATTGTTCTGCACATGATATCGGGCTTCGATCGGCGTGCTCCCGGGCGAAAGGCTGTAAACCATGGAGCGGCCGGCTTTCTCAATGGCGATCCTCACCGCCGTGATCTCGTCCGCGTGATAAGGTCGGCTCATGTCGTCCACTTTTACGAAATCCACGCCCCAGCCGGCATAGAGCGCATAGCAGGAGTTGTAATATTCCTGGGCACCCGGCTTGCTCATGTCGACGCCGAGCGAGGCATCCCACCAAGAGCACGCGTCAGCGGGATTGGCGATGTCGCGCGCGTGATAGGGGGTGCCCTTGATGGGAAGATTTTCTTGAATGGCGGTCCAGGGAATGCCACGCTGAATGTGCAGGCCGAATTTCAGGCCCTGGGCATGCACGTAGGCGGCCAGCCGCCGGAAGCCTCCATCCGCGGCCGAGGGGAACTTATTCACGGCGGGGATCCACCGGCCGTAGACGTCCACCGCGGTCGGATAGCGCGTCAGGTGGGCATAGTAAAAGGGATCGTCCTTCCGAGCCGAAAGATGAGGCGCATACCAGCCCGCATCGATGACCATATAGGTGTAACCGTATGGTTTCAGGTGAACCGCGACGTAATCGACCTGGCGCTTGAATTCCTCCTCGGTGATATCCAGACCGAAATTGTCCCAGCTATTCCAGCCCATCGGGGGCGTCGATGCCACCGTGGCCTTGGGATTGTTATTAAGCTCCTGGGAATCCAGTCCCAAGGGCGTGCGGATATTCGCGATATTCGCGAAATCCTGGGCCGCCGATCCTGGCCCAAGAAAGGCCGCAATGAGGGCAAGCATAGGCGCCATCGCAGGCAAGGTACGGTCGGTCATGATTGATTGCAAAAAAAGGGGGGGGCGTTCGGTCACGTCGTCCCCTTTGACGTGAACCGGACTTGGCCGACTTTCAACCGGTTGCCCGCGCATCGCGATGTGCACCGGGGCAGACTGCCTTTGCCTCCGTTGCCGGACGCAGGGCGCCGCCAATAATCTGATGATCCGGGAAGTTTTCTCCTCCGCGCGGGAAGCCGCGCCGCGCCGGCTACATTACGCTGGCCGCCCAAGATTGGCCCTCAGCCATGAAAAATATCCTCTCCCTACTATGCTGCGCATTCTTTACCCTCAGCGGTTTTGCCCAAAGCCCGGCCGCCGTTTATGTGCATTCGGCGGCCGACGGTAAATCATGGCGGATCGGAAACGATCTCGTCGAACGGGAAGTCGAATTTGACTCGGATCACGGGCTTCGCACCCGCGCTTGGCGCCATAAGGTCACCGGCACCGATTTCATGGCGCAGGCTTCGGCCCGGGCGGCACAGAGCGACGAGTTTTCCTTTCAGTACGGTCCCACCCGGTTCGCCGGAGCCGGTGCCGCCTTCGCCTTGGCATGCGTCCAAATCCGCGACATCGCTCCCGCGGGCAAACTGCTCGCGTTGCAGCTGCGCGCGCGCGCCCAGCCGCTGACCGTAACAGCGTTTTACGCGGTGTACGCCGGGCATCCGGTGGTGCGGAAGTGGCTGTCGATTCGCAATGACGGCGCCGCGCCTGTTGTCCTCACCCACCTGGTTTTCGAATCGGTGGGACTCGCCCCAGGTGCTCCCGCCGATATCGCGGTTTCGGCATTCTACGGCGTTGAGCCAAGGGAGATCTTTTACACGGGCCGGGTGGAGGACCCGGCCATTTCCGTGAAAAATTCCAGATCACGCGAAGGCTACATCGTCATGAACGAAGCACCCGGGTATCTCAAGCGCTCCGAGATCCTGCCCGGTTGGCGAAATGGTTTGGAGGTAATGTACGACACGGACTTATTCCCATTCGAGCGACGGCTCGATCCGGGGGAAACGTTCATCACCGCAAAGAGTTCCGTGGCCTTCTTTGCCGAGGGCCGCGGTTTTGCCGATCCCCGTTGGGTCATGCCCTCCTACACCGCGCAGGTCCTCATGAAAAAGAGGGCCGATTATCAGCCGCTATGGATCTACAACACTTGGGAACCGTTCCAGCGCCGGATCACCGAAGCCATCACCCTGGACCTGATTGCGGCGGCAGGCCGGATGGGAATGGACGTGTTCACAATCGATGATGGTTGGCAGGCCGATTACGGCAGCAACGTCATCAATACCCGGCTGTTTAAGAGCGGCCTGGACGCGATCGAGACTGCGGTCGAAAACCACGGCATGCGACTGGGGCTATGGTTTCCCTTGGCGGTAGTCAGTCCCAACACGCAGGTCTATCGGGAGCACCCCGAATGGCTATGCCGGGATCGCGACGGCAAGCCCAAGTTTACCTTCACCATGGCCGGTGCCCAAGCCGTCATGTGCATGGATACGCCCTACAAGATAGTTGCGGCCCGGCGGCTCAACAGCCTCATCGCCCGCTACCACCTGAAATACGTCAAACTCGACCTGACCACGGTGTTCAATGCCTACGGCGAATCCCCGGGTTGTTATGCCCAAGGCCACGATCACCAGACGTGGGCCGAGTCGTTGGACGGCATTTATGAGGGAATCAACTACGTGACCGCCAGCGTCTACCGCGAACATCCCGACGTCGTTCTTGATCTGACCTATGAGTTGTGGGGCCAGAAGCATATCATCGATTACGGCCTGTTGGCGGCCGGCGATCTCGATTGGCTCAGCAACGTAACTGACGCCAGCCCGCTTGATGCCGGCCCGCGTGCGGCCCGCACCCTCCTTTATTTGCGTTCGCTGGCGATTCCGGTCGAGACGATGCTCATCGGCAATCTCCACGCGGATTCCCCTCCCATCGACGAACGTTTGGCCACCGCCATGGGCGCCGGCCCCCTGTTTTGCGGCGACCTCCGCCGTCTCACGCCGGCCCAGCAAGCCTGGTATGGCGAGAAGATCCGATGGTTCAAGACTCTGCGTCGCGCAGTTCCGTTCAATGAGGGATTTTTTCCCCTCGGTTCGTGGCGGCAGCCGTCCGCGGCGGCCTGGGACGGATACGCGCGGCTGAGCCGGCTGGGCGCCGGCATGATCGCCCTGTTCCGCAACGATTCCCACGCGACCAGCGTCTCGGTCTCGCTGCCGGTCTATCCGGATGGGGAGTTTGTCCTCCGCTCCGCTATGGACGGAGCGGCGATCGGAACCTGTTCCGGTGCCGACTTTCGGCGGGGGGTAGAATTCCAGTTCCCGGTGGATTCCGGAGTCCAGGTCATTGAAATCCGAAAGTTAGCTCACGACGACGACGCCGGCGTCAGTTCCGACCCGGACAGCGTTCGGCGATAGCCGCCCGGGGGATGACCCACCAGCCGGAGGAAGGCGGCGTAGAAGCTGCTTTGGCTGGCGAAGCCGCACTCTTCACCGATGTCGATCACCTTCAAGTCGCTGGTGGCGAGAAGATAGCGGGCATGCGCGACCCGCTGCCGCAGCACAAATTCGCCTGGAGGCAAACCGATCCAGCGTCGAAATTGGGTGGCGGCGTATCGCGGGTGCCATTGCGTTTTCTCGGCTAGCACGCCGAGCGTGAGAGGCTCCCGGTATCGTTCCGCAATTGTGTGCAGCATCGATTCGATGCGCGTCAGCGTTCCCATTTCGGCCATTTGGCGGCCGCGGTCGTCGCGGCGACGCCAGGCCGTCTTAAGCTGGGGTGACAAGGCCATCCGTTCCAGTCGTCCCTGCACTTCCGGCAAGGTGACCCGCGCCCGCCGGGGATGCCCGCCCTGCAAATCCTCCAACCAGCGCGCAAAACGACGTTCATCATCCAGGTCATCCTGGTCCATAAGCATTTCGCCGCCCAGGATGGGCGTGGTCACGTTGTCCGGCAGGCGCCAGCGGATAAAGGCTTCCAGTGGCACTGTCACGTAGTAGAATCTGGTGCCGGGTGCGCCGTGCTCGAGCAGGTGAGGCGTCAATCCGCCAAAGACGTACAGCCGCCCGGGATGGAGGGTCACCGGCTTTTCCGCAAAGCGATAGGTCACGGAACCATGAAGCACCAGGTTGAGCTCGATCTCGGTATGGCTGTGGCGGCGCCGCATGGGCGCCGCCAGGCCCCGCCAGATTTGCAGTCCGAAGGTCTCAAAGCGGAAAGGTGCGCTGAAACCATTCATATGAGGATTCCGGAGCTTTTTGCACCCGCGCCGGAGGGAACGCAATCGGCAAGTGCGTTATATTCCTGGGTTCCCATGCCCTTGCTCCCCCGACAAACGGCCATTGGCCTTCTCTTCGCTCTCGTCGCCTCAACCGCCCTTTCTGCCGCCCCATGCAATATCCGTGACTTCGGAGCCAAAGGCGGCCAATTCCCCGGCGACCAGAAGGCCATTCAGGCCGCGATCGATGCCTGTGCCCAGGGCGGGGGTGGAGAAGTGCTCGTGCCGGCGGGCGATTACCGCGCCGGCAAGCTTGTCCTCAAGAGCAACGTCACCCTGAAACTCGAAGCCGGGGCGACGATCTGGTCGACCGACCGGATCGAAGACTTCGATGCCCACCCGCGACCGCGCGAGCATGGTTTTCTGCTTGTGGCCGACGGCCAGGAAAACATCTCCGTCACGGGCGAGGGGACGCTCGAAGGCGCCGGCAGCGGGGAATTGGGGCGGCGTGATGTCGATGAAGACCGGAGCCCGATGCCGGCCCACCGCTTCGGCATGATTCGCTTCGCCCACTGCCGCAATGTGCATTTGCGCGATTTCACCATTCGCTTCAGCGAGGCCCACACCGTCATATTCGACCAATGCGAGGATGTTTCGGTGGCGGGGGTCTCAATCCTCAATAATTTCGTGCGCACGAACACCGACGGCATCGACCCGATTTCGTGCCGCAACGTCATGATCTCAAACTGTCACATCGTATGTGGCGATGACTGCATTTGCCCGAAGACCGAAGAGGGAAGACCACTGGAAAATCTGGTGGTGGATAACTGCATCCTGGAATCGGTCGCCGGAGCGGTGAAACTCGGCACCGACTCGAGCGGCACTTTCCGCGACATCAAGGTTTCCAACTGCGTCATCCGCAATTCCGGCGTGGGCATCGGTATGTTCATCAAGGACGGGGGCTTGGTCGAGCGAGCGAGCTTTTCCCACCTTTCCATTGAAACGACGCGGCCCGGGGTCCGGATCAACGCCCAACTGCGCAAGACGATCATCCCGATCTACATCGATCTGACCAAGCGCAGGCCGAGCTCGCCGCTCAGCCGCATTCGCGATGTCAGCTTCAGCGATATCCAAATCGAAAGCGACAACGGTATCCTGATTCAAGGACTGCCGCAGCGCCCGATCGAAAATCTCACTCTGCGCAACATTTCATTTCGCGTGGTGGCGGCCACGGATTTCTCCGCCCGCGTGGAGCGGGAGGGTGGGAATTCCACCTACCGGGACGAGAATTATACCCGCTTCGTCCGGCAGCCGACCTACATCGCCCTTGCCCATGTCGACGGGTTGGTGGTGGAGGACGTGCGCGTCCTGATCGATCCACCGGTTTTCCAGCGCTTCGACCGCTCGGCGCTTGCCCTTTTCGAGTCGAGCAACGCCGTGATCCGGGATGTGCAGCGCTTGCCCGTCGGCGTCTCTGACGGGCAGGCAGTCCTCAGTCTGAACAATTGCCGGGAGATCTTGGTCACCGGTTGCCTGGTCCTTCCCGGCACTCCCGTTTTCCTGCGCTTGGCGGGGAAGAGGACTGCCGCCATTGCCGTGACTGGCAGCGGCCCCACCCTGCCTGTAACCCAGGACCCGCAAGTCCCTGGAGACGCATTGAAGCGCCTGTGAGAACGCGCTGCCCGTCGGCGCCCGAGACGATGCTTTCGACCGTCCAATGACATCGGAGGTTGGCATTCCTTTTGCGCCCGGCCATGCTGCGCACCGCATGGAACCTGATGCCGTCCCTGCCGGCCGCAGATTCGAGGCGCGCTGGAATCGTCGCAGATCCCCGCCGGGGACCTGCGCCGGAAGGGGATGTCCATGACCCCCGCGACTAAGCTCCCCGTCCGCGAACCGGAAGCCGTCCCGAGGAAGCCCCCGGATGAGGGCATCCCCGCAAACGCGGTTGTTCTTCTGTCCTCCGCTCCTCCGGACCCAGGGAGTTTCGGCGGCAACGAATCGCAATGGACCTTAATCTGGCAGCGGCTAAGCCGACATCCATTCGCCATGGGATCGCTTTGCCTGCTGCTGGCCCTTTACCTACTGGCGTCGCTCGCGGATTTCTTCGCGCCGTATCCGCAGGACTGGCGCGACCTTGCCTACGCCTACTGTCCACCGCAGGTACCGCGCTTTTCGCCGTCCCGGGGAATTTACGTGCTCGATATGAATCGCTCGGTCGATCCGGCGACGCTGAAGAAGTCCTATGCCGAGAATCCCGCCCGGCCAGCCGCCCTGGGTTTCTTCGTCCGCGGCGAACCCTACCGATTCTGGGGATGCATTCCCTGTGACCGGCACTTTCTTGGCATCGCCCGAGTCCGGTCGTTTCCGGTCGGAGCGAGACCGGTTTTCTATCTGCTGGGAGCCGACAAATACGGCCAGGACGTGTTCAGCCGCCTAATCTACGGTTCGCGGATCAGCCTGTCCGTCGGCCTGGCGGCTATCGCGGTCACGTTTCTGCTCGGGGTGGCCATCGGCGGCCTCTCCGGCTATGTCGGCGGCGCGCTCGATACGTTCCTCCAGCGTTTGACCGAAATCGTCTCCGCCCTTCCGCAGATTCCGCTCTGGCTGGCGCTGAGCGCGGTCCTGCCGCCTGACTGGTCGCCGCTTTCGAGCTATTTTGCCATCACCCTCGTGCTGAGCCTCCTGGGCTGGCCGGGCCTGGCACGGGTGGTACGAGGCAAGCTCCTTGCCTTGCGTGAGGAAGATTACGCCACGGCGGCGCGGCTCGTGGGCGCAGGTCATGCGCGCATTCTCTTCCGGCACCTCCTGCCCGGGTTTGCGAGCCATATCATCGTGGTCCTGACCATGAGCGTGCCCGCCATGATCCTGGGAGAAACTTCGCTTTCCTTCCTGGGACTGGGTTTGCGGCCGCCGATCGTGAGCTGGGGCGTGATGCTCCAGGACTGCATGAGCATCCAGACGGTAGTCTATTATCCCTGGCTCCTCACGCCGGTTATGTTGATCGTGGTGACGGTGCTGGCCTTCAATTTTCTGGGGGATGGCCTGCGGGACGCGGCCGATCCCTACGCGCAGCGATGAAGCCCGAAGCGCCGCTTCTGGAGGTCGACGGGCTGCGCGTGGTGATTGGCGCCCCCGGCGGCGCGGCCGAAGCACTGCGCGATGTCTCATTTTGCATCGCGCGCGGAGAAACCCTCGCTCTGGTCGGCGAATCCGGCAGCGGTAAAACCATGACAGCACACGCGATCATGCGCCTGCTGCCGCCCCCGGCGCGCATCACAGACGGAAGGATCGTGCTCCATTCGCGAGCCGAGGGAGAAATCGACCTCACAGCGCTCAGGGACAAGGCTCCCGTGCTCCGCCGGGTGCGGGGAGGCCTCGTGAGCATGATCTTCCAGGAGCCGATGACGGCCCTTTCGCCGGTGCACACGGTCGGAAACCAAGTGATGGAAGCGATCCGGGTGCACCGGGACCTGGACCGGGCGGACGCCAGGCGGCGCACGCTGGCCATGCTAGAAAAGGTGGGAATACCCGATTCGGCGCGGCGCTTCGATTGCTACCCGCACGAGCTCTCCGGCGGCCTGCGCCAGCGGGCGATCATCGCCATGGCCCTGGTGTGCCGGCCCGAGCTGCTGATCGCGGACGAACCGACCGCCGCGCTCGACCTCACGATCCAAGCGCAGATTCTTGGACTCATCCGGGCTTTTCAACGGGAGATCGGCTGCTCGGTGCTGCTGATCACGCACGATTTCGGCATTGTGGCGCACGTGGCCGACCGTGTCGCGGTGCTGCACCTCGGCGAGGTGGTCGAGTCGGGCAAGACGCGCGAGATTCTCTGCCGCCCGCGGCACCCCTACACGCGCGCCCTGCTCAGCGCGCAGCCCGGACGCCGAACCCGCACCGGATGAACCACGCGGTCCAGCCTTTACTTTCCGTCCGGGGATTGTGCAAATCCTTTCCCCCATCCTCCCGGGGCTTTTTCCGGCCCCGCGGCAGCTCGTTCCAGGCGGTCGATGACGTCAGCTTTACGCTCGCTGCGGGAGAGACGCTCGGGCTGGTCGGAGAAAGCGGCGCCGGCAAGACCACCTTGGCGCGATGCCTCCTGCGCGTCTTTCCTCCCTCGGCCGGCCAGGCGCTCTTCCGGTTGCCCGGCGGCCGCATCGTCGATCTGGCGCGGATCTCCGCCCGCGAGTTGAAATCGGTCCGCCCCCATGTCCAGATGGTGTTTCAGGATCCGTTCGGGTCGCTCAATCCCCGCATGACGGTACGCGAAATCGTGGGCGAGCCGCTCGCGGTGCATGGCCTAGCTCGGGGGACGGAGCGCGACGATCGTGTCGCGGATTCCTTGCGCCGCGTCGGCCTCATGCCCGAGTGGCGCTCGCGTTATCCCCACGCCTTCAGCGGCGGGCAGCGGCAGCGCATCGCCATTGCCCGGGCGCTCATCATGCGGCCCTCGCTGCTCGTGCTCGACGAGGCGACCGCGAGCTTGGACATCTCCGTTCAGGCGCAAGTGCTTGAGCTGCTGCAGGAGCTCAAGCACGAGTTCCGTCTCACGTATCTGTTCGTCACCCACAATCTCGACGTGGTCCAGAATATTTGCAACCGGGTGGCGGTGATGCGCCGCGGCCGGATCGTGGAGCTGGCTCCCACGGCGCAAATCTTCGCCGCGCCCGCCCGGGCCTATACCCGGATCCTGCTCTCGGCGGTGCCCTCGACCGATCCCGATGTGCCGATGAACTTTGCCGTCGGCGATGAGTTGGCGCGGCTGGACGCCCAAGACGGCCCATGAGCCGGCCGCTTCCGGGCAAGCCGTTGCTGCGCACCCTGGCCGCCGCGGTGACCGGAGGATTCGGGCTGGCGGTGCTGTTTTACGCGTGCGCGCTCGGCTTCCGGCCCGCGTTTCCCGTTCCGGCACGGCCGCCTTCGCCGGAAGCCGTCGCGCGGGCCGAGAGCGCGCGCGAGCCAATGCTGGATTTGAGAAACCCGCCCCGTATCACCCGCGCGGTCAATTACGCCGAAGGATCCCGGGGAGCGTGGTGGCCAAAAGGGGAGGCGCCGGTCCTGGCCCAGCTCGTGCGCGAGGGGAAACTGCCGCCGGTGGAGGAGCGCGTCGGCCCCGAGCCGATCGTGATGGAGGGCGTCGATGGCATCGGCCACTACGGCGGCACTTGGCAGCGTCTGGCCGCCTCTGACTTCGACGTTGCGACCATTGCGTCGCTGCTCTCATACTGCAATCTGGTACGCTGGTCGCCCGAGGGATACCCCATCGTGCCCCACCTCGCCCAGTCGTGGGAGATCTCCGACGGCTACCGGACCTTTACCTTCCATCTTCGCCGCGGGATGAGATGGTCCGACGGAGCTCCGGTCACCAGCGACGACTTCGTCTACTGGTACAAGTTGGAAGTCCAGGCGCTGAACGTGGCGGTGCCGGATATCCTGCACTATCCCGGGACCGGCGAAA
>DASRSH010000245.1:0-3992 GCA_035656575.1 Opitutaceae bacterium
CCAAGGGCCTGATCCTGGCCGGCCGGGTGCGCCTCGGCACGGAGCGGCTCGACAAACCGGGCCGCGAGCTCCCCGCCGACGCAGACATCTCAGTCACGGCGCCGCCCAAGTATGTCAGCCGGGGAGGCGACAAGCTGGCGGCCGCGCTGGACGCCTTCGCCGTTCGATTGCCTGGCACCCATGTGCTCGACGTGGGCGCGTCGACCGGCGGATTCACCGATTGCGCGCTGCAGGCCGGGGCCGCGGCGGTCACCTGCGTCGACGTGGGGCGGGCCCAATTGCACGACCGCCTGCGCCGGGACCCGCGGGTCACCAACCTGGAGAAGGTCAACGCGCGTCACCTGGCTGATGCTCCCCTTCCGCGCGCGCAATATGACGCCGTGGTCATGGACCTGTCGTTCATTTCGCTGCGAACGGTGCTGCCCCCTGCCTGGGCCCGTCTTCGTCCCGGCGGCCTCCTGATCGCGCTCGTCAAGCCGCAGTTCGAAGCGGGCAAGGCGGAGGCGGACAAGGGCCGGGGGGTGATCCGCGACCCTGCCGTGCGGCAAGCCGCGCTGGAAGCCGTCCGGGATTTCGCCCTCAGGGAACTGCCCGCGGCGGCCCTGGTGGGGGCCATCGATTCACCCTTGGCCGGAGCGGACGGCAACCGCGAGTTCCTCCTGGGCTTGAGCAAAGGGCCCCGGAGCGCCATTTAGAGACCGTGATGAAGGCCCTGCGCTCGATCGCGTTTGTCGTCAACGATGAGAAGACCGGGGCTCCCGCGCTCGCGCGCGAGTTGATGGGGGCGGCGCGCGCCGCCGGACTGCGCGTGCGCTCGACCAGCCGTTATCCCTTCCCCGCGCGTTTTCTGAAGGGAGTGGACGCCTGCTGCGTGATCGGCGGGGACGGAACGCTGCTCGGAGCGGCCCGCGACGCCGCTCTCGCCGGCATACCCATCATCGGGGTCAACCGGGGATCGCTGGGCTTCCTGACCACCTTCTCCTCGGACGAAGCCCGGACGCATTTCGGCGAGCTGCTGCGCGGGGATTTCCGGCTGGACCGGCGGGCCATGCTCGATTGCCGGACGCCGGGCGACGGCCGCGGAGAAGGCCTGGCGCTGAACGACGTCCTCATCAAGGCCGCGGAAAATTCCCGGCTGGTCCGGCTGGAAGTGCGGGCGGATGGCGAATTGGTCACCGAGTACCTGTGCGATGGGCTCATCTTCTCAACCGCGACAGGCTCGACGGCGTATAACCTGTCCGCCGGCGGCCCCATCATCCATCCCAGCGCCGACGTCATCGCCATGACCCCGATCTGCCCCCACACCCTGAGCAACCGCGCCATCATCTTCCGCGGCGACGTGCGCATCGAGGTCCGCAACCGCTCGCCCGAGGCCAAGCTGTTCGTGTCCTGGGACGGCCGGCGCGACGCGATCATTGCCAGCCATGCCCCCGTGCGGATCGCGATGTCCCGGACGAAGCTCTCCCTCGCGCAGGGGCGCGGCTACCGTCATTTCGCCGTCGTCCGCGCGAAGCTGAAGTGGACCGGCGGGCTCACGTCGTAGCGGAAGGCCGCACGACGAGCTGCGTGGCCCGGGCCCGGACGAGAAAGCGCTGGGCGAAGGCGGCCAGGTCGGCCAGGGTGACCGCGTCGATGCGGGCATCGTAGTATTTCCAGTCGTCGGCCGGCTGCCCCTGCAAGGTATTCAAGGCCGCATGCAGCGCGCGCGCGGCATTGGTCTGCAGGCTCTGCCGCCGGCCGGCCTTGAGCCGCGCCTGACAGCGGCGCAGTTCCGCGGCCTCGACGCCGCCGGAGCCCACGCGCTCCACCTCGGCATCGATTTCGGCCAGCACCTCGCCCTCGCGGCCGGGGCGCGTGCCCGCCAGGAATGAGAACATGGCCCCTTCCAGCCCGGTCACCCGCGAGGAGCGCACAAAATAGGCCAGGCTTTTCTCCTCGCGGACCCTTTCGAACAGCCGTGAGGCCATGCCGCTGAAGAGCTCGTCGGCCACTTCGCCGACGTAGTATTCGGGGGTATGCAGGGCCGGCCCCGGGTAGCCCCGCAGCACCACCGCCTGCTCCTTCTCCCTAATCTCCACGAAATCTCCCGGCTGGCCGAAGGCGGCCGGCGGCGGGCGGCCGTGTCGGGGCGGCGGAGGCGCCGTTTCGAACCGCTCGAGCAGCGCCTTCAGCCGCGGCCTCACTGCTCCGGGATCGAAGTCGCCGGCCACGGCGAGCACCACATTGCCGGCCCGGTTCAAACGCCGGAAAAGCGCCGCAATGTCCGCCACCTTCAGCCCTTCCACGCTTTCGACGGTCCCCGACGCATCCAGCGCCATGGGGTGTTCGCCAAAGAACTTCCGCCGCAAAAGCTTCCGCCCCTCGGTGACCACATCGTCGGCCTCCTCCCGCAGGCCCGCCAGCTGCGCTTCTTTTTCCAGCGCGAAGGTGGACGGCCGGAACGCAGGCTCGTGCGCCGCCTGGCCCAGCACGGATACGGCCCGCATCCAGTCGGGCGGCAGCACCTCGACCGCAAGGCCGAGGCTGTTGTTGCCGCTGAAAGGAGAGAAGCTGCCGCCGACCGATTCGATGTAGCGCGCGACCTCCGCCGCCGAGCGCCGCCTCGTGTCCTTGCTCAGGAGCGTGCCGAGCAGCGCCGTAGTTCCCCGCTTGCCGGCGTCCTCGGAACCCGGGCCGCCCTGCCACACCAGGCGCAGGTGCACCTGAGGGAGGCGCGTCTCCCGCAGCAGCAGCAGCCGGCCTCCCCCTTTCACCGTCACCACCTCGACTTCGCCTGGGCCGGTCTGGGCCGCCCGCGCGCGAACGGGCCGGGCTTTCCCGGGCGCCGGCGCGGCCGGCGGCGCAGGGGGATTGGAGGATACCGCGGTCCGGGTCTGGGGCACCAGATAGCGCCGGAGGGCCGCCTTCAACTGCGCGGGCGTGACGCGCTCAAGGCGCTCAAAATACTGCCGGGAAAAATTCAGATCTCCGGCCACCACTTCGGCTGCGCCCAGGCGGCTCGCCTGCCCGCTCATCGTCTGGCGCGATGCCACCTCTTGCGCGACCAGTTGCCGGATCGCCTGCTTCACGTCCGCCGCGGTGAAGCCGCGCGCCGCGCACCGTCCCAGCACCCGGTCGAGAGCGGCTTCCGCAGCCGGCCTTTTCCCGCCATCGGTCGTGAAGGCCACGCAGAACAAGCCGCTGGTTCCGGGATTCCAGCAGGACGCGTCGATCGTATGCACGACCGCCGCCTTCTCCCTGAGTTCGTGCCACAGGACCGAGCTGTCGCCGTGCCCCAGGACCATTGCCAGCAGGTCCAGGACGGGCGCATCGGGATGCGTCAGGCCCGGGACCTGCCAGGCGACGACGGCGCGCGCGATCTCGACCTCCTCGGTCACATGCAGCTCGCGCGGGGCAAGCTGCGCCCCCTCGGCCGGGATGGCTGCGGGCGCGAGCAGGCCCCGGGGCCGCCCGCCGAACTTTTCCGTCACGATCCGCAGCGCCTCGGGGACGTCCACGTCCCCGACGATCACCACGACCAGATTGTTGGGGACATAGCGGGCGCGGTAATACGCCGCAAGGTCCGCCCGCTCGTTAGCCGCGAACAGCTCGCGGTGGCCGATCACCGGTTCGCGATAGGGATGTTCGCGAAAGGCCGTGGAAAACACGGCCTGCCAGAGGCGATCCTCGGGATCGTCGCGGGTCATAGCAATCTCCCGCAGGATCACCTCCTTTTCCTTCGCCACTTCGTCCGCGGGCAGCGTGCTCCCCAGCACCGCGTCCGCCAGCAAATCGACGGCGACTGTCAGGTGTTCGCTCGGCAGGTCTATGTAATAGACCGTGCGGTCAAAGGTGGTGTACGCGTTGATGTAACCGCCATGGGCTTGCACCGTGGCCGAGATCTCCCGGCCCGCCCGGCGCTCGGTCCCCTTGAAGAGCATGTGCTCCAAGTAATGCGAAAGGCCCGCCCCCAGGCGCGTGCCCTCGTGGATGCTGCCGGTCTTCACCCAAGC
>DASRSH010000246.1:0-2666 GCA_035656575.1 Opitutaceae bacterium
ACGATCTCGCGACCAAACCCTGGTATGAGGTGCTGCAGGAGAAAGGCATCCGTATCGGCCGCACCGACCCGAAGCTGGACCCGAAGGGCAAGCTGACGCTCGCGCTCTTCAAGAAGGCAGAGACAGTCTACAACATTCCCAATTTCGGCGAGACCGTTCTGGGTGCCCCGGAAGATCCCGCTCAGGTGCTGCCCGAGGAAACCCTGGTCGGCCGGCTGCAATCAGGCCAGGTCGACGTCGGCTTCTTCTACTCGACCGAGACCAAGGACCTGAACATCCCCTCCATTACTCTGCCGAAGGAGACGGCGCTCAGCGCGCATTACACGGCAACGGTCGTGAACGGAGCCCCGCATCAGGATGCGGCCGTCGCCTTCCTGAGCTTCCTGCTCGGAACGGAGGGAGCCGCCATCATGCAAGCCCATGGGCTCGGCCTCACCGCCGCGAAGGTGACGGGCGACACCCAGAAGGTCCCGCCGGCCATCCTCGCCCTTGCCCAAGCGACCCGCTAAGCGGGGGATGACGAGAGGGCGTGCCTGGCCGGTTCTGCCGGCGCTGGGCGCCCTTCTCTCGCTCTACCTCATCGCGCCTTTCGCGGCTGGCCTCGCCCATCTCGGCCTCGCGGACTGGCGCGGCGCCGATTGGCAGGGCCTCGGCCAGGCGACGCTGGTCTCGGTCGCGAGTGCGACGACGTCGGCACTACTCATCGCCGTCTGCGGCATCCCGCTTGGTTATCTACTGGCACGGCACCGTGGCCGGGCGATGGGGCTGCTCGGTTTCCTGGTGCAGCTGCCGCTTGCCCTGCCGCCGCTGTCGAGCGGCATATTGCTGCTCTTCCTGGTCGGCTATGCGAGCCCGATCGGCGCCTTGACGAACGGCGCTTTGACCGATTCCTTCGCCGGGATCGTGCTGGCGGAAAGCTTCGTCGCGGCACCCTTCCTCATCATCGCCGCCCGCTCCGCCTTCGCCGCCGTCGATCCGGTACTGGAGGATGTCGCCCGCACGCTCGGGCACCGGCCCGGCAGCGTCTTTCTCCGCGTCTCCCTACCGCTCGCCTGGCGTGGCATTCTCGCCGGGCTGTTGCTCGCATGGCTGCGCGGCTTCGGGGAATTCGGCGCAACCGTCATGGTCGCCTACCATCCTTATTCCCTGCCGGTTTACACCTATGTCGCCTTCGGCGCCGCCGGCCTGCCGGCCATGGTGCCCGTGCTGCTGCCAACCCTCGGCGCGGCGCTGCTCGTGATGCTCGGCGCCACTGGACTGACCCAGCCGGCGCGGTGGCGCCAGAACGCCGCGGAGGAAGATCCCGGTGCACTGCCGACCCTGCACGCCGAGACCAGGACGGCGCCCGGTCGCCCGTTCGCCTTCGCCATCATCAGACAGTTGGATGGCTTCACCCTCTCCGTCTGCTACGCGACTGAGGCCCGGCGCATCGCCATCCTCGGCCCCTCCGGCTCCGGCAAATCCTTGACCCTGAGGGTGCTGGCCGGGCTCGACGTGGCGGCGGGGGACCAATTCACGATCGGCGATCGCAGCCTGGCCCGGGTCCCGGCGGAAGCGCGCCAGATCGGCTATGTGCCGCAGAATGACGGGCTTTTCCCGCATTTGAAGGCAGCCCGGCAACTTTCCTTCGCGCGCGATAGCGATGCAGGCCAGGCGCGCGACTGGTTCCACCGGCTGGGCCTCGCAGGGCTGGAGGCGCGCTACCCGGCAGCACTTTCCCGCGGCCAGCAGCAGCGGGTGGCGATCGCCCGCGCCCTCTCCCGCCCGGCGGATCTGCTTTTGCTCGACGAGCCCTTCTCGGCGCTCGACGCCCCCCTGCGGACGCAGTTGCGCCACGAGTTGCGGGGCCTCCAGGCCGGGATCTCCGCGACCAGTGTTCTGGTCACGCATGATCCGGCCGACGCCCTAGCGCTCGCGGACGACATCATCATTCTGGATCACGGCCGCGTGCTGCAGGCGGGCCCGGTGGACGCGGTCTTTGCGCGGCCGCGCAATGCTTTGGTCGCGCGCCTGCTCGGGGCGGAGGGCGCATACGCGGGCCGCGCCGTGGCGCCTGACCGCGTCGATATCGGCGGCGGTGTCACCCTCGACATCACCGGGCCGCCGTTGTGGGCGGGCGCCGCACTCGGCTGGACGATCGCGCCAGAGCTTATCCGGATTGTGGCGGAAGGCGGTGTCGCAGCCACCGTCATCGAACTTGAACCGCCGATGGCCGGGCGACAGCGCGTCATCCTGCGGCTCGGGGAGGTCGAACTTTCCCTGGTGCAGGCGGTCGACGAGGCTTTGCGACCCGGGCCTGTGCGGGTGGCGCTGCCGGCTTCCGCCATCCAGATTTGGGAGGCAGACGTGGAGGCTGCGCCGGGCTAGTCTTTGTCCTGGCAAAGCCAGGGAAGGAAACAGTGCCGTGAAACTCAGCGCCCGCAATCAGATCAAAGGCACGGTCTTATCCGTCGTCCGCGGCCAGACCACAGGGCATGTTCGCATCGATATCGGCCAGGGCGTCGTCATCACCTCCTCCATTACGAACGAGGCGATCGACGATCTCGGCCTCAAGGTTGGCGATGCGGCGATCGCCGTGATCAAGGCCTCGGACGTGATGGTCGCCAAATAGGTCCCGGCCACCTCAGCCCGTACTGCGCGGAATGGCGGCGGATCGCCACGGGCCC
>DASRSH010000247.1:0-7278 GCA_035656575.1 Opitutaceae bacterium
AGCCCCGTGTCGGGCAGGTTGCGGTAGCGGATCGTGCCCAGGCTGGGCACCGCCGCCGCCAGCAGCGTCCAGACCGCATGGACGTCGCCGGGCGCCGGCTGCGAGCCGTCGAGGGCGAACAACAGGCGCGACAGCACCACCAGATCGTCGGTCGCGCCGGCCGGGCCCGGCACGGCCGCGGCGAACTTCTGCAAGCGGAACTGCTGGTTGACGAAAGTGCCGTGCCTTTCGAACACGGTGAGGGTCGGGATCAGGACCGCGGCCGCGTCGCTCGTGGCATTGGCGTGCGTGCCCAGGTAGATGAGGCGCACCCGCCGGAGCTGCTCGGCGGTCAGCCCCGCCGCCGCCAGATCCTCGCCGACGCAGAGCACCGTGCGCACCTCGCCCGCGTCGATCGCCGCCCCCAGGGCGTCCAGCCGCGGCCCGGGCAGTTCGCGGATCAGGCCGGTCAGCAGGGCCCCGCGGGTGTTCGGATTGCGGTCCGCCGAAACCAGGATCCCGTCGCCCTCGCCCAAGCGTGAGACCAGATGGACGCGGGCCCCCGTCTTCTCCGCGATCCGCCGGGTCAGGAACTGCTCCTCCACCGAGCTGCGGGCCGAGCCCACCACCGCGACCTTGCCATCGCGCAGGAGGTTGCCCGCCGCGTACAGGGCCATGTCCAGGCTGGAGTCCGCCGGCGCGGAGCCCGCGGCCGGCTCGGCCAGCCGGATCGCCATCAGCCGGTTCTCCGCGCGCACCGCCTTGTAGAGCATCCGGCCGCTGTCGGCCATCCAGGTGTCGTTGACGGCGTCGTTGCGCCGCGGGGTGATCCGGTAGATCACGCCCTCGCGCGACCACACCACGGTGTTCGCGCCGGCGCTGCTCTCGGTGTCGATGCTGGGAGTCTGGCGCAGGAACCAGACCCGCATCTTGAACCGGAAGTCGGTGCTGGTGAGCGCCCCCACCGGGCAGATGTCCACGGTGTTGAGCGAGTAGTTGTTCTCCAGCGGCCGCCCCGGATAGCAGGTGAGCGTGGAGTAGCTGCCGCGGTCGACGAAGCCCAGGACGTCGTCGTGGGCGATCTCCTTGCAGAAGCGGATGCAGCGCGAGCAGAGGATGCAGCGCTCGTCGTCGAGGGTGACGCGCGAACCCAGCCGGGTGCGCTTGGGCTTGACGTTCTTGTCCTCGATGTAGCGCGAGTAGCCGCGGCCGTAGCCGGTCGCCTGCTCCTGCAGCTTGCACTCCCCGGCCTGGTCGCAAATCGGGCAATCCAGCGGGTGGTTGATGAGCAGAAACTCCATCACGCCCTCGCGGCAGTCCTTGACCAGCGGGGTCGTCGTCCGCACGTGCATTCCGGGCGCAGCCGTGGTCGCGCAGGCGATCACCGGCTTGGGCACCCAGTTGATCCGCTGCTTCCCGGTGGCCGGATCCATGATCGGGGCCTTGGTCGCCGGGTCGACGGCCGGCATGCCCATTTCGACCAGGCACATGCGGCAGTTGCCGACCACGCTGAGCTTGGGATGATAGCAGTAGTGCGGCACGTCCACGCCCACCAGGCGGGCCGCCTCGATCATGTTCGTCCCCTTGGGGACGGCGATCTCGCGGCCGTCGATCGTGACGGTGATGAGTTCGGGTTGCGGCGACGCGATCATACCAAAGTCACACGATGTCCACGGCGCCGTTGCGGCCGGCGGCCTTGGCCGCGGCATAGCCCTTGAATTCGTCGGCGAACTTGGCGACGAAGCTTTGCGTGGGCCAGGAGCAGGCCTCGCCGAACGCGCAGATCGTCCGCCCCGGGATCTGGTCGGCCACGCTCTTGAGCAATTGCCCGTCCTCCTCCCGCGCCCTGCCGTGCACCATGCGCGCGGTGATGCGCTTCATCCACAGCGAGCCCTCGCGGCAGGGCGTGCACTGCCCGCAGCTTTCGTGGGCGTAGAATTCGTTGATGTTGCCCAGGGCCTCGACCATCGAGACCGAGTCGTCCATCACGATCACCCCGCCCGACCCGCCCATCGACCCGATCATGGCGAGGCAGTCGAAATCCATGGGGATGTCCTCGATGCCCCAGTCGTAGTCGACCATTTCGCTCCCCACCTTGCGCTTGCCCTTGTAGCGCTCGCCGACCTTGAGCACCTTGGCGGACGAACCGCCCGGAATCACCGCCTTGAACTTGCGCCCCGGCAGCGGGCCGCCGCACACCTCGTAGAGCAGCTGGCCGAGCGTGATCTTGCCCACCTCAAACTCGTAGTAGCCCGGACGCTGCACGTGGCCGGACACGCACAGGATGCGGGTGCCGGTGTTGTTCGGCGTGCCGATCTTGGCGAAGGCCTCGCCGCCCATCGCGACGATGTGCTTCACGTGGCAGAGCGTCTCCACGTTGTTCACGATCGTCGGGCACTGATACAGCCCGAGGACGGCGGGGAAATAGGGCGGCTTGATCCGCGGATAGGGCCGCTTGCCCTCCAGCGACTCGATCAGGCCCGTTTCCTCGCCGCAGATGTAGGCGCCGGCGCCGCGATGGACGTAGATTTCGCAGCCGTAGCCCGAGCCCAGGACATTCGGCCCGACCAGGTTCGCCGCCCGGGCCTCCGCGATAGCCTCCTCCAGGATGCGCGCCCCCAGGGGGAACTCGCCGCGGATGTAGATGTAGGCCTGCTTCACGTTGTTCGCGTAGCTGGAGATCATGATCCCCTCCAGCAGCTGGTGCGGGTCCTGATGGATGATGTAGCGGTCCTTGAAGGTGCCGGGCTCGGACTCGTCGGCGTTGACGACCAGATAGATCGGCTTGCCGCTCTTGCGGTCCACCAGGCTCCACTTCACCCCGCAGGGAAAGCCCGCGCCGCCGCGGCCGCGCACGCCCGACTTCTTCACCTCGTCGATCAGCTCGGCCGGCGGCCGCCCCAGGGCCTTCTTCAGCACCTCATAGCCGCCGTGGCGCTGATAGCAGGCGAGATCGCGGGTGTAGCCCGGCTCGTCGATATGCTGAAATATAAGTCGGCGCTGTTCGGGCATGGCAGCTTATCTCCGCTGGGCCTGGGCCTTGATCTTCACCGCCAGCTCCAGGGCCTTGGCGGCGTCCACCTTCTCGTGCAGCTCGTCGTCGATCATGACGACCGGCGCCGTCCCGCAGCTGGCCAGGCATTCGACGAATTCGATCGTGACCTCGCCGTCCGGCGACACCTCGCCGCGGCCGACGTTGAAATGCTGCTCGAACGCGGCGCAGGTGCGGTACGCGCCCATCAGGGCGCAGGACAGCGTCCGGCAGACGCGGATGTGGCGCCGCCCGATCGGCTGCTGGCGGAACATCGGGTAGAAGGTCACCAGCTCCTGGATGTTGATCGGCTGCAGCCCGAGCTTGGCCGCGATCCATTCGACCGCCGCCGGCGAGATGAAGCCCTGATCCTCCTGCACCAGGTGCAGCAGCGGCAGCGCGGCGCTGCGCTTTTCCGGGTAATGGGTGATGACCTCGTCGATCTTCTGGAGCGTGGCGGGGGCGAGATTCATGTCAGCGGTCGCACTCTCCCATCACGAAATCCAGCGAGCCGAGGATCGAGACCACATCGGAAATCATCGCCCCGACGCACACCTTGGGCAGGATCGAGAGGTTGCAGAACGACGGCGCGCGGATCTTCAGCCGCCACGGCACCCCGCCGCCCTTGCTCACCACGTAGAAGCCCAGGGCCCCCTTGGGGTTCTCCGCCTCGAAATAGGCTTCGCCCGCGGGCATCTGCGGCCCCTCGGTCACGAGAATGAAGTTCTGGATCAGCTCCTCCATCGACGTCATGATCTTGTCCTTCGGCGGACCGAAGATCTTCTTCGCGTCGGTCGCGTGCCAGGGGCCGCCGGGAAACTTCGCCACGGCCTGGCGGATGATCCGCACCGACTGGCGCATCTCCTCGCCGCGGACCAGATAGCGGTCGTAGCAGTCGCCGCGCGTGCCCACGGGCACGTCGAAGTCGTACTGCTCGTAGCCGCTGTAGGGCGCGTCCTTGCGCAGGTCCATCCCCACGCCGGAGCCCCGCAGGTTCGGGCCGCTCAGGCCGTAGGCGATCGCGTCCGCGCGGGAGATGACCCCGATGTCCATCGTGCGGTCGAGGAAGATCTTGTTGCGGGTCAGCAGCCGCATCGTCTCCTCCAGGATGGGCAGGAACTGGTCGCAGAAGGCCAGCACCCGGTCGGTCCAGCCCGCGGGCACATCGCGCATCACCCCGCCGATCCGCGCGTAGCTGGTGGTGAAGCGCGCCCCGGTCAGCTCTTCGAAGAGCCGGTAGAGCTTCTCGCGCTCGGTGAAGGTGTAGAGAAAGACCGTCCACGCGCCCACGTCGATGCCGTAGGCTCCGAGCCCCATGAGATGGGAGGAGATCCGCGCCAATTCGGCGGTGATCACCCGGATGGCCTGGCAGCGCGGCGGCACCTCGAGGTGGGCCAGCTTTTCGACCGCGATCGCGTAGGCCATGTTGTTGGCCAGGGGCGCCAGGTAATCCAGCCGGTCCGTGTAGGGCACGAACTGGTTGTAGGTCATGTTCTCGGCGATCTTCTCGTCCCCGCGGTGCAGGTAGCCGACGACCGGATCGGCCTTGGTGATCACCTCGCCGTCGATTTCCATCTGCACGCGCAGCACGCCGTGGGTCGACGGGTGCGACGGCCCCATCGACAGCGACATCTTCTCCGTCTCGAATTCGGCGCCCGCGTGCTTCGCGGCGGTGTCGGGAAAGGTGTGTTCGCTCGGCATGGAATCAGATCGCGGGCTCTTCCGGCTTGGGCCGGCGCTCGGTCCAGCTTTCGTCCTTCGCCTGCGGTTCGGCGTCGCTCAGGTTCATCTGGCCGCTCGAAGCCACGAATGGGCCGCCCATCATGGGCGCCGCAATCACCGGAGCGTGGGTTTCCTGCGTCACCTCGGCGTCGGGCAGCACCGTCTCGATGCCCGCGAGGGGGAACTCCTTGCGCAGCGGGAAGTAGGGATAGCCGTCCCACATCAGGATGCGGCGCAGGTCGGGATGGCCCTCGAACTTGATCCCGAACATGTCGAAGACCTCGCGCTCGTGCCAGTTCGCGCCCGGCCACAGTCCCGTGACCGTGGGCATGGCCGGCTCCTCGTCGCTCGGGCAATGGGCGGCGATGCGGATGTAGCGGTGGTCCGTCGACGAATACAGATGATAGACGATCGTGAACCGGGGGGTGGCTCCCTCCGCCCAGTCGATCGCCGTGAGGTCCATCAGGAAGTCGAACCCCTGCTCGTCGCGCAGCCATTGCAGCACGCCCGCCGCTTCGGCCGCCGGCACGTTGAACGCCGGATGGTCGGCGCTCGCCCGCGGGGCGGCGGCGGGAAAGCGCTCCTTCAGGGCGGCAGAAATGTCGGCGGCGGCCATGGCGTAAATGGCGAAAGACGGGCCCTCGGCAAAAGGGTCCGGCTTAGGCGGAGAGGAGCCGGCGGGCGGCCGGTTCGCGCTTCACCTTTTCCTGGAGCTTGATCAGCCCATCGAGCAGGGCTTCGGGCCGCGGAGGGCAGCCGCTGACATAGACGTCCACCGGCACGATGCGGTCCACCCCCTGGAGCACGGCATAGCTGCGGTACATGCCGCCCGTGCTGGCGCAGGCGCCCATGGCGATGACCCACTTGGGCTCGGCCATCTGGTCATAGATGCGGCGCAGGTGCGCCGCCATCTTGTAGGTCACGGTGCCGGCGACGATCATCACGTCGGACTGGCGGGGCGAAAACCGCATGACTTCGGCGCCGAAGCGGGCGATGTCGAAGCGGCTCGAAGCCACCGCCATCAGTTCGATCGCGCAGCAGGCCAACCCCATGGGCATGGGCCACATGGAATTGGTGCGGATCCAGTTGATGACCGCATCGGCGCGCGAGACGATGACATCGCCCTCGATCTTGCTGTTGTAACCCAGTTCGGTGTTGGCGGAGACCATGTGAATGGTTCGGGACGTGAACCAGCCCAACCTACCAACCCGCATACCTCAGGCAAGTAGCAATTCAGTCCGCCTTGGGCGCGAGCGGCGCTCTCTGCCCTGGTGGAAGCGGCGTCCCTCGCGATCACCGCCTCGCCCGGGTTCGCGGCCCGTCGGTTCGGGATGAATACGGGCCGGGAGAAATCAGGCCGAACCGTAGATCGTCCGCGTCAGCCACTTGGCGCCCCCGACGAGCCAGAGGGGCACGAGGATTTCCCAGAGGATACGCAGGACCGTGATCACCTCGAAGGCGGCCGAGCGGCCGGCATAGGCCGGCCCGAACAGGCTCAGTAGGTCGGAAACGGCGCGCGGAATGGTGTAAACGAGGATCAGCACACCCGCGATCCTCAGGCTGGTCTGAAATAAGTCTTTGGGGTTCATGGCGAAACATTGGATTCAGGCAGCGTCGGCTAGGTTCCTTGCGGAATCGCCCCGCGTGGTTACGCTGAAACTTCTTTCCCACGGCTTCATGTCGCTCCTGACCATCGCGGGCTTGCGCAAGTCCTTCCCGTCTCCCGACGGCCAGCTGCGCATCATCGTCGAAATCCCGGAGTTCTCCCTGGAGCCGGGCGAGCAGATCGCCCTGCGCGGCGAAAGCGGCTCGGGCAAGACGACGTTCCTCCATCTGGTGGCCGGCATCCTCGCCGCCGACCGGGGCTCGATCCGCATCGGCCTGCAGGACATGGCGGCCCTGTCCGAGGCGCAGCGGGACCAGCTGCGCGCCCGGTCGATCGGCTACGTGTTTCAGACTTTCAATCTTCTCCAGGGCTACACGTGCCTGGAAAATGTCCTCCTGGGGATGGCGTTCGGCCCCGGGGCCGATCGCCAGCGCGCGGCGGCCGTCCTGGAACGGGTCGGCCTGCGGCATCGGCTCGACCATTATCCCCGGCAATTGTCGACCGGCCAGCAGCAGCGCGTCGCGGTGGCCCGGGCGATCGCCGCCCGGCCCAAGCTGATCCTGGCCGACGAGCCGACGGGCAACCTGGACCGGCGCAACGCCCGCGACGTGCTGGCCCTGATCCGCGAGACCAGCCGCGAAACCGGCGCCGCCCTGCTGCTGGTATCGCACGATCCGGAGGTGCTCGCCGCGTTCGAGCGGGTGCGGGAGTTTTCCGAACTGAACCTCGCGCGGCAGGAGGCGGCGCCATGACGCTGCCCATGCTTGTGCGCCGCAGCCTGCGCCAGCATCTGCTCTCGACGGTGGTGACGGCCGTTTCCATCGCCCTGGCCGGCGGTCTGCTCATGTCGGTGTGGGTCGTGAAGACCGAGTCGGAAACGGTCTTCACCCAGGTGAACGCGGGCTTCGACGCGGTGCTGGGGGCGCGCGGCTCCAAGCTG
>DASRSH010000248.1:0-17827 GCA_035656575.1 Opitutaceae bacterium
GGCCGACTTAGAGAATTTCCGCCGGCGCACCATCCGGGAAAAGGACGAACTGCGCCAGTATGCGGCCTCCCGGGTCCTGGAAGCCCTGCTCCCCGTGTGGGACAATCTGGCTCTGGCCCTGGCGGCCGCGAAGCAGCCCAATGCGGATATCAAGACTCTGATCGGCGGCGTGGAGATGGTGCTTCAGCAGCTGCGGACCGCGATGGCGGAGAACGGCCTGACGGAAATCAATCCGGTCGGGAAGCCCTTCGATCCGCATCAGCACGAGGCGATTTCACATCAGGCGAGCAGCGATGTGGCCGAGGAGCACGTCCTGAACGTGGTCCGTTCCGGCTTTTCGCTGAACGGGCGGCTGCTCCGGCCGGCATCGGTCGTGGTGTCCAGCGGCGCCGGCAAGAAAGCCTGACCCGCATGTCCAAGGAGGACTATTACGACCTATTGGGGGTCGCGCGCACCGCGAGCGAAGACGAGCTCAAGAAGGCTTACCGCAAGAAGGCGGTCCAGTACCATCCGGACAAGAATCCGGGCGACAAGGCGGCCGAGGAGATGTTCAAGAAGATCTCGGAGGCCTACGAGGTGCTGAAGGACCCGGAAAAGCGCGCCGCCTACGACCGCTACGGCCACGCGGCATTCCAGGGGCCGGGCGCGTCCCGCGGCGGCGGCATGTCCAGCGCGGGGGGATTCCACGATCCGTTCGACATTTTTCGCGAGGTGTTCGGCCAGGGCGGGGGCGGGAGCATCTTCGAGGAGATGTTCGGCGGCGGCCGCGGCGGGGAGGGCGGCGGCCAAAGCGGTTCCGACCTGCGCTACGACCTGGAAATCACCCTCGAAGAGGCGGCGCGCGGGGTGGAAAAGGAAATCTCCTTCCGCAAGCTGGTGACGTGCGAGCGGTGCTCGGGATCCGGCGCCGAGCCGGGGACCAAGAAGGTCACCTGCCCCACCTGCCGGGGGGCGGGCCAGATCCGCCGCTCGGGCGGGATCATCGTCTTCACGCAGACCTGCCCCACGTGCGGCGGCTCCGGCCGCAAGATCGAGCGGCCCTGCTCGGCGTGCCGGGGCGAAGGGCGCGCCCCGCAGACGACCAAGCTCAACGTGCGGATCCCCCCGGGCGTGGACACGGGCTCGCGCCTGCGCTCGAGCGGCAACGGCGAGGCGGGGGCGGCCGGAGGCCCGGCCGGCGACCTCTACATCGTCCTCACGGTGAAGGAGCACGAGCTGTTCGAGCGCCAGGGCGACGACCTCTTCTGCGAGATTCCGATCAAGTTCACCCTGGCGACGCTGGGCGGCACGATCGAGGCGCCGACCCTGTTCGGCAAGGCGACCCTCAAGATCCCGGCGGCGACCCAGAGCGGGACCACCTTTCGCCTGCGCGACCGCGGGATGCCGAGCCTGCGCGGCGGGCGCCAGGGCGACCAGCTCATCCGGGTGCACGTCGAGGTGCCGACCAGCCTCTCGGCGGAGCAACGCAAGCTGCTGGAGGAGTTCGCCCGCATCAGCGGCGACGCGAGCGAGCCGACGTCGCGCAGCTTCTTCGAGAAGGCCAAGAAATTCTTCTGATGGACGTCGTCGTTCTCGGCTCGGGCCGCGGTTCGAACGCCGAGGCGATCCTGCGCGCGGCGGCCGAGGGGCGACTGGGCCGGGCCCGGGTGAAGGCGATCTTTTCCGACCAGCCCGCGGCGGGGATCCTGGCGCTGGGTCCGCGCTACGGCGTGCCGGCGCGCTTCGTCGATCCGGCGCCCTTCCGCACCAAGCTGGAAGGAGCGGGGGAGGACCGCTTCATCGCCGCCGTGGCGGCGGAGCAGCCCGACCTGGTCGTCCTGGCCGGTTTCATGCGGGTCCTCAAGCCGAAGTTCCTGCAGGCATTTGCCGGCAAGGTCGTCAACCTGCATCCGAGCCTGCTGCCCGCGTTCCCGGGGCTGGACGCGATCGGCCAGGCGCTGCGGGCCGGCGTCCGCCAGACCGGCTGCACCGTCCACGAGGTGACCCTGGAGGTGGACGCCGGGCCCATTCTGGGCCAGGCGGCGGTGGATATCCTGCCGACGGATACGCACGAATCTTTGGCCGACAAGGTGCATGCGGCGGAGCACCGGCTGCTGCCGGCGGTGATCGCCCGGCTGAGCGAGACGGGCCGGCGGAGCGGCGCGGATTAGCGTATGGCCCTGGTCCAGGTGAAGGCGGAGATCGACGCGGCCGGCGCGGCGGCGGCGGACGAGCATTTCCTGGAGGAGGAGCGCGCCGAATGGAGCGTGCTCGAGGACGCGATCGCCCGGCGGGCCTGGGTGGTGGGGCTGTTCGATTCGGCGGCGGCGGCGCAAGCGGCGTGGACGGAGCTGCAAGGCCGGCTGCCGGCGCGGCTCCTGGGCGCGGCCGACATTTCCGAATTGGCCGACAAGGATTGGCGGGACAGCTACAAGGCCCACTTCAAGGCCTGGCAGTTCGGCCGCCTGCATTGGGTGCCGGTGTGGGAGCGCGAGACGCATCGGCTCCCCGCCGGCCACGGGGCGATCTGGCTCGATCCCGGCCTCGCCTTTGGCACGGGCAACCACGAGACGACCCGGCTGTGCTGCGAACGGCTGGCCGCCTGGGCCGAGTCGCGCGCGAGCGGCGCCAGCCGCCGCGTGATCGACGCCGGCTGCGGCTCGGGCATCCTGGCCCTGTCGGCGGCGCGGCTGGGCTGCGGCCCGATCGAGGCCTTCGATCTGGACCCCGAAGCCGTCCGCGTCAGCCGCGAGAACGCGGCCTTGAACGGGCTGGAGTCGGCGGTGGAATTCTTCGTCGCCAATCTGGAGGAAGGCCTGGCCAACAGCACGGCCGACCTGGTCCTGGCCAACATTCAGGCCGACGTCCTGGTCGCGAATGCCCGGGCCCTCCTCGCCGCCCTCGCCGACGGGGGCACCCTCGTCTTGAGCGGCATCCTGGCCGGCGAATTGGACGGAGTGCGGCGCGCGTTCGCCGGGCCGTGGGCCATGGATTCCCGCGTGCTCGGGGAATGGGCGGACCTGGCGATCACCCTTTCAGCAGGGACCTGAGGTCGGCGAGCGAGAGCCGCGCCGCGGCCGCGTCGCTGGCGTCGAACACGGCTTCGAGCAGCGCGCGCTTTTCGGCCTGCAGGCCGAGGACGCGCTCCTCCACGGTGCCGGCCGCGATCAATTTGTAGCTCGTGACCGTGCGCGTCTGCCCGATGCGATGGGCGCGGTCGGTCGCCTGAAGCTCCGCCGCCGGGTTCCACCACGGATCGTAGTGCACGACCGTGTCCGCCGCGGTCAAGTTGAGGCCGGTTCCGCCCGCCTTGAGCGACAGGAGGAAGATCGGGCATTCGTCCGAACCCTGAAACCGGTCCACCTGCTCCTGGCGCGCCGCGGGCGCCATGGAGCCGTCGAGATAACAGTGGGGAATCGCCTGCGCCCCCAATTCCTCCCGCAGCAGGCCCAGCAGCGTCGTGAACTGGGAGAACAGCAGGATGCGGTGCCCGTCGTCGAGCGACTCGGCGAGCAGCTCCCGCAGCGCCTCGAGCTTGCCCGAGTCGGCGTCCGCTTCCTGGACCAGGCGGGGATCGCAGCAGATCTGGCGCAGGCGCAGGAGCTGGGTCAGGGCGGCGAACCGAACCTGGCTTTCGCTGGCTCCGCCCGCTTCCAGGTCGAACAGCGCCCGCTCCCCCGCTTCCTGGGTCTGCCGGTAGAGCGCGGCCTGCCGCGGGGTCAGTTCGCACCAGACCACCTGCTCGATCCGGGGCGGCAGCTCGGGCGCCACCGCCGCCTTGGTCCGGCGCAGGATATAGGGGGCGGCCTGCGCCTTGAGCCGATCGTCGAACCACGCCCGGTCCGCGCCCCGGACTCCCGGCGGCGCCGCGATGTAGCCGGGCAGGATGAACTCGAACAGCGAGCGCAGATCCTCGAGCGAATTTTCGAGCGGGGTGCCCGTGAGCAGAAACCGGCCCCGCGCGCGCAGCCCGCGCAGCGCGCGGGCATTCTGGGAGCGGCGGTTTTTCAGGTGCTGGGCCTCGTCGGCGATGACGCAGCCGAGGGCCGCGCCGCGAAACAGCGCCTCGTCCCGCACGAGCGTCCCGTAGCTGGTGATGATCAGGTCCTGGCCGCCGAGCGCCTCGGGGCCCGCCAGGCGGCCTTCGCCGTGATGCACGAACACCCGCAGGGCGGGCGCGAAGCGCGCCGCTTCGCGCCGCCAGTTTTCGAGGAGGGAAGCCGGGCAGACCACGAGCGCGGGCTCCTTCGCGTCCGCCACGAGCAGCAGCGCCAGCGCCTGGAGCGTCTTGCCCAGGCCCATTTCGTCCGCGAGGATGCCGCCGAGGTCGTGGCGGTAAAGATGCCACAGCCAGGCGACGCCCAGGCGCTGGTAGGGGCGCAGCAGGGCGTCGAGTTCGGCCGGCACGGGCGCGGGCTGCAGCGACGTCAGCGTGCGCAGCGCCGCGCTGCGGGCCTTCCAGGTTTCCGGGGGCTGGAATCCGGGGGCGAGTTCGGCCAGCAGTTCATCGGCCTCGGCCGCCTGCGCCGCCGGAATGCGCCGGGTCTGGCGCGGGGCCACGGGCGCCGCGGGATCGCCGCTCAATGCCTGCTGGGCCCGGGCCAGGCGCGCCAGGGCCTCCGGCCCGAGCAGAATAATGCGCCCGCCCGCTTCGGCGTAGGAGCGGCCGGTCAGGATCGCCGTGCGCAGATCGGCCTCGCTCGCGCCGTCGGCGCGCAGTCCGACCGTCACCTCGTAGCCGTCGCCGGACTCCGCCGCGGCCGCCTCGACCTGCGCGGGCGCAATGTGCGCGGTGCGCTGCAGGAACCCGGGGGTGAACGCCGCGCCGAAGTCGCGCTCGAGCCGCGGGCGAAACTCCGCGAGAAAGCCCAGGGTTTTGTGCCGGTCCCGCAGCCACCACTTGCCATTCGAAGGCTCGGGAAGGAAGCCGTGCGTCTTGACCAGATCCAGCGCGCGCGCGTACGTGGGGTGTTCGCGCGGCGGCAAGGTGATGGCGAGGAAGTGCTCGGAGCCGTCGACGACCATGCGCGGTCCCGGGGCGGGGGAGGGGCCGCCGGGCCGGCCGGCGGGGCCGCGGGCGGCCGAACGATTTTCCCCCTCCGGGGCGGGCGGTCGACCCCCTCCTGAGGGATTAGGGGCGGCGGTTAGCGCCGCGGAAACTTGAAGGAGGGGCGAGACCCCCGCCAGCTCCGCTCCCGACCAAGGAATGCTGCGGTCGGTGGCATTGGCCCAGGAAAAGCGCGGCTGACCGCGCAATGCGGCCACCAGGGCCGAAAGCTGGGCGCGGGTCAGCTGAAGAAACAGCCTTGGGCCGGGAGCCCCGCCCCCGCCGATCCACTTTTGCAACAACGCCAGGGCCGGTAAGATATCCGTGTCGGGAAGTCCCGGGGACGGAGGCAGCTCCAAGTCCACCCGCACCGCGATCGCGTCCTTTGGGGCCGTGGCGGCCAGATTGGGCGGCAGATACACTCGGAGCATTGGCCCGAGTGTCGCGCGGCGTTGGCCCGACGGCAAGCGGCCTCGGCACCGGGGTCAGGCCCTGTCCCTCGGACGGCTTTGGGCGCGAGTGCAACGGGGTGGCAATTCCAATAATGCTGATAATAGGCTGACGTTTTTTGTCTTCCCTGTTCCACGCGGTTCCCCGATTTATGGCCTCGACAGGGGACCAATGGGTAAAAAGGGTCAGGCTGCGGGGGCGTTTCCCCGTCCTCGCAGCCTGACTTCTCGCCTTCTCACCTTCGTCCTGGGCCTGATGCTCGCCGCCGGCGCCACGCGCGCCGCCGAGCGGGGTTCGAACGTGTCGCTCGACGGCACGTGGGATTTCGGGATGGAACACGCCTACAACGGGACCGTTCACGTGCCGGGGCTGGGTGCCGATCCCACGCTGCCCACCCCAAAGAGTCCCTGGTTTCGCCGGGTGGTGCAGTTCCCCGGCGGCGCGTGGACCACGGCGATCCTGCGCTTTCGCGGCGCCCGGGGCACCCCGGGCGTCTCCCTTCAAGGGCAGGCGGTTTCCGTCGCGGACGATGGCGCGGGCGCCTGGCACGCCGTTCTGCCGGCGAATCTTGCGGCCCCGGGCGCCATCCTCGTCCTTGAAGTTTCCCTCCAGCCGCCGGCGCCGCCCGCGTCCCTCCCCAGCTCCACCGACGTTTCGGCGGACCTTTGGGACGATGTGGATCTTCATCTTTCGGGGCGGGGGTGGATCGAAACGCTCTCCTCGCAGTGCGACTGGCCCGCCCGCACGCTCGCCGTGCGCTGGACGTGCGGCGGCGTTACCACCGGCGCGAAGGTCGCCGCCCAGATCTGGGACGGCGCCACCCTGGTGGCGGAATCTCCCCCGGCGCCCGCGGACGCCGGCACGGCGCGAATTGCCGTTCCGGCCGGCTGCGTTCCGTGGTCTCCGGCGCATCCGCGGGTCTACCGCCTGCGCGTGGCCCTGCGGACGGCGCAGGGCCTCGTGGATTCGCGCGACGAGCCCTGGATCTGGCGCGACCTGCGCATGGCCGGAGGCCATTGGGAGCTGAACGGCCGCGCGCTCGAACTGCGCGGCGTCCAAGTCGCCTGGCACGAATGGCTGTGCGATCCGGAGTCGGCCGAGCTGGCCTTTGACGCGGGCTGGTTCGAACGCGCCGTGATCCAGCCGCTGCGCGCCTATGGCGCGAACTTCATCCTCTTTTGCGGGGAGCGGCCGCCCCGCCGGCTGCTGGACCTGTGCGACCGCGACGGCGTGGTCGCGCGGGTGGGCGCCGCCCCGGGGACCGTCGACAGCTTCGGCGGCATATTCCTGGACGGCGAGGGCAAGCCTTCCGAATCCGCTTCCGTCCGCGCGCAGATCATCCGTTATCTGGGGCCCCGCCAGAGCAGCGTCCAGCGCCTGGTGCTCCAGGCGCGGCTTTGCGCTCACGTCGCCGAAGCGGCGCGCCTGCGGGGGGCGGCGGCGATCGCGCCCCTGTGCGTGCTCAGCAGTCCGCCGGCGCGCTACCACGGCTATATCGGACACCTGGCCGACGCCGTGCGCAAGCCGGTGTGGGATGCGCTCGCGGCGGCGAATGCCCCGCTGACCGCGATCCTCGATTTCTGGGACTCGGACTTCGCGCCCGGCGCGACCGTCCGCGTCCCGGTGGTGTTCCTCAACGACACGCCGCGGGACCGCACCGTGTCGGCGGACGTTGCGCTGCGCGCGGCGGCGGACGGCGGCCTGGCCAGCCAGACCGTCGTGCGGGCGCACGTCCCGGCGGGGGGCCGGACCGCCGTCACGGCGAGGCTCACCCTGCCGGCGCTCGCGGGGGAGTGGATGCTGTCATCCACCCTGCGCGCGGCGGACGGTTCGGGACCTCCGGCCATTTCGTTCCGGCCGGTCCGGACCGTGACGCCCTCGCCCTCGCCTCCGCTGTCCGGACGGACCATCGGCGTGCCGGGGGACGAGCCGGAGCTGTGGTCGATGCTGCAGCGCGACGGATTTCACGTGGTCGATTTGAAGGATGTCGACTCCGGTCTGGTGCTCCTGGGGCGGAAGGCCTGGGACCGCGTGGTCGCCGGCGGCCCCGAGGCGATGGCGCCCTGGACGAATGCGCTGGCCGCGGGCCGGTCCATTGTGTGGCTGGACGTGGGCCGGCCGCCCGGCTCGGCCGGCGGCGTGGTTCACGTGCGCCTGCCCAGCGGCGTCACGGCCGCGTTCCGCCCGGCCGGCGCGGCGGAAAGCTTCATCCATCCGTCCCCGGAAGGAGGCGGCCTGTGGTATCAGCTTCCCTATGACGCAGGCTGGCGCTGGAACGGCGGGCAGGCGGGAACCATCGTGCCGGAGGAGCTGATGGAGGTGACGGGGCTGACGGCGCGGGCGGTCTTTGGCCTGTGGACCCGCCGCGGCGCGCAGGGCTACCAGGTGATGCGCGGCCCCGGGTACGCCTATGAACTGCAGGGCCAGTATGCCTTCTCGTCCCAGCCCGATGACGCCGGCGCCGTGGCCGACTTGCGCGCCCGGCTGCGGGACATCGCGCACGACCAGCCGGTGTTGAATAGCATTCTCAATTTCAATGCGCCGGTGCGGCAATTCGACATGACCGCGGCCTACCACGCCGCCGGCCGCGTCGGCGCCCGCTCGATCGTGCCCCTGGTGGTCGCCGGGGCGGATCTGGCGCGCACCCCGGTCGTGGAGATCGGCTATGGCGCGGGCAAGGGCGTGCTCATCCTTTCCCAGCTGGAGACGGCCGGACGCCTGGCCCCCTCGGCGCACTACGATCCGGCGGCCGAGCAGATGGTGCTGAACATGCTGGGGCTGGCCCTAGACGCCTACGTTCCCCCCCCGCCTTAGGTAGAGGACCCCCACAGGGAACTCCGCCAGCAGGTCGGCGAGCGGCAGCTTGGCGGCCACGGCCAGCGCGCGGCCGGTGATCAATTCGCGCCATTCGCCCGCCGGGGCCAGTTCCTCGGGCAGGGAGAGGACCGTGTCGGCCCACAGCAGGCCGACCGGCGGGCAGCCCAGCCGCGCGGTTTGGCGCGGCACGGTGACGATCAGCCGGTCGTCGCCCTCCCGCCGCAGGAACGCCGCCGCGTGCGCGGCGTGGGGGCCCTGCAGTTCGAGCGGGGTGTAGTCGCCAAACGCGAACAAGCCGGGGCGCTGGCTGCGAAACTGCAGCAGCCGGTGCACGACCCGCAGCTTGACGGCTCCATCCTTCCAGTTTTGCAGCAATTCGCGGGGCTCGCGGACATTGACGCGGTCCAGGAGCTGTTCGCGCGCGTCGAAGTCCACCGGCCGGCGGTTGTCCGGGTCGACCAGGCTGAAGTCCCAGACCTCGTTGCCCTGGTAGAAATCGGGCACGCCGGGACACGTCAGCTTGAGCGTGGTCTGGGCGAGGCTGTTGACCATGCCGTAGTGGGCCAGCCGCGCGGCCTTGGGCGCGAGGCTCGCCAGGAACGCGCCGCCCGTGTCGGGGCTGAGCATGCGGTCGATGAAGCGGTCTCCCGCCTCGAGCCACGCCTCGTTCGGCTCGACCCAGGTCGTGTTGAGCTTGGCCTCGTTCACGGCCTTGCGGAAGTACTCGCGGATGCGCCGGCGAAAGTCCTCGTCCGGCACCTCGGCGTCCAGCGGCCACGCGCCGAGCAGGGCCTGGTACAACCGGTATTCCTCGTTCGCGTCGGGCGCCGGGTGGCCGTCGATCGTCGTCTTGTGGGTCTGGTTGAGGCCGCGCCACTCGAGCAGCCAGCTGCGCCACTCGTCCGCCACCTCCGCCAGGGGGTAGAGGCGGGCGCGCACGTCCTCGCTCATCTTGTTGTCGTGGGTGGACGTGGCGATCAGGCCGTGGGGCGCCTGCACGGCGCGCTCGCGATTGGACGCATGGAAATCCTCCAGGCTGAGCCCGAATTCCGCCGGGTCGCCGCCCACCTCGTTGAGCGCGATCAGCCGGTTGTAGAGGTAGAACACCGTATCCTCGACCGACTTGGCCATGATGGCGCCGCTGTACTGCTGAAAGCTGAGCACCCAGCGCTCGATCTGTTCGCGCCGCTCCGGCGCGCAGCCGGCTTCGGGGTAGGCGCCGTTGAGGACATCCCGCACGATCGCGAGCGTCTGCACGTCGAAGCGCGGATTGCGGCGTGCGGCCTCGGCGAAGGCCTGGTCGACCAAGCGGCGATCCTGCTCGCTCACCGGCTGCCCCAGACGCCGATAGGTGCGGTACACGGGAAAGGCGGCCACCAGCTCGCGGACGGCGATCGCCAGTTCGGGCCGCGTGAGATCGCGCCAGTGGCGGTCCTCGGTCAGGAGGACAAACAGCCCCGCCGTGAGCTGGGTGAGGGTGTTGACGAACATTTCGCTGAGGACCAGCCGCTTCTTCTCGTACACCAGATCGGCGTAGTCGGCGCTCTCGCCGGTGAAGTCGCGATAGATCCGCGTGAGATCCTTCTTGGCCTCGGCGCGCGTGAACAGGCCGGCGCATTGGGTGATGAATTCATACCCGGTCGTGCCATGCATGGCCCAGGTCGCCGGCAGGTTCTCCCCGCGTTCGAGGATCTTTTCGACCACGACGTAGAGCGGGGCGTCCGGGGCGCCGTCCGCCGGCGGCGGACGCAGCTTTTGCAGCTGGTCGAGGTACTGCTGCGGATCCCACAGTCCGTCGATGTGGTCGATGCGCAGGCCGGTAATCTTGCGCTCCTTGAGCAGCAGCGCGACCAGCGCGTGGCTTTCGGCGAACACCTCCGGATTCTCCATCCGCAGGCCGATCAGCGTGTCGATGGCGAAGAAGCGCCGGTAGTTGACCGCGTAGATGCCGGTCTTCCAGCGCGCGAGGCGGTAGCACTGCACCGACAGGATCTGATCGAGCGCATCGAAGCTTCGCGGATCGCCCGGCCGGCCGTTGAACTGCGCGAGCTGCGCTTCCAGGCGCTTCCGCGCGGCCTCGCTCCCGGCGAGCACGGCGGCAAGCCGCTGCTTGAGCTCCTTGAGCTGCCCCGGAGCTTCGGGATTGGCCGTCCAGGCGTACGCCGCCGGCTCCAGCTGGCGAAAACCCTGCAGCAGCTCCTGCAGTTTCGGCCGGTCCTCCGCGGGCAGTCCGGCATCCTCCACCACGGGGGCGAGCACCGCGGAATAGGCGGCCGCGTTGAGCGGGAAGTACAGCGGTCCGGAGGCGATCCGCAGGCCGCCGCCCTCGTATTCGATCTTCAACCCGCCCTTTTCGAGCACGATGCCGTACTGGTCCTCCAGCACGGGCACCAGGATGCGCGGACGCTCGGTGCTGTTCGTGCCCCGCCAGTTGACGTCGAAGAAGCGCGCATAGGCCGAATGCCGCCCATTTTCCAGCACGTTGTTCCACCACGCGTTGAACGGGCCGCTGATCCCCATATGATTGGGCACGAAGTCGACGAGCAGGCCCATCCGGTGCGCCGCCAGCTCCGCGGCGCAGGCGAGGAACGCCGGCTCGCCGCCCAATTCGGGATTGATGCGCCGGTAGTCGGCCACGTCGTAGCCATGGGTGCTGCCCGGAATCGACTGGAGGATCGGCGACGCATAGCAGTCGCTGATGCCGAGCTTGGCCAGGTAGCCCACCCGCCGCTGCAGGTCCGCGAACGTGAACTGCGGATTGAGCTGCATCCGGTACGTCGAGCGGGGGATGTGTTGGGCGTCGCGCAGGGCCATGGCAGACAGGGGTTCAGCTTTGGCGGAACAGGACGGCGGCGGGTCCTCCGACGACGGGGACGCCGGCGGCGGCTTCCGCGGCCGCCGCCCCGCCATACCGGGGATCCTCGCTGCTCAGGACCGGCTGCCAATGCCCGCCCGGCGGATGCGCCAGCCCATGCTCGACCGGCCCCGCCGCCCGGCTCTTGAGCGAGACGATGAGCAGCCAGTCGCCCGCGGCCTGCCGCCAGCGCAGCAGGACCGCGCCGCCCGCGGCGGCGGCCTCCCAGTCGGAACGCGGAGGATTCTGAAAATGCGGGTGCTCGGCGCGCAGCCGCAGCGCGTCGCGGTGCAGCCGGACCATTTGCGCGTGCGCGCCCTCGTCCCGTTCTCTCCACGCCAGCTGGGAGGCGCGGAACGCCTCGCCGGACTGGGGATCGGACATCCGGGCCAGCACCTCCTCGCCTTGCGCCGCGAATTCCTTTTTGCGGTAGAACAGCATCTTCGCCCCGACTTCGCCGGGATGGTCGCAGAAGAACAGGAACGGGGTCCCGGCGCCCCATTCGTCGCCCATGAAGAGCATGGGCGTATAGGGGCTCAGGCAGAGAAGCACGACGGCGGCCCGGTAGCCCGCGGGAGAGGCGAGCGCGCTCAGGCGCTCGCCCAGGGCGCGATTCCCCGTCTGGTCGTGATTGTTGACGCAATAGACGAACCGCTCCGGCGGCAGCTGATCGCAGGGGGTGCCCCGCGACTTTCCCGACGGCGGGAACACCTGCCCCCGGTACATCCAGCCATGGCGCAGGATGTCGGCGAGCTCCGCCGCGTCCCCCGTGTAGCCCGCGAAATAGGAGTGGCGGTCGCCGGTCAGCGCCACGCGCACGCTGTGGTGAAAATCGTCGGCCCACACCGCGTCCAGTCCGTAGCCCCCCGCGTCGGCCCCGGTCACGAGCCTGGCTTCGTTGCGCTCGTCCTCGGCGATGGTGAAGGCGCCTCGCTCGGCGGCGGCCGCCGCGATGTCCGCCAGCAGGTGGCGGCGGGAGTCGTCGTGGATGGCGTGGGTCGCATCCAGACGCAGCCCGTCGAAATGAAACTCGTCGAGCCAGTACGCGGCGTTTCCGACGAAGAACTGCCGCACGGCTGCGGAACCCTCCCCGTCAAAATTGAAGCTGCGGCCCCAGGGGCTCTCCTTTTCCGCGTGGTTGTAGCGCTCGGAGTAGCGGTGCAGCGGGTTTCCCACCGGCCCGAAATGATTGTAGACCACGTCGAGCACGACGGCGAGACCCAGGCCGTGGGCGGCGTCGACCAAAGCGCGCAGGTCATCCGGACGGCCGTAGCACCGGGCCGGAGCATAGAGCATGACGCCGTCGTAGCCCCAGTTCCGCTGCCCGGGAAAGTCCCCGACCGGCATGAGTTCGATCGTGTTGACGCCGAGCTCCGCGATGGCGCCCAGCCGGGCGGCGGCGGCGGCGAAGGTCCCCTCCGGAGTGAAGGTGCCGACGTGAAGTTCGTACAGGACCCGGCCTTTGGCCGCCGGGCGCTTCCACTGCGAGTGCCGCCAGGCATAGGCCCCGGGATCGACCACTTCGGAGGGGCCGTCGATTCCCTCCGACTGAAACCGCGAAGCGGGATCGGGCGCGCGCTCGGCCGCGCCGTCGATGCGAAAGCCGTAGCGGTCGCCGGCCCGCCCCGCGGGATCGTGGCCGGAAAACACTCCCTGGGCATTACGAGCAAGCGCGATTACGCGGACCGGATGGCGCCCATCCGGCCCGATCGCGACCTCGATGCGCGCGTGATCGGGAGCCCAGACGCCGAAGTCCACGCCGCCGCCGGGGCGCACGCGGGCGCCGATGGCCGTGGAATCCGCCATTTCAGGATGAGCCGCCGCCGGCGGCTTCCGGCGGCAGCGTTTGGGAGGCGTCCCCCGAATCGATGGGAGAGCCCGGGCTCTCGGATGGGCCGCCCAGCATGTCCGTCTTGGCCGGTTCGGCCGCCGGCTCGGGCGGCGGCGGCTCGGGATGCGGCGGATACGCGCTGGGCGCGCGCCGAGCCTCGTCGTCGCTGCCCGTCGCCTGGCGGAACACCGACAGCGAGCGGGGCCGCAGGGCCACCTTGGTGCCGCCCGTCTTGCCCCGGCCGCGCGCGGGAAAGCCATCCTCGCGCGCCGTGTCGATCGTGAGCTGCCAGCGCACCGAGGCGTCGCCCGGCAGGCGGATCGGCACGGCTTCATGATGCGCGTTAAAGTAGAGCACAAACGTGTCGTCCACGATCCGCTCGCCGTAAAAGTCCGTCACCATCAGGGAGTCGCCGCAGAGCATGACGCCCAGCACCTTGGCGAAGCCGGTCTTCCACTCCTCGTCGGTCATTTCCTGCCCGTTCACCCCGATCCAGGTGATGTCCTTGATGCCGTTGCCGCGGATGTCGCGGCCCTGGAAAAAGCGCGGCTGGCGAAAGATCGGATGCTCCCGCCGAAAGCGGATCACATCGCGGGTGAAGGCATAGAGACTGCGGGCGGTGTCGTCCCAATTCCAGTTCAGCCAGCTAATCTCGTTGTCCTGGCAGTACGCGTTGTTGTTGCCCTTCTGCGTGCCGCCGAACTCGTCGCCGCCGCGCAGCATCGCCACGCCCTGCGACAGCAGCAGGGTCGAGATGAAATTGCGCAGCATGCACCGGCGCAGGGCCTGGACGTCCTCCGGGGCGTCGAGCCCCTCGTGGCCGCAATTCCACGAGGCGTTGTTGTTGTCGCCGTCCTTGTTGTCCTCGCCGTTGGCCTCGTTGTGCTTGTCATTGAACGAAACCAGGTCCCGGAGCGTGAACCCGTCGTGCGCGGTGATGAAGTTGATGCTCGCAGTCGGCTTCTTGCCGCTGCTCTCGTACAGGTCGGAGCTGCCGCACAGCCGGTAGGCGAATTCATTGGTCTGGTCGGCGTCGCCCTTCCAATAGCGCCGCACGACGTCGCGGTACTTGCCGTTCCATTCCGCCCACAGGACGGGAAAGTTTCCGACCTGGTAGCCGCCCTCGCCGACATCCCACGGCTCGGCGATCAGCTTCACCTGCGAGATGACCGGATCCTGGTGGATGACGTCGAAGAAGCTGGAAAGCCGGCTGACCGAGTGGAGCTCGCGGGCGAGGGTCGACGCCAGGTCGAAGCGGAAGCCGTCGACGTGCATCTCCGTCACCCAATAGCGCAGGCTGTCCATGATCAGCTGCAGGACGCGCGGATGAACGACGTTCAGCGTGTTGCCCGTTCCGGTATAGTCGTTGTAGTAGCGGCGGTTGTCCGCCACCAGGCGGTAGTAGGCCGCGTTGTCGGCCCCGCGGAAGCAGAGGGTGGGCCCGAGGTGGTTGCCTTCGACCGTATGATTGTAGACGACGTCGAGAATCACCTCCAGGCCCGCGCGGTGCAGCGCCTTGACCATCGCCTTGAATTCCTGGACCTGCCCGCCCATGTCGCCCCCGCTGGAGTATTTCGGCTCGGGGGCGAAGAAGCCGATGGTGTTGTAGCCCCAATAGTCGACGAGGCCCTTGTCGAGCAGATGCTTGCTGTCGACGTGCTGGTGCACCGGCAGCAGTTCGACCGCCGTGACGCCCAGGTTCTTGAAATAGCGGATCGCCTCCGGATGCGCCAGGCCCGCATAGGTGCCGCGCAGGTTCTCGGGAATGGATCCCATCAGCTTGGAGAATCCCTTCACGTGCGCCTCGTAAATGATGGTCTCCGCCAGCGGCGTGCGCGGCCGGCGGTCCTTGCCCCAGTCGAAGCGCGGATCGATGACGACGGATTTCGGCATGAGAGCCGCGTTGTCGCGATCGTCGCGGTGCAGGTCCGCATCCTCGCCGCTGCCCATCGCATAGCCGAACATTTCGTCGCCCCATTTCACCTGGCCCGCGATGGCCTTGGCGTACGGATCGAGCAGCAGCTTCGCCGGATTGAAACGGTGGCCCTCGTTGGGGGCCCACGGCCCCTCGATGCGGTAGCCATAAAGCTGCCCCGGCTTCGCGTCCGGCAGGAAGACGTGCCAGACATGGTCGTTCTGCTCGGCCATGCGCACCCGCGCCGTGGGCTCTCCGCTGTCCGGGTGGTCGAACAGGCAGAGTTCGGCGCCGGTGCCGTTCTCGGAGAACACCGCGAAATTCACTCCCGTGCCGACCCAGGTCGCCCCGAGCGGGTAGGAGTGACCTTTCCAAATCCGTGATGGAGCCATAATTTGAGCGGTCGCTGTCCGTTCATCGTACCTGCCCGACCCCGCAAGTTCCCGTCCCCTAAAAACCCGGAATGAGGTCGAGCTGCCGCGGCCGGCCGGGCACGCGAAAATGAGCGAAGGAAAGGGGTGGCACCTCATCGGCATAGCCGCAGCGCCTGGCGGCGACCTGGAACAACTGGCCGAGCTGCTCGGCCA
Organism: Opitutaceae bacterium; assembly: GCA_035656575.1. Classification (GTDB taxonomy): domain Bacteria; phylum Verrucomicrobiota; class Verrucomicrobiia; order Opitutales; family Opitutaceae; genus Palsa-1447. Next base: position 15,481 of record DASRSH010000248.1, read on the forward strand.
TGATGCCGGTGCCCTTGCCCCGCACGCCCCAGCGGGCGTCGTACAGCCGGCCGCCGCGGCACTCGCGCAGCCGGTCGATGATGCGCGCCTTTTTCGACGGCTCGTTTTCGTCCAGCCAGGCGAGGAAGATGTCCTTCACCCCATGGGGCAGCCGCAGCAGCACGTAGCCGGCCCACCGCGCTCCGGCGTCGCGGGCCGCGGCGAGAATCGCCGGCATTTCGACGTCGGTCAGCCCCGGGATGAGGGGAGCCACCATGACGCCGACGGGAATGCCGGCCGCGCTCAATTCCCGGATGGCCCGCAGCCGGAAATCCGGCGCCGCCGCCCGCGGCTCCATCCGCCGCGCCAGGTGGGCATCGAGGGTCGTGACGGAAAGAAACACCCGCGCGGCTCCGAACTTAGCCAGCTCCGCGAGCACGCCGATATCGCGCGTGACGAGCGCGTTCTTGGTGATGATCGACACCGGGTTTCGAAATTCCGCGAAGACCTCCAGGCACGCCCGCGTCAGCTTGAACGAGCGCTCGGCCGGCTGGTAGCAGTCCGTCACCCCGCTCATGACCACCCCCTGCGGCTTCCAGCGCCGGTGCGAGAGCTCGCGGCGCAGCAGCGCCGGCGCATCCGTCTTCACGAAAATCTTCGTCTCGAAGTCCAGTCCCGCGGATTGGCCGAGATACTCGTGGAACGGCCGGGCGAAGCAGTACGAGCAGCCATGCTCGCAGCCCCGATAGATGTTGAGCGAAGCCGTGAATCCGACGTCCGGGCTGTCGTTGTAGGTGATGAGCGACTCCGCGGAATCGGGGAAGAATTGCGTCCGCGGCGCGGGAAGCTCGGCCGGGTCGAAGTCCGGATCCGGCGTCAGCCGGAGCGCCTCGAAACGGCCGCTGGGATTGAGGGCGGTGCCCCGGCCGCGCGGACGCCGCCCGGCGGCGGAAGGATGTTCGGGCATGGTGTACTGATCGTTCGTTCAGTAGCGCCCGTCAACCTTCCAATGCCCCCGCTTTGACATGCCGCGAGTCTCCCGCAGGTTGGGCCATGAAGATCCTGGAGTTGAACCACGTGGCCATCGCCGTGCGCGATGTGCCCGCGAGCATCGCCTATTATCGCGATGTTCTGGGCCTGCCCGAGATCGAGCGGCCCGCCTTCCCCTTTCCCGGAGCCTGGTTTCGCCTCGGCCAGCACCAGGAGCTGCACCTGATCGGGGAGCGCGAGGGGCCGCCGGGCGAGGGGCACCTGGCGCTCTGGGTGCCCGACATCGCGGAGGCGGAGCGGGCGCTGCGCGCCCGCGGCGCCCGGTTTTCCGGCCCCCAGCGCCGTCCGGACGGCGTCCTTCAGCTCTTTCTCACCGACCCGGACGGCAATGCGATCGAACTGTGCGCCGGCCTGCCGGCCGTCAGTCCGTGACCGTGAACGGGACCGAGAACTGCTTGCTTTCCCACTGCAGCTTGATCACCCCGCTGGCCGCGCCCGTCTTCTGCACCGCGATCGTGAATTGGTGCACGGCAGGCTCCAGCGTGTCCTCGTGCAGCGGCACGCGCCCCACGTCCTGCGACGGGTCATAGTGGGTGCCCCATTGGCCGACCTGGTGGTTGACGATCAGCTTCGCCTCATCCGGTGACACCATCAGCGTGTACAGCGAATACGCGCCGGCCGGCAGCGTGACGGTGGCCGGACCGTCGCCGAGAGTCAGGGTCTTTCCCGTGATGAGCAGCGTCGCCTCGTCCGCGCCCGTGCGCCACACCTGGCCGACCGGCACCAGTTGCCCGCCCCAGACCGTGCGGATGGCCCCGGTGTGCGGATCCGCGGTGTGCGGGCGGCCATAGACAATCACCACCGGCAGCCCCGCGCCGGAGGCGCTGGCGGTATCGTGGGGGCTGAGGCGCGGCCGCGGCGCCTTGAAGGTGACGGTATCGGCGGAGGCGGAGAGCGAAGGCAGGGCAAGCAGGGCCGCGAGCGCGGCGGCGAAAAGAAAGCGTCGCATGAGGCAGAGAGAATACCATCTCACGCTCCCTTGCAATCCGCCCGCGCGGGCCTAGGCTGCTCCTCCACGTTCTTTGATCGCTCGGCACCGCCGAACCGATCGTGTCCCTTTCTTCCCTTTACGGGGGTGTTCTGGATTCGACCCTTGGAGTGAGTGCGGCGCTGCCTGTCGAGAGTCGGAGGCCTCTCGCTAAAACCCCTTCGAACCAATAATAGGCAACTACGAAGCAATGCCATTGGCTGCTTAAGCAGCCACGTGAGCCCGGCGACACCTGCTAGCCGAAGCTCGCGACGACAGCAGGCATAGCGCGCGGAGCCATCCGCGGACCGCGCGCCGGTACCTTCATCCGGGGATTGGCCGGGGACTGAG
>DASRSH010000249.1:0-6335 GCA_035656575.1 Opitutaceae bacterium
TCATGGGCCAGATCCTGTGGCTCGACCATCCCGCCTACCGGCGCAACCGCGTCTTGCCGATAACCGCCGTCATGATGACCGTCCAGTCGATCGTCTTTGGCGCCTTGGCCGCCGCCGCCGCGCCTTCATGGGCCGCCTGGCGCCCGGTGCTCACGAGCGCTCCGTGGCTCGGATTGACCCTCGTGCTGGCGGCCGCCTGCACGCTGCTGACCTACCTCATCATGAATCGCTGGCAGCGGGAAGTGTCGGCCACCGAGGCGGGACTGATCTACTGCTTCGAGCCGATCTTCGGCTCGCTTCTGGCCCTGTGCGCCCCTGCCGTGCTCGCGCGCTATGCCGGCATCTCCTACTCCGACGAGCGCGTGACCGCCAGCCTTCTGGTCGGCGGCGGCCTCATCACCGTCGCCAACGTCCTCATCCAGTGGAAACCTCCGCCACGGCCGGCGTGATCCGTCCGCCCTGCCGGATCGACCGCACGGCCCGCAGGGTCACGGCGGCCAGAACCAGCACGCCGCCGGCCAGCGACAGCGGCGCGGGCTTTTCGCCCAAGGCCAGCAGCACCCAGAGCGGATTTAAGATGGGCTCGATGACGGGCAGGAGCACCGCCTCGAGGGCGGTGACCTCCTTGATGGCGCGGGCGTAGAGCGTGTAGGCCACCCCAAGCTGCACCGCGCCCAAGACGAGCAGCGCGAGCCAGCCCCGGGCGGAGAGCGCCGGGGCCGTGATGATGGCCGGCAGGCCGACCGCGAAGGCAATCAGGTTGCCAAGAATGATCGACTCGACCGGAGAACCGTCCTTTTGCCGCCGCATGGCGATCGTCATTCCGGCAAAGGCGAATCCGCTGAGCAGGCCGAGCACATTGCCGTAAGCGTGGGACAGATCGAGGCTGTCGGCGAAAAAAAGGACGAGCCCCGCCAGGACGACTCCGATCGCCAGCCAGTCATGGCGGTCGGCCTTTTCCCCCAGAAACCACGCGCCCGCCAGGGCGACCCAGACCGGAGCCGTGTACTGCAGCAGGATGGCATTGGCCGCCGAGGTATGCTTGTTGGCCGCGCAAAAGAGGACGGTGCAGGCGGCGTATCCGATCGCGGCCAGGACCTGATCGCGCGAGAAATGAAAGCGCAGCCCCCGGTGCGCGAGAACCAGGAAGATGGCTGCGATCAGGCCGCGGCCGCCCGCCACGGCGAGGCCGCTCCAGGCGACCGACTTGATGAGCAGTCCGCCCAGGCTCCAGAGCAGCGCGGCCGCGACCATCTGCCCGACCGCCCGGGTGTGAGCAGGGCGCGCCACGTCAGCCGCTGGAAACCGCCTTGAGCACGACGCCCGGAGTCAGCAGCTCCGGAAGCAGCTCGGGCTGAGTGTGCTCGGGCAGCCAAACCTGGTTGAATGGCACGGCGCTGCGGTGGTACTTCTGCAATTCGGCGGTGATCGCCGGATCCTGGTTGGTCCAATCTCCGCGCAGGGTGGCGACATGCTTCGAGCGAAAGGCGCGCAGAACCTCGCTGGAGTGGAACACGACCTTCTTGTTGGCCTGGCACGTGGCGCACCATCGGGCCGTGAAGTCGACATAGACGATCCGCCCTTCGGCCCGCAGCCGCGACACGGCTTCGGGGCTCCACTTCTCCCAGACGATCGCATCGGGCGGCGGCGGCGCCGGCCAGCCGATCCACGCGCCGGCCAGCAGCACGACGAGGGCCCCGATCAAGCCGAACAGCGCCCGTCCGGGCGACGCGCCGGGGGCATGGAACCGCCCGTAAATCCAGATGCCCAGCGCCAGAATGACGAGTCCGAGCAGGCAGTTGAGGAAGGCGCCTTCCGGCACCTGCCCGGCCAGGACCCAGGCCAGATACGCGACGGTGCCATAAAGGGGAAACGCCATGAGCTGCTTGAATGTTTCCATCCATGCGCCCGGACGGGGCAGCAGCTTGACCGCGCCGGGAAAGGCGGACAGGAGCAGGTAAGGCACGCACAGGCCGAGGGCCAGCGCCGTGAACACGAGCCAGGACTGGACCGGGGACAAGGCCAGGCCGGCCGTGAGCGCGGGACCGACCAGCGGAGCGCTGCAGGGCGTCGCCACCAGGGTGGCCAGCACGCCGGTGAAGAAAGAACCCGCAAATCCGGACCGGTCCTGCAATCCGGACCCGACCCCCGTCGCCGTCAGCCCGAACTCGAAGACGCCGCTCAGGTTCAGCGCGAACACCAGCATGACTGCCGCCAGTCCAAAAATGAACGCGGGCGACTGAAGCTGGAATCCCCATCCCAGTTCCGCCCCGCCGCGGCGCAGGACGAGCAGCACGGCGGCCAGCACCCAGAACGAAAGGAGAACGCCGGCGCTGAACACCAGCGCATGGCCGACGACCTTGCGCCGGTCCTGGCCGGACTGCCGCACGAATCCGAGGACCTTGATGCCCAGGACCGGAAACACGCAGGGCATCAGGTTCAGGATCAGCCCGCCGACCACGGCCAGGATCAGCGTCAGTCCGAAGCCGCCGGGCGCAGCGGCGGCCGGAGCGGAAGCGGCCGGAGCGGCGGCCGCCGCATCCGCCGCAAAGGGAGCGTCGATCCGGAGAGCCGGCTCCCGGGCGTTGAAGCCCTGGGCCGAAACCAGCACGCCGTGCAGCGCGGTGGCGCCGGCCGGGCCGTCCGGGGAGACGGGCAGGCGCAGGAGGTAACCGCCCTCCCGGTCGGTGGCGATCTGCTGCGGCTGATCGAATCCGATCAGGTTGTCGTCGGAAAAGAAATGCAGGCTCGCGGGGGCGGGATGCCCCCGCGCTTCCGGCCCGGGATCGACCGTCAGCACCACCGTGCCCCCCTGCCGGCTGGCCGTTACGGTCCAGGCCGGATCCGGCCGCGGCAGGCGCGACAGCACGGCCCGGATCGGGGCGCTCCACTCGGAGTTGACGACCGGCGAGGGCCCCACGTTCACGGTGAGCGCAAGCGTCGCGCTTCCCGGTTCGCAGACATTCTGGCACATCAGCCAGTCGACGTCCGCCGTCAGCCGCGCGGGCCCGGGGGATGCATTCGGGGCCGCCGTGATCGTGACCGGCAGCAGCAAGTCGCCGGTGTAACCGTTGCCCGTGACATCGCCCAAGCGGTCCCGAATCACCTGGGGCGCCGGCCACAGGATGTCGCCGGCCGTCCAACCCGGCGGCAGGGTCCATTTGATGGAGGTGGCCACCCCCGTTCCGGGGTTCAGCCAGTAGGTGTGCCAGCCGGGACGATGAACGAAGTGGATCGCAACGGCGAAGGGCTGGCCGGGCGCGACTGTCTCATCCGCCGCCACCAGACCCGCCGTTACCTGGGCCGCGGCCCGCGCCGGCAGGGCCGCGAGCCCCACGACGAAGAGCATGGTGGGGGCTAATGTGAGCTTCACGAATAGCGAAAGAAGCATACTGTCCGCAATCGGGCAACTTCCCCTTCGTGACTGCGGACCGCTTCGCATATGATTTGGCCATTGTGGGCGCCGGACCTGGCGGCTCCACAGCTGCCGCGCTGGCGGCGCAGCGCGGCTGGCGCGTGCTGGTGCTGGAAAAGGACCGTTTTCCGCGCTTCCGCGTGGGGGAATCGCTGCTGCCCACCGCCAACGCCATCCTGCAGCGCAGCGGCGCGTGGCCCAAGGTGAAGGCCGCGGGATTCTTTCCGAAATACGGGGGAATCTTTCATACCTTCGACGGCGCGGCGTCGCAGGAGGTCGATTTTCGCTGCAGCCTGGTTGCGGGGCTGGAAAGCACGTTTCAGGTGGAGCGTTCCCGGTTCGACCAGCTCCTGCTCGACCACGCGGCGCAGCAGGGCGCGGAATTCCGCATGGAAACGCGGGTCGAGCGGATCTCTCCTTTGCCCGGCGGATTCGACCTGCTCCTGGCTTCGACCGAGGGGCCTGCCTCGGTTCGGGCGCGGTGGGTTTTCGATGCCGGCGGCCGGCTGAACGCCATGCGCACCGCCGCCCCGCGGGAGTTTGACCCGCCGCGCTTTCCCAAGCGCGTCGCCGTCTTCAGTCATTTTCACGGCGTGGCCCGCGCGGCGGGACGGGCGGCGGGCCACACCGTGGTCGTGCGCGTCAATGATGGGTGGTTTTGGCTGATACCGCTGGATGAAACGCGGACTTCCGTGGGCCTGGTCGAGTCGGCCGACCGGTTTGCCGCCGCGCGCCAATCGCCCGAGGCCCGGTTCTGGGCGAGCGTTGAGCGGGCGCCCAAGATGCGCGAGCTGATGGCGGGCGCCAGCGCGGTCCTTCCGTTCTCCGCCGCCAGCGACTACAGCTACTTTCACCGGCGCCTGGCGAGCGGCCGCTTTATGCGGATTGGGGATGCCGCCGGGTTTTGCGACCCGATCTTCTCCTCGGGGGTCTATCTCTCGCTGGCCAGCGCGGAGATGGCGGTGGCGCTCGCCGCGCGGGCACACGCGGCCGGCCGCGGGCTCCGGCCCTGGGAGGCGGCCGGGTACACCCGGCAGGTCAAGCGGCATGCCCGCACCTTCGAGCGCCTGATCGCCGCATTCTACGACGACCCCAGCTTCGAAACCTTCATGAGCCCCGAGATCCCCTTCGGCATCCGCCCGGGCATGACGTCCATCGTCGCGGGGCATTCGCGTCTGACCTGGCCCTTGTGGTGGCGCTACCGGCTGTTTCTGGTCGCCTGCCAGCTTCAGCGCCACTTCCACGCGGCGCCGCGGCTCGACCCGGGCCCGGCCGGTTAGGTTAGGTTTGACCCGGGCCCGCGCCTCAGGCAAAGCCTGATTATGGAGGCCGTCCGCCAGCGCTGGGATGTGATCGTGATCGGCGGCGCCCTTGCCGGGGCCTCCGCGGCCTGTTTGCTCCTGCGAAGCGACCCGCAGCGGCGCATTCTCATTTTGGAGCGCTCGCTTAGGCACGGCCGGAAGGTCGGCGAATCGACCGTTGAAGTCAGCGCCTACTTTCTGGGCCGGGTCCTGGGCTTGACCGATCATTTGCTGGAGAAGCACCTGCCCAAACAGGGCCTGCGCTATTGGGCGATGAACGCGGAAACCTCCGAACTGGCGGACTGCAGCGAGATCGGGCCGCGCTATCACGTGCCCCTTCCGGGCTTTCAGGTCGACCGGGCGGTCCTCGACGAACACCTCCTGGCCCAGGCCGCCGCGGCCGGCGCCGAGGTGCGCCGCGGGGTGAAAGTCCGCGGCGTCCAGCTGGCTTCGGGCGCCGACCAGACAGTCGAATGGGAGGAGAACGGCGCGCCGCAAACCGGCGCGGCGCGCTGGGTGGTCGACGCTTCCGGGCCGGCCGCGGTGCTGGGCCGCCAGGAGCGCTGGCTGCGCCAAAACCGCGAGCACCCCATCGCGGCCTGCTGGTCGCGGTGGACCGGGGTGAAGTCCTGGGACGAGCGCGCGCGGGGGGAGTTGCACCCGCAGTGGGCGGGCCGCGTTCCCGCGGGCCGCAACAGCGCCACGAATCATCTCACGGGGTACGGCTGGTGGGCCTGGTGGATCCCGCTGAAAGGCGGCGATGTCAGCATCGGCGTGGTCTACGACCAGCGCCTGTGCGAGCTTCCGCCCGGGCCTTCGCCCGGCGCCCGGCTGCGCGCCCTGCTGCTGACCCATCCCGCCGCCCGCGAACTGCTGGCCGAAGCCCGCCTGCGCGACGAGGACGTCCACTACCGGGCCAACCTGCCCTATGTGTGCGAACGCCTGGCCACCGACGGCGCCGTGCTCGTGGGCGACGCCGCCGGCTTTCTCGATCCGCTGTATTCGCCGGGCATGGACTGGATCGCGATCACGGTCTGCGGCGCCGTCTCCCTGATCGACGCGGCGGCCCGGGGCGAGGATCCCGCTCCGCTGGCCGCCCGCCACAACGAGGCCTTTGTCCGCGGCTATTGGCGTTGGTTTCGCGCCCTCTATCGCGACAAGTACCTCTACCTGGGCGATCACGAACTGATGCGGGTGGGCTTCCGCCTCGACGTTGGCCTGTACTATCTGGGCACGGTGCGGCAGGTGTTTCGCCGGGGGGCGGCCGCCCTCCAGATCCCCGCCTTCACCCGGCCCTTCGCCGGTCCGCCCGCCGCATTGATGGCGCTCTACAACCGCCGCCTGGCGGCGATCGCGCGGGCCCGGCGCCGGCGCGGCGCCTGGGGCCGGCGCAACGCCGGCCGCTTCGCTCCCTTTTCCAGCTTCACCCTCGGCCGCGGTCTGGGCCTGCAGGTCGCGGCGGCACTCCTCGCCTGGCTCGCCCTCGAACTGCGCGAGGGCTGGCGGGCCGCCCCGGGCCGCCCCGGGCCGATTCCCGAGGCACGTCCGGCCGCCGCCGGGGTCTTTGGAACGGCCGAATCCATCCTGTGATGCCTCGACCCGCCCCCGCCTGCCCCGGC
>DASRSH010000250.1:0-4686 GCA_035656575.1 Opitutaceae bacterium
CGGCCAGGATTACTCGATCAGCCCAAGCGGGGCCTACACCAATCCGGTCGCGTACACCTACGCCAGCACGGGCGCGGACACGGCCACCATCACCGAAGGGTCCCTGACGATCGCGCTGACCTTCACCAGCGCCACCGCCGGCACCTTCGTCGCCACCTATAGTCCCGGAGTGACGCAAACCGGCACGTTCACCCTCAACACGGAGGCCACGGAATCCCCCATCACGGACGTGTCCACCCTGCTGCCCCTGGATCCCGGCGCCACGGCCACGACGGGCTTTTACATCGGCGGGAGCGTTCCGCGCACCGTCCTCATCCGCGCAGTGGGACCCGGCCTGCAGCCGTTCGGGGTCACCGGCTTTCTCGCCGCCCCGCAGCTGACCCTCTGGAGCCAGGGGAGTGCCACGCCGATGCAGACCGGAACGAGCACCACGGCCAACCTCGCGAATGTCTATTCGGCGGTGGGCGCCTTCGCCCTGCCGGTCGGCTCGGCGGATCAGGCCCTGGTCGCGACCCTGACGCCCGGCGGATATACGGCGATGGTGTCGGGAGCCTCGGGTTCGGGCAAGGTTCTCATCGAGGTCTATTTCCTCGACTGACGCGGAGGCGTCGCGCCGGCCGGGACGTTCCGGCCGGCCTGCGCCGCGGCTCAGGCCAGGCGCAGCAGCTCGGGCAGCGTGACCCGCTTTTCGTAGAGGGCCTTGCCGACGATCACGCCCTCCAGGTTCGGGTGCGACCGGGCCAGCTCCGCCAGGCGCTCGACGTCGCCCGGACTGGAAACGCCCCCGCTCGCAATGAGGCGGGCGCGCACCGCGGCCGCCATGGCCGCCTGCGCCGGCAGGTTGGGGCCGGTGAGCATGCCGTCGGTGCCGATATCCGTATGGATGATGGTCGCGACCCCGAGATGGTCCATGCGCCGGGCAAGCTCCAGGGCGCCGTCCGCGGTCGTATCGGCCCAGCCTTTCACGGCCACGCGGCCGTTTTTCGCGTCGATGCCGACGGCGATGCGATCGCCATGGGCCGCCACCAGTTCGGCCACGAAGCCCTCGCTCTCCGCCGCCCGGGTGCCGATGACCACCCGCCGCACGCCCAGCCCCAGCAGGCGGTCCACGTCGGCGCGCGTGCGCAGGCCGCCGCCGCATTGCACGGCCAGGCCGAGCCCGCAGATCCGGCCGATCGCCGCGGCATTGCGCGGCTCGCCGCTGAACGCCCCGTCCAGATCGACGACATGCACCCAGGCGCTGCCCTGGTCGCGAAACGAGCGCGCCATCTCCGCCGGGTCGTCGCCATACACCGTCTCCGCCTCGGGACGGCCCTGGAGCAGGCGCACGCAGCGCCCGCCCTTGATATCAATCGCGGGGTAGATAATCACCCGGCGCCGGCTCAGGCCGCGTTTTCGGCCGGGACCGACTTGGTCGCGCGGCGCAGCATGGGCCGCTTGCGGCCGGCCACGACGCCCGCGTCGATGACGACTTCGGACACGTCGTCGCGCTGCGGCAGGTCGTACATGACCTCGAGCATCAGATTCTCCATGATCGAGCGCAGGGCGCGCGCGCCCGTCTTCAACTCGATCGCCTTTTGCGCCACCGCCTTGACCGCATCCGAGGTCAGGCGCAGGCGCACGCCGTCGATGGCGAAAAGCTTGGAGTACTGCTTGACCATCGCGTTCTTGGTGCGCAGCAGGATCTTCTCCAGGTCGGCGACCTGCAGCTGGTCCAGCACGGACACGACCGGCAGGCGGCCGATGAACTCGGGAATCATGCCGAAGCGCACCAGGTCCTCGGGCGCGATCCGCTTCATCATCTCGTCCGGCGACAGCTCCCGGTCCTCGGCGTTGATGTGGAAGCCGAGCGAGCGCTGGCCCAGCCGCTTCTTCACGATCTGGTCCAGGCCGACAAACGCGCCGCCGCAGATGAAGAGGATGTTGGTCGTGTTGATCTGGATGTATTCCTGGTTTGGGTGCTTGCGCCCGCCCTGGGGCGGCACATTGCACACCGTGCCTTCGAGAATCTTGAGCAGCGCCTGCTGCACGCCCTCGCCGGAGACGTCCCGCGTGATGGACACGTTTTCGGTCGTGCGGCGGATCTTGTCGATTTCGTCGATGTAGATGATGCCGCACTCGGCGCGCTTGACGTCGTAGTTCGCGTTCTGCAGCAGGCGCAGCACGACGTTTTCCACGTCCTCGCCCACATAGCCGGCCTCCGTCAGCGTCGTCGCGTCGGAAATCGCGAACGGCACGTCCAGGATGCGGGCCAGGGTCCGCGCCAGCAGCGTCTTGCCCGAACCCGTCGGCCCCGCGAGCAGGATGTTGCTCTTCTCGATCTCGACGTCGTTGAACTCGGGCGAGAGCGCCGCCGGGTCCTTGGCGCCCTGGCCGGAATCGAACAGCAGCCGCTTGTAATGATTGTACACCGCCACGGACAGGACCTTTTTGGCGTGCTCCTGGCCGATGACGAAATCGTCCAGCACCTTCTTGATCTCGGAGGGCTTGACCAGGCGGATCGTCGGCTTGGCCTCGACCACCGGCTGCTTCACCTCGCGGTCGATGATCGTCTTGCAGACGTTGACGCAGGAGTCGCAGATGTAGACGCCCGGCCCCGCGATGATCTTTTTCACCTCCGCCTGCGATTTCCCGCAAAAGGAGCAAAGGGTCATGCGCGACGATTTGGCCATGGGAATGGACTATGGAGGCCGCCGCGCCCGCCGCAAGTCGGGAAACCCGCCCCCCCGGGGGTCAGGCCGCCTTTTCCGCGAGGGTTTTCGCCTCGCGGGTGCTCTCGACCACGTGATCCACGATGCCGTAGTCCTTGGCTTCGGCCGCGCTCATGTAGTAGTCGCGGTCCGAATCGCGCTCGACCTGCTCGTGCGTCCGTCCCGTATGCTTGGCGATCACCGCCGTCAGGGTGTGGCGCCAGCGCAGGATTTCCTTGGCCGCGATGGCGATGTCCGCCGCCTGGCCGCCGGCGCCGCCGGAGGGCTGATGGATCATGACGCGGCTGTTGGGCAGGGCAAAGCGCTTGCCCTTGGTGCCCGCGGCCAGGAGCACCGTGCTCATGCTGGCGGCCATGCCGATGCAATAGGTCACCACGTCGCACTGCAGGAAATTGATCGTGTCGTAGATCGCCATGCCCCCGGTCACCACGCCGCCGGGCGAATTGATGTACAGGTGGATGTCCTTCTTGGCGTCCTCCATCTGCAGGAACAGCAGCTGGGCGATCACCAGGTTGGCGACGCCGTCGTCGATCGGCGTTCCGATGAAGATGATCCGGTCCTTGAGCAGCCGGGAATAGATATCCATCGACCGCTCGCCGCGGCCGGTATTCTCAAGGACAATCGGAACGTAGTAGCTCATTAGGATGCAGCCGGTTGCTTTTGCTGCACCTTAGCCTTGGAGACGAGGAAATCAACCGCCTTGTCGAAAATGATCGACTCCTGCAGCGCGCGCAGCTGCTGGCGGTTCTTCGCCAGGTCCCGGGCGTAGGCCTCGGGCCGCTTGCCGGACCGGGTCGCCTCGCGGTAAATCTGCTGATCGAGATCGGCCTCCGTCACCTCGAGCTTCTGCTCCTCCGCGATTTTCGCCAGCAGCAGCTGCAGCTTGACCCGGCGTTCCGCGGCCTGGCGGGCGCCGGCAAAGAGCTCCTTCTTGTCCTTCTCGAACTGCTCGGCGGGCACGCCGCGGCGCATGTTCTCCTCGATGAATTGGCGGAGGACGCCCTGGGTTTCCGCGTCGATCAGGCTCTCCGGCACGGGAAACTCGACTTTCTTGGCCAGCGCGTCGGTCACCTGGCGCCGCTGGGCGCTCTGGTTCGCCATTTCCTTTTGCCGCCGCAAATTGCCGCGAATCTGCTCGCGCAGCGCCGCCAGATCGGCGACCTCGTGGGCCTGAAAGAAGGCCGCGTCGAGCGCGGGGAGCACACGCTCGCGCACTTCCTGGATTTCCACGTCGTACTCGGCATTCCGCCCGGCCAGCGCCGGCGCCGCGGCGAAGTCGGGGGGAAACGAAATCGGCACGCTCTTCCGGTCTCCCGCCTTCACGCCGGCCAGATGCTTTCCCAAGCCGGGCAGATGCCCCCCCTGCGCCCCCTCGACCTCCTCCCAGGTCTGGGGCACCTTGCCATAAAGCTGCTGGCCGGGAACGAGATCGGCAATGGGCTTGCCCTCGAGCCGCCCCTCGTAGGCCAGCTTCACATAGTCGCCCTTTTGGGCGGGCCGCTCGGCGGTCTTGAAATCGGCGCGATCGGCCCGGAGCGCCTCGACCATCTGGTCGATCTCCGCCTCGGTCGGCTCCGTGGGGTCGAGTTCGACGACCAGGTCCCCGGTGTCGGGCACGGATATCTCGGGACGGACATCCACCGTCACGGTGACTTCGGCCGGCTTGCCCGGCGCGATCTCGCCTTCGGCGACGTTGACGACGTTCAGCACCGCCAGCTTTTCCTTTTCGAGCGCGGACCGGTAGGCCTTGGCGACGAGCTTGTTCTTGAATTCGTCGGCGATCTCCTTGCCGTAGCGCTTCTGCACCATGGCGGCGGGGGCCTTGCCGGGACGGAATCCCGGCAGGCGGGCCTGGCGCACAAAGTCGGCCACCACGGCTTGGTATTCGGCATCCACGTCAGCCACCTCGAGCGAGACGACCAGGGTCTTGCGTGTCGGGGACACGCTGTTCAGTTGGACATTCACAAAGGGAACC
>DASRSH010000251.1:0-10256 GCA_035656575.1 Opitutaceae bacterium
TCGGCTATTCGACCTGCCATTGGTGCCACGTCATGGCGCGCGAGTCGTTCGAGAACGCCGACATCGCCGGGCTGCTGAACCGCCATTTTGTCGCGATCAAGGTCGATCGCGAGGAGCGGCCCGACGTCGACCGGGTGTACATGAACTACGTCCAGGCGCTGACCGGGCACGGCGGGTGGCCGCTGAGCGCCTTTCTCACCCCGGAGCTCAAGCCCTTCTACGGCGGCACCTATTTTCCCCCGGAGGACCGGCAGGGCCGGACGGGCTTCGCCACCGTCCTGCGGGCGCTCGCCGACGCCTGGCAGAAGGACCGGGCGCGGCTGCTCCTGGAAAGCGACCGGGCGATCCAAAGCCTCGTGCAGGAAAAGGCCGCCGCCGCGGTCCCGGCGCCCGCCGGCGATCCCACGCGGGCGATTTTCGACAGCGCCAGCGACGCCTTCGAGCGGGGATTCAACGCCTTTCATCGCAGCTTTGACCGCGAGCACGGCGGCTTCGGCGGCGCTCCGAAATTCCCGCGCGCGAGCAACCTGAGCTTTCTGCTGCGTTGTGCCGCCCTCCAGGGCCTGGCGACTGAGGCGGGCCGCGAAGCGGTGAACCTCTGCGGCTACACCCTGCAGCGCATGGCCGGCGGGGGCATCCACGACCAGGTCGGCGGCGGCTTTCACCGCTACTCGGTCGATGCGGAGTGGTTCCTGCCCCACTTCGAAAAGATGCTGTACGATCAGGCGCAGATTGCGGTCAACGCGATCGAGACATGGCAGGCCACCGCCGACGAGCGGATGGCCTGGCTGGCGCGGGACATCTTCGATTATGTGCTGCGGGACATGACGGGGGAGGGGGGCGGCTTCCACTCGGCGGAGGACGCCGACAGCGACACCGCCGACGGCGGGCACGGCGAGGGGGCGTTCTACGTGTGGACCGCGGCGGAGATCGCCGCGGCGCTGCCCGAACCGGAAGCGCGCCTGGTCGCGCGCCATTTTGGCGTGCGGGAGGGCGGAAACGTTCCCGCCGACCGCGACCCCTTCCAGGAATTCACCGGCAAGAATGTGCTGGCCCAAACGGCCTCCCTGCCGGAGACGGCGGCCGCGCTCGGCCTTTCGCCGCAGGAGGCCAGCGACCGGCTGGTCGCGGCGCTCGAGCGCCTGCGGGCGGTGCGGGCGGCCCGACCCCGCCCCCAGCGCGACGACAAGGTGGTGGCGGCCTGGAACGGGCTGATGATTTCGGCCCTGGCGCGCGGGGCGGCGGCGCCCGCCGAAGCGCTCGCCGACCGGCGCGAATTCCTGCGGACGGCGGCCGTGCGGGCCGCCGAGTTTCTCCGCCGCGAATTGTGGGACGAGGCCCGGGGCGAACTGCACCGCTCCTGGCTCGGGACCCGGGGCGCGGCGCCCGGATTCGCCGAAGATTACGCCTGCGTGATCCAGGGCCTGCTGGACCTGTACGAAGCGACCTTCGACGTGCGCTGGCTGCAGTGGGCCGACCAGCTGCAGACCCGGATGGACGAGCGGTTCTTCGACGAGGCGGGCGGCGGGTATTTCAGTTCGGCCGCGGGGGCCCCCGACATCATCGTGCGGCTGAAGGACGACTACGATGGGGCGGAGCCGACGGCCAGCTCCGTCGCGGCGATGAATCTCTTCCGGCTGGCGGTCATGCTGGGCGAGCCGGAAGCGGGCGGCGCCAAGGGCGTCCGCCGGAGCCGGGCGCTGCGCACCCTGGAGGCGTTTCGCGCCCGCTGGAGCGAATACCCGCACGCGCTGCCCCAGATGCTGTGCGCGGTCGAACTGGCGCTGGGCGCGCCGCGCCACCTCGTGCTCGCCGGAAATCCGGCCGCGGCCGACTTCCAGGCCCTGGCGGACGCGGCGCGCCAGCACCTGGGCCCCTGCCGGGTCCTCCTGGCCGCCGACGGCGGCCCCGGCCAGGCCTGGCTGGCCGAGCGGGCGCCGTGGCTGGCGGAGATGCGTCCGGCCGGCGGCCGCGCCACGGCGTATGTTTGCGACAACTACAGCTGCCAGGCGCCGATGACGGAGATCGAGGATTTGCGGCGGCTGCTGGCGTAGAGTCCCGCCTTCGCTGCGCTATGGCGGGCGGGCTCCCGCCTTCGCGGGGGCTTCGGTTCGGCGGATGAGGGTCCGCGTTCGCTGCACCAGAACGGCGGGGCCCTCCTTTGTTCGGCCGGGGGGGCAGGGTCCGCTTCGCTCAGCTACGCGCGCCGGGGCGGGCTTCGCCAGTGCTGCGGCGGCCCGGTCCGCCGCTGTGGTTGCGTGGCCAGAGGGGGCGGCGCCGCCGGCACCGTCATTCGCCCGCTTGGGCCGGCGGGGTGAAGCCGCGGCGCATCACGTTCTCGGCAATGGCGCGCGGGAAGAGGAAGTTTTCCAGGTAGCCGCGGCCCCCGGCCTTGGTGCCCCCGCCGCTCATCTTGTAGCCGCCGAAGGGGTGGCGCTCGACAATGGCCCCCGTGATGCCGCGGTTGAGGTACAGGTTGCCCACCTCCAGTTCCCGCTCGGCCCGCTCCAGGGCGCTCGGGCTGCGCGAGAACAGCCCGCCGGTCAGGGCGTAGTCGGCGCCGTTCGCGATGGCGAACGCCTGGTCGAGGTCGCGGGCCCGCAGGACGGCGAGCACCGGGCCGAAGATTTCCTCGCGTGCGATGACATGCCCGGGCTTCACGTCGGTGAAAATGGCCGGCGGGACATAGAAGCCCGCGGCGTCGGCCTGCGGCGGAACGGCGCCCTGCCAGGCCAGCTTCGCCTCCTTCCGGCCGATCTCGATCAGCTGCTGGATTTTCGCGCGGGCATCGCCGTCGATCACGGGGCCGACCACCGTGCCGGGGAGCGCCGGATCGCCGACCGGAAGCGAGGCGGCCGCGCCGAGCAGCCGTTCCATCAGCCGATCGTAAATGTCGTCGAGGACGATCAGCCGGGACAGGGCCGAGCACTTCTGCCCGGAGAAGCCGAAGGCGCTGTAGAGGATGGCCGGTATGGCCTCATCCAGGTCCGCATCGTTGTCGATGATCAGCGCATTCTTGCCGCCCATCTCGCACACGACCTTCTTGAGCGTGCGCTGTCCGGGAGCGGTGCGGCCGGCCATTTCCCAGATCTTGAGCCCCACGGCGCGCGAGCCGGTGAACGCCACGAAGTCGATTCCGGGATCCCGGACCAAATGCGCTCCCACGTCCTCCCCGAAACCCGGCAGGAAGTGCACGACCCCCGGCGGGACGCCGACGGCCAGGAGGATCTCCATCAGCGCGGCGGCGATTCCGACGGTCTGCTCCGCCGGCTTGAGAATCACGGCATTGCCGGCCACCAGGGGCGCGACGGCCATGCCGGTCAGGATCGCGAGCGGAAAGTTCCACGGGGCAATCACGACGCCGACGCCGCGGGGCACCCAGCGCAGCGCGCAGCGTTCGCCGGGAACGGATTGCGTCACGGCCGGTTCGGCGAGGCGCTCCATCTCCGCGGCATAGAAGCGGCAGAAGTCGATCGCCTCGGAGATGTCGGCATCCGCCTCGACCCAGGGCTTGGCGGCCTCGAAGACCTCGAGGGCATTGAGCTCGAAGCGGCGCTTTTCCATCGCGTCGGCCGCCGCGCGCAGCTTGGCGGCCCGCTCGGCGACGGGCGCCGCCGCCCATGCCGGCTGGGCGGCGCGCGCGGCGGCCACGGCGCGGTCGGCATCGTCGGCCGTCGCGCAGGCCCACCGGCCCACGATCTGGCTCGGCTTCGCGGGATTGACGGAAGGCACCTGTTCGCGATCGGTGACGCGCTTGCCCGCGACAATGACCGGCCACAGCGGCTCGGGGTGGGCGGGAAGCTGGCGGAGGGCGGCGGCCATGCGCTCGCGTTCCGCCGCGCGGTTGAAGTCGGTGTTGGCGGCGTTGACGAACCGGGGTGGAAGCGGCGTCCCCGCCGCTTTCGAACCGGGCTGAAGCGGCGGGGCGCCGCTTCCACCGATCCCGTCGGCCAGCACCTCGACCGGGTTGCGCAGCAAAGCCTCGCGCGGCACGTCGCCGGCGGCGGCGCGCAGGAAGCCCTCGTTGGATGTATTCTCAAGCAGGCGCCGCACCAGGTAGGCCATGCCGGGCAGCAGTTCGCCGACGGGGCAGTATTCGCGCACCCGCCGGCCGCACTGCACGAGGGCCGACTTGAGTTCGTCGGCCATGCCGTACAGCGCCTGAAACTCATAGGCGCGCGGATCGAGCCCCAGCCGGTCCGCTTGCGTCAGGGCGTGCGCGCACGAACGGACATTGTGGGAGGCGAACGCCGCCGTCAGCACATCGGCCTGCTGCAGCAGGAAGACGGAAAGGGCCTCGTAGTTCGCGTCAGTTTCGGGCTTGTGGCTCCACACCGGCACGGGCCAGCTGCGCTGTTGCGCCAGAATGGTCTCGAAGTCCCAATACGCCCCCTTGACCAAACGGACGGTGATGGGGCGGCGGCGGGCGCGGGCCCACTGGGCCAGGCTCCGCAGGTCCTCGCCCGCATCGCGCAGGTACGCCTGCACCGCGATGCCCACGGCGGGACCGGAGCGGAATTCCTCCTCCTCGAGAATCGACCGGAACAGCCCGAAGGTGAGGTCCTTCAGCTTGTAGCTTTCCATGTCGAAATTGATGAAGGCCCCGCGCTGGGCCGCCAGCCGCAGGATGGGCCGCAGCCGCCGCTTCAGCGCCGCAATCGACGCGTCCGGGTCGGCCGGGTGCACGTCCGGGGTCAGGGCGGAAATCTTGACCGAGAGATTGAGCCGCGGCAGCTCGCCGGCCGGCCCCTGGTCGCTGAAGCAGGGTTCGGTTTCGCGGCTATAGTAATCGGCCACGACGCCGAGCACATCCAGGTTGCGCTGCAGGAAGAGATCGGCCTCCGTTTCGCTCACCACCGTCTCGCCCAGCAGGTCGATCGTCGCCGCCACGCCGGCCTTGCGGTTGTCGCGGATCCGCTTGACGAGATCGGCCGGCGTTTCGCCGGCCACGAATTGCCGCGCCATCGCCGTGACGTTCGCCTTGACCGGCCCCGCCACCAGGGCGGGGGCGAACGAGGACGCGGCGAGCCCGACCTTCATGGCCGGATTGAGCTCCACCGCCCGGTCGCCGAGGTACTCCTGCAAGTGGCGGACGATTTCCGCGGCCGAGGTGAGCGTCGGCAGCACGTCCACGAACCGGAACAGCTGCGCCTTGAAGGCCGGGTCGCGCATGGACCAATCCATCAGGCGCGCGTAGACGCCCTTGCGGGAGAGCAGGCTGGGGCCGGACGCCCGGGCCATGAGGTCGAAGAGCCGCCCCCCCCATTCCCGCACGCCCTTTTCCACGGCTGGATCGGGATTGAGGAAGCGTTCGTTCATGGCGCGATCTGAGACCGTACTTTTTTAATTGCGAGCCGCAAGGGCGTGGGCGACGGTGCATTCCGCCTAGCGCGAACCTCGGTCGCGACCGGGCGTAACGATGAAGAACGTTCTTGAATTCGCCCGCGCCAAGCGCGACGGGTCCCGCATAGTTCTGGTGACGGCGTACGACTTTCTGATGGCCCGATTGCTGGCGGCCTCCGAAGTCGACGCGATCCTGGTGGGAGACAGCGCGGCCATGGTCGTGCACGGCTATCCCTCCACCGTTTCCGCGACGGTTGAGATGATGTGCGCCCATACGGCCGCCGTCCGCCGCGGCGCGCCGGACCGGTTTATCGTGTCCGACATGCCCTTTCTCAGCGCCCGCAAGGGGCGCGAGGCCGCGGTGGCGGCCGCGGGCGCGCTCATGCAGGCGGGCGCCTCCGCGGTCAAGGTGGAGGGCGTCGCCGGCCACGGCGAGGTCATCAGCTACCTGGTGGAGAGCGGCATCCCGGTCATGGGGCATCTGGGCCTGACCCCGCAATCCGTGCATCAGTTGGGCGGCAACCGCGTCCAGGCCCGCACCAAGGAGGCGGCCGACCGGCTCCACCGGGAGGCCGCCGAACTCGCGGCGCGCGGAGCGTTCGCTGTCGTGCTCGAGTGCGTGCCGGCCGCGGTCGCCGCGCAGGTGACGGCGGCCTGCGCCATTCCCACGATCGGCATCGGCGCCGGGCGCGCGACGGACGGCCAGGTGCTCGTCCTCTCCGATCTGCTTGGGTGGGATCCGGTCTTCCGGCCCATGTTCGCCCGCCGCTACCACAACGGATATGGCGAAGGGCTGGCGGCGGTGAACGCCTTCGTGCGCGACGTGCGCGCGGCGCAGTTCCCCGCCGACGCGGAGATCCCCGCATGAGCGTTCCGGTCTTTGCCGACGTGGCGGCCTGGCGCGCCGCGCGCCACGGGCCGGATTTTGCCGGCCGCTCCCTCGGATTTGTGCCCACGATGGGCGCCCTGCACGCCGGGCATGTGGCCCTGCTGGACCGCGCCCGGCGCGAATGCGACCGCGTCGTCCTCAGCATCTTCGTCAATCCGACGCAGTTTGACGATCCGGGCGATCTGGAACGCTACCCGCGAACCCTGGAGGCCGACCTGGAGAGGGTCGGCCCCCGGGCCGACGCCGTGCTCGCGCCCCCGGCGCGGGAGCTGTACCCCGACGGGTACCGTTACCGGGTGACGGAGACCGATTTCAGCCGCGAGCTTGAGGGCGCCCAGCGCCCGGGCCACTTCGACGGCGTGCTCACCGTGGTTCTCAAGCTGCTGCAGTTGGTGGACGCCGACCGGGCGTATTTTGGCGAAAAAGACTGGCAGCAATTGGCGCTCGTCCGCGGCATGGCGGCCGCCTTTTTCCTGCGCACGGAGATCGTGCCCTGCGCGACGGTCCGGGCGCCGGACGGGCTGGCCCTCAGCTCCCGCAACGCCCGGCTGACGGCGGAAGGCCGGCGCAAGGCGGCGGACTTTCCCCGGCTCCTGCGCACGGCGCCGTCGGAGCGGCAGGCCGAGGACGCCCTGCGCGCGGCAGGGTTCGGCGTGGACTACGTCGCCCGGCGCGGCGGCGTCCGGCTTGGGGCCGTGCGGATCGACGGCGTCCGCCTGATCGACAACGTGTCCTTATGAATCCGAGCAAAATCGGGCTGATCGTCACCGGTTCGATCGCGGCCTACAAGGCGGCGGACGTCGCCTCGCGGCTGGTTCAGCAGGGACATGAGGTGCGGGTGGTGCTGACCGAATCGGGCGGGCGCTTTGTCGGGCCGGCGACCTTCGAGGCGCTGACCGGCCAGCGGGTCCTGACCGACCTCTTCGCCCCCGGCGACGCGCTGGAGCATATCCAATTCACGCGCTGGGCCGATCTGGTCCTGGTGTGCCCGGCCACCGCGGACGCGCTCAACCGGTTTGCCGCCGGCCTGGCGGGAGATCTGGCTGGATCGCTCTTCCTCGCCCGCGACCCCGCCAAGCCCTGGCTGGTCGCGCCGGCGATGAATCCGAAGATGTGGCGCCATCCTGCCACCCAGGCCGCGGTGGAACGCCTGGCGGAGTGGGGCCTGCGGTTCATACCGGTCGCCGCCGGACGCACGGCCTGCGACGAATACGGCGAGGGCCGGCTGGCCGATCCCTGCGACATCGTGGCGGCGGTCGAGGCCGCGGGGGGAGGGCGGCAGGCGCCGCTGCGGATTCTGGTCACGAGCGGGGGCACGAGCGAGCCGATCGACGCCGTCCGGGTCCTCACCAACACGAGCACGGGCCGGACCGGGGCGCGGATCGCCGAGCATTTTCACCGGCAGGGCCACGAGGTCACGCTGCTGCGCGCGCAAAACGCCGAGCGCGGGCTGGCGACCCGGGAAGAGACCTTCTTCACCTACGGGGATCTGGACCGGGCGCTGACGCGCCTGCTCGGCGAGAACGACTACGACGCCGTCATCCACGCGGCGGCCGTGGGCGACTTCGGCATCGAGGCGATCCGCGTCGGCGACGCCCTGGTCGAGCCCGGCAGCGCCAAGCTGGACTCCGGCACGGCCCCCGTCCTGGTGCTGCGCCGCAATCGGAAGCTGCTCGACGGGCTGCGCGCGCTCAGCCGCAATTCGGCCATTCGGATCGTCGCCTTCAAGCTGACCAGCGGATCGTCGCCCGACCTGCAGCCCCTGGCCGCCGCGGCCGACCTGATCGTGCACAACGACGCGGGCGAGCGGCGCAGCGCGGAGGTTTTTCCGGCCGACCTGTACTGGCCGGATGGCCGCAAGTGGGCGCACTGCGCCACGCGCTCGGACCTTGCCGTGCGCCTGGAGGAGTTTCTTTCCCATGCTGCTGTGTCTTGACGTCGGCAACACGCAAATCCACGGCGCGGTGTTCGAGGGGGATGCCCTGCGCCTGCAGTTCCGCAAGTCGACCCACCCCCTGGGCTCGTCGGACGAACTGGGCATCTTCTTTCTGAGCGCGCTGCGCGAAGGCGGCATCCCGCCGGCGGCGGTCGGCCGGATCGCGATCTGCTGCGTCGTGCCGGCGGCGCTCTACAGCCTGCGCGGCGCGGCCGAGAAGTACTTCCATGCCCGGCCCTTCATCCTGCAGGCGGGCGTGAAGACGGGCCTCAAGGTGCGCTACCGCAATCCGGCCGAGGTCGGCGCCGACCGCGTCGCCGCGGCGATCGCGGCGGCCGAACGGGCGCCCGGGCGCGACCTCATCGTGGTCGACTGCGGGACGGCGACCACCTTTGACGTCGTCACCTCGACCGGCGACTACCTGGGGGGCGCGATCATGCCCGGGGTGGGGGTGGCGGCCGAAAGCCTGGCCAGCCACACCGCGAAGCTGCCGCGGGTCGAAATCGTGCGGCCGGAAGTCGCGCTCGGCCGGTCCACGGTCGAGAGCATCCAATCCGGCCTGCACTACGGAACCGTGGGCGCGATCCGCCATCTGCTGGAGCGGCTGACGGACGAGGTGTTCGCGACCCAGCGGCCCCACGTCATCGGGACCGGCGGGTTCGCCCGATTGTTCGAGGAGGACCGGCTCTTCGACGAGATCGTGCCGGAGCTGGTGCTGGCCGGCCTGCGGCGGGCGGCCCGCCTCAATGATGCCGGTGAATGAACCAGATGACTCCGAGCACGCTGAGCTGCAGCAGCACGAGAATGCCGATGTAGATCCAGGGGCTGAGCCGCGCGCGCCAGGGCTGGGGCGCCCGCAGGTTCAGGTGGCGGTCGGTGAGCTTGACCTCGTCCAGGTGCTCCAGGTCATGCTTCATCTGCGCGGCATCCTGGTAGCGGGCCCGCGGGTCGCGCTCGAGCGCGTGCAGGATGATCTCCTCCAGCCCCGGATGGATTTCGGGATCGAGCTTGCGCGGCGCCACCGGGTCGCCCGTCACCCGGGCGTTCATGACGACGTACGGGCTCTCGCCCTCGAAGGGCGTCGTGCCGGTCACCATCTCGTAAAGCATGGCGCCGAGGCTGTAGATGTCGCTGCGGTGGTCGCCCCGCTTGCCCTTGACCTGCTCGGGTGAAATGTAATCGGGCGTCCCCATCGCGGGGGTGAAGCCGACGAAAGTCAGGCGGCGCGCCTTTTCCAGCCGGGCGATCCCGAAGTCGAACAGCCGCAGCGAGCCGTCGCGGCAGATCATGACGTTCTGCGGCTTGAGGTCGCGGTGGACGATGCCGCTGGCGTGCAGATAGGTGAGCGCATCGCAGATCGCGGCCGCGTAGTGGATGGCCTCGCCCATCGGAAGGGGCCGGCGCCGGGCCAGCTTGGCCGCAAGCGTCTCCCCATCGAGAAACTCCATGACCAGGTACGGGCGGCTCTTTTCGCCGGTGACCTTGATCACCTTGAGGATCCCGGGGTGGTTGAGCTGGCTGCCGATCTCCTCCTCGCGCTGAAAGCGCTCGTAGCCGGCGACGTCGCTCTCCAGCGCCATCAGGGGCACCTTGAGGGCGACGCTCTGGCCGGAGGTCCGGTCGGTGGCCTTGAAGATCGACGCCATGTTGCTGCGTGCGACCAGGTCCGTGATCTCGAACCGGTCGTCGAGCAGCATGCCCGGCGTCAGCTCGCCGCCCGTGGCGGCCACGGCCGCCACGCTTTCCTCGGGCTTGGCCGCCGGCTTGTCCTTGACCGGCTGGATGGTGGCCACCCGCGCGGCCTGGACCAACTGCTTTTCCCAGTCGCGAATCTCGATCAGTTGCAGCGAAATGTTGTCGTCGCTGCCGCGCTTCTCCGCCAGCGCCTGCAGCTGCTTGCAGGCGTCGTAGGGATGATGCCCGGCGACAATCTCCAGGATCTCCTCGTCGAGGACAAAGGCGTGCAGCCCGTCGGTGCAGTGCAGGATGAAGTCGCCATGCTGCAGGCTCTGGGTGGCGAAGTCGGGGTGGCAGATCGCCTCGAGGCCCAGGCTGCGCGTCAACTGGCTGCGCTGCGGCGTCGCCATG
>DASRSH010000252.1:0-16805 GCA_035656575.1 Opitutaceae bacterium
CGGCGGCACGTCGCTGAAGGCGGTCCAGGCGGTGGCGGCCATCCGCCGGGAGCTGCGGCTGCCGGCCACGGTGACCCTTTTCTTCGAGTGCCCGACGGTGCGCCGCCTGAGCGAAAAGCTCGACCCCGCCGGCGCGCCGGCCGCGCCCCCGGCCGGGGACGCGATGGAACGGGGCGCGCGCCGCAGGGCGCGGCTGCGGAGGACGGCGGCATGACCTTCCGCCGCGTGGCCGTGATCGGCGTCGGCAACATCGGGTCCGGCGTCATGGCCGACCTGGTCCTCCACGGGCTGTCCGCCGTGGGCGTCGAAGCCTCGGCGGCGTCTTCCGACGCGGGCCGGGCAGCCGTCCTCAAGGCCGTCCGCTTCGCTCCGCTGCTCAATCCCCGGGCGGCGAAGCTCAGCCGCGACGAGGTGCTGGGGCGCGCGACCTTCACCACGAGCCTGGAAGAGGTCGCCGGCTGCGATTTCGTGATCGAAAACGTCACGGAAGACTGGTCGGTGAAGGAGCCGCTTTACCGCCGGCTGGACCGGATCGCCGACCCGGCGGTGTGCTTTGGCGCCAACACCTCCTGCATTCCGATCGGCCGCATTGGCGCCGCCACCGGGCGGCCGGACAAGGTCGTGGGCATGCACCTGATGAACCCGGTGCACCTGAAGCCCGCGGTCGAGGTGATCCGGAGCGGGCAAACCTCCGCCGCCACCCTGGCCGCGGTGGACGCCCTCTTCGCCCAGCTGGGCAAGCACGCCATCGTCGTCGGGGACCTGCCGGGATTCGTCTCCAACCGCATCTCCCACCTGTTCATGAACGAGGCCGCCGCCGTCCTGGCGGACGGCATCGCGACCGCCGAGCAGATCGACGCGATCTTCCGCGAATGCTTCGGGCACCGCATGGGCCCGCTGGCGACGGCCGACCTGATCGGCCTCGACACCGTCGTCCGCTCCCTCGACGTGCTGTTCGCCTCGTACCAGGACCCCAAATACCAAGCCTGCCCGCTCCTGCGCCGCCTGGTCGCCGCGGGCGACTGCGGCGTCAAAAGCGGCCGAGGCTTCTTTCGCTATCCCACTTCATGACCACCCTCGAACCCACCGACATCAAGGCGGCCGTCCGGCGCTTCATCGGCTCGGCCATCAACTTGGACGGCGTCAGCGATGACGCCAACCTGTTCGCCGCCGGCATCGTCAATTCCCTCTTCGCGGTGCAGCTCACGACCTTCGTCGAGAGCACGTACGGCATCGAAATCGGCCCGGACGATCTCGATCTGGAAAACTTCAAGTCGATCGCGGCGACGGCGGCCTTCGTCGCCCGCAAGGCCGGCGCCCGGCCGGCCTGACCCGTGGAGGCGGTCCTCACCCCGGCGCAGCGCGAACGGCGCGCGCAGGCCCGCGCCTTCGCCGCCCGGACCCTCCGGCCGGCGGCCGCGGACTGGGACCGCCAGCAGCGCATCCCCGACGACCTCCTGCGGGAACTGGGCCGGCAAGGGTTCTTCGGCGCGACCCTGCCGGAAGCGGCGGGAGGCGGCGGCTGGGATGCCGTGAGCTTCGGGCTGCTGCACGAGGCGATCGGCCGCGAGGATTCCGCCGTCGCCGGGTTTCTCACCATCCAGGCCATGGTCGCCGCGGCGCTCAACAAGTGGGGCTCCCCCGCGCAGAAGGAGCGCTGGCTGCCCGGCCTGGCCCGGGGCGAGACCTTGGCCTCCTTCGCCCTCACCGAGCCCGGCGCAGGCAGCGACCTGCCGGGCCTGCGCACCGCCCTCGCGCCGGACGGCGCCGGCGGCTTCCGGCTGCGGGGCGAAAAGAAGTGGATTAGCGGCGCGCAGCACTCGCACCTCTTCCTGGTCTTCGCCCAAAGCGACGGCGGCCCCGCCGCCTGCCTGGTGCCGCGCGGGGCGCCCGGCTTCCGGATCGAGCCCATCCGGGAGCTGATGGGGTTTCGGGCGGCGGGGCTGGGCCGCCTCAGCTTCGAGGACGTTCCGGTGGCCGCCGCGGACCTCGTCGGCCGGCCGGGGTTCGGCTTTTCGCATGTGGCGCCGGTGGGGCTGCACTGGGGCCGTTTGAGCACCGCGTGCTCGGCGGCCGGGCTGCTGCGCGGCTGCGCCGAAGAAAGCGGCGCCCACGCGGCCCGGCGCGACATTGGCGGCCATCCCGCCGCCGACCTGGGCATGGTGCAGACGCTGATCGCCCGCCAGGCCGCCGACGCGGAGGCGGCGCAGTGGCTTTGCTGGAGCGCGTGCGCCGCCGAGGATCGGCGCGACCCCGAGGCCTATCTGCGCGCCTTTGTCGCCAAGTACTTCGCCTCGCGCGCGGCGGTGCGCGCGGCCGCCGACGCGGTCCAGGTGCACGGCGCCGCCGGCGTCCACGAGTCCGCCCCCGTGTCGCGTTACTACCGCGCCGCCAAAATCATGGAGATCATCGAGGGCACGACCCAGGTGCACGAATCCGTGATCGCCCGGGCGTTCGTGCGGCGGGAGTCAGCTTCCGCCGCGGGCTGAGGCCGGGCCCCGCAGCTCGGCTTCGATCTCGCGCGCGAGCGCCGCGACATCGGGCTCGGAGAGGATGGTCGAGTGCCGGCCGGGCAGACGGCGCACGGCGACGCCCCCGCGGGCCAGGTCCGACCAGCCGTGGCTGGGATCGAACGAGCAGAACATCGGATAGGCCCGGGTCCGCAGGAGCGTGACCGCGCCGCCGTAGGGCCGGGGATGATACCCGCGCAGGGCCCGGAGGTGGGCGGCCCACAGGCGCCGCTCGCCGTCCGGGATTTCCGACAGGTCGACCAGCAGCTCGATCTCCCGGTCCGGGGCGCCGGCGCGCGGGGGCCGCAGCCGCCGCAGCAGCCGCTGGCGGAGGCTGGCCAGTTTCCAGCGAAAGAACTGCGCCCGGGCCTGCGGGGCCCATTCCCGGAAGCGGAGCATCCACCGCGCCAGATTGGCGAAAAACGCGGCGATGCCCCCGGGGGTCCACCGCATCCGATCGTGCCCGGAATTCGCGGGCCAGGCGCTGATGAGCAGCAGCTTGTCCACCCGCTCGCCCGCCGCCTCGAGCTGGCAGGCCATCTCATAGGCCAGGTTGCCGCCGAAGCAGTAGCCGCCCAGCCGGTACGGCCCCCGGGGCTGGCGCAAGCGCAATTCGGCGACGTAACGGCGCGCCAGGCTCTCCAGCGACTCCGGCGCGGCCGGGAGGCGCGCCTCGTCGGCCTGGAAGCCGAAGACCGGCTGGTCGGGATCGAGATGGCGGGTGAGGTTGGTATAGCCCCACAGGACGCCTCCGCCCATCCCGTGCACGAGAAAGAGCGGCGGGCGCGAGCCTTCGGCGTTCAAGGCGACGAGCGATCCGGCGGGAGCCCGCGGTTCCGGCGCCTCCGCCCGCAGGCGCTGCGCGAGCTCCGCGATGGTCGGCGCCTGCAGGAGCGCGGCCAAGGAAAGCTTCCGCCCCAGCTGCCGTTCGATCTGCACGGTGAGCCGCACGGCGAGAAGGGAGTGCCCCCCCAGGTCGAAGAAGCGGTCCGTCACGCCAATGGGGGCCGTGCCCAGAATCTGCTCCCAAATCCGGGCGAGCTGGCGTTCGAGCGGATCGCGCGGCGGGACCGGTGCGGCGACCGCCGCGGCCCGGTCGGGCGGGGCCGGCAGCGCCGCGCGGTCCACCTTGCCATTGGCCGTGCGGGGCAGCTCCGGCAAGGTCACGAAGGCCGACGGGATGAAGGCCTCAGGCAGGCGCGCCTGCAGCCGGCCGCGCCACTCCGCCGGGGACGGCAGCGCCCCCTGCGCGACCAGGTAGGCGACCAGCCGGCGCTCGCCGGGCGCGTCTTCACGCGCGGCGACGCAGACATCGGCCACCGCCGGGTGCGCGCGCAGCGCCGCTTCGACTTCTCCGGTCTCCACGCGGAAGCCCCGAATCTTCACCTGGTGGTCGCAGCGCCCGTGGTATTCGAGGGAGCCATCCGCGCGATACCGGCACAAGTCCCCCGTGCGATACAGCCGCGCCTGCGGATCCACGACGAAGGGATTGCGAATGAACCGCTCGGCCGTCAGCGCGGGCCGATTGAGATAGCCTCGCGCCACACCGGCTCCGCCGATGAAAAGCTCCCCGATGGTGCCCAGGGGCACCGGCTGCAGATGCCGATCGAGCAGGTAAAGCATCGTGTTGGCGATCGGCCGCCCGATGGTGGGCCGGCCGCCGGGCGCGCGCAGGGCGAAAGTCGAGTAGGTCGTCGTCTCGGACGGGCCGTACAGGTCGTAAACGCGCCGCACCTGCGGCAGCGCATAGAGCCGGTCGGCCAGCTCCTGCGCCAGCGGCTCGCCCGCCAGGTTGATGGTCGTGATCGACTCCGGAATCGCGCCGGAACGCACGAGTTCCGCGGCCGCGGACGGAACCGTGTTGAGCAGCCGGACCTCGCCGCGCGCCGGCAACTCGGCGAGCGCGAGGGCGTTCTCCGCCACGATCACCTTTCCCCCGCAGCTCAATGGGGCGAAGATTTCGAAAACCGACAGGTCGAAGGCCGCCGAAGTCGCCGCCAGCACGCCCTCCATTTCGGCCGCGCTGAAGACCGTGTGCGCCCAGCGCACGAAAGCCACCGCATTGCGGTGTTCGATGGCCACGCCTTTGGGCTGGCCCGTCGAGCCCGACGTGTAGATCACGTAGGCCAGCTGGCTTCCCGTCCGCGCCTCGGGGGCCGGCAGCGGCGCGTCGCCGCCTTGATCCTCGACGCAGACGACGCGGCCGCAGAATCCCGGCAGCGATCCGGCCCGCGCCGTTTCGGTCAGGAGCACGCTCGCGCGCGAGTCGTCCAGCATGTAGTCCAGCCGCTCGGCCGGATAGGACGGATCCAGGGGCACGTAGGCGGCGCCGCTCTTCAGCACGCCCAGCAGCGCGGGAATCAGGCGCGGCCCCCGCGAGAGCAGGACTCCCACCCGGCACTCGGCGCCGGCTCCAGCGGCCGCCAGCCGGCGCGCAATGCGATCGGCCTCGGCGTCCAGCTGCGCGTAGGTCAGCCGCGACTCTCCGGCCACCACGGCCTCGCGGTTGGGCGTGGCGCGAGCCTGGCATTCGACCAGCTGATGCAGGCACGCAGGGCCGGCGAAAACCTGCTCGGTGCGGTTCCACTCGACCAAAAGACGCTGACGCTCGCCCGCGGCCAGGATGGGCAGCTTGGACAGCGGCCGGTCCGGATCGGCCGCCACCTCCTCGAGCAGCGCGGCGAACCGGCCCAGCAGGCGTTCGGCGGTCTCGCGCAGGAACAGGTCGGTCCGATACTCCAGCACCAGTTCGAGCCCGGCCGCCGCCGGCGTCGCCACCAGGGTCAAGTCAAGCCGGGAGACGCCCGGATCCACTGGCACCGGCTCCGCGGCGATGCCCGGCAGCGCCAAGCCCGCCTCCGCCGAGTGCTGCAGCGTGAACATGACCTGCACCAGCGGCGCTTCCCCGCCCTCGCGGGGCGGCCGCACTCGCTCCACGACCCGGTCGAAAGGAACCTCCTGATGGGAGAGCGCGGCGAGGGTCGTGTCCTTGACCTGCTGCAGAAACGCGCGAAAGAGCGGATCCGCCGAAAGGTCGGCGCGAATCGCCAGGGTATTGACGAACAGCCCGACGACCCCCTCCGTCGCGGGCAGCGTGCGGCCCGCCGTCGGGATGCCGACCACCACATCGTCCTGCCGCGAGAGGCGTCCCAGCAGCACGTGCCAAGCGGCCAGCAAGGTCATGAACAGCGTGACGCCTTGGGCGCGGCTCAGCGCCTGCAATTCATCGGCCAGCTCGGAGGGAATCGCGGCCCGGGCCAGGGCGCCGTCAAAGCACGCCTCCGGAGCCCGCGGCGCGTCCGTGGGCAGGTCGAGCCGGCCCGGAGCACCGGCCAGTTGGCGGGCCCAATAATCCAAATGCTCCCCCGGCGCGCTCCCTTCGAGCCAGGAGCGCTCCCACGCGGCGTAGTCGCCATAGCGGATGGGGAGGGCCGGCAGCGCCGCGGGCTGCCCGGCCGCCGCCGCGTCGTAAAGCACGCCCAGTTCGCGCAGCAGGATCTGGCCGGACCACAAGTCCGACGCGATATGGTGGACCGTGATCGCGAGCACGCGCACCTCGGCGGCCAGGCGAAACAGCGCGCAGCGCAGCGGCGGCTCCTGCGTCAAATCGAAGGGACGGCGGATTTCAGCCGTGACGCGGGCGTGGAGCTCGTCTTCCCGCTCCCGGGCGGGATACGCGCTCAGGTCGATTTCGAGCAGGGGCTTGGGCGGCTCGGCGAACAGCCGCGCCGCCGGCACGCCGTCGACCGTCTGCACGCCGGTGCGCAGGCTCGGATGGCGGTCGATCAGCGCCTGGAAGGCCGAAGCCAGGGCGGCGACATGCAGCGGCCCCGTCAGCCGCAGGACGATGGGAATGTGGTACACGGCGCTTCCGGGCCGCAGCTGCTCGAAAAACCACATGCGCTCCTGCGCGGCCGACAAAGGGGCAATCGCCCCCGCCGGAAGCGGAGTCACCGCGGCGGACGCCGCCGGCGCCCGGGCTTGTCCGCGCAGCCGCCTTTCCCAAAGTTCGCGCTTCGCATCCGTAAGAGAATGAAGGCGTTGAGCGAGAGGCTGTGGACTCGGCATGGGTGGGAAGCAGAATTTGGTCCGTCCGGGGGGCAGGCCGTTCCCGGGGCGTTCGCCCCATATGCGCGCTTGTGCGACCGCAGCCTTAAGCTAGCTTCGCCAAGCCTTGCCGACCTGCCGCGCTTCCACCTATTGGGCGATCCTGGCGTGCGCCAGCGCCTGCCCTGCCGGGCAAGTCGTTCAGGCGCAAACGCAGGTGCTGGATCCCGTCCAGGTCACCGCCACCCGCGGCGAGCCGCCGCCCGCGGAAGTCCCGGTGGGAATGCAGGTATTCACTCCGATGGAGCTGGCGGAGTTTCCCGCGGTGACCCTGGACGACGTGCTCCGGGAAGACGCCTCGTTCAGCCTCTTTCGCCGCACGGACAGCCTGCTGTCCAATCCGACGTCGCAGGGCGTCTCCCTGCGCGAGATCGGCCCCAGCGGCGCCAGCCGATCCCTGGTCACCCTGGACGGCGTTCCGCTCAACGATCCTTTTGGCGGCTGGGTGCTGTGGGACTCGGCCCCACGCCTGTCCCTCCGCAGCGCCGAGATCGTGCAAGGAGGCGGATCGGGGTTGTGGGGCAATCAGGCGCTGGCCGGCGCGATCGACCTGACGGACGATCCTTTCGCCGCCGCCCAGCCCGCGCTGCAGGCGGAGGCCGGCGCCTTCGACACCAAATCCGCCGAAGTGCTTGCGGCCGCCCAATCGGGCTCGGCCGCGATCGGCGTGGATGCCCGGGCCTTTTCCACCGACGGAGTCTACGACCTCCTGCCGCAGGACCGGGGCGCCGTGGACCGTCCCCTCTCATCCCATCACGTCATGGGTCGGGTGACGGCGCGAGACACCGTGGCGCCGAACGTCCAGGCGGAGGTGGCGGCGAGCCTGTTCGACGAGGACCGCAACAACGGCACCGCCCTGACGCGCAACGGGACGCGCATCGGCACCGTATCGGCCACCGTCGATGGAACGGCCGGCCCCGGATTCGCCTGGAGCGCGCTCGCCTATGCGGAGCAGGAGTCCTTCGACGCCTTCTTCACCTCCGTCGCCGCCAGCCGTTCCTCCGAAACCCCCTCGGATGACCAGTTCGCCGTTCCCGCCACGGCGGTGGGAGCCGCCCTGACCGCGGAATGGGCCGGCGCCGGCGGAGTGAACACGAGCGTGGGCGCCGATGCGCGGCAGGTGGACGGCGAGACCCGCGAGGACTACTCCTATTCCGCCGGCGCCTTCTCCCGGCAGCGCTATGCGGGCGGAACGGAGGATTTCGCCGGCATTTTCTTGCACCAGGATCGTCCCATCGCCGACGGATGGCGGCTCGACGCCGACCTGCGGGTCGACGACTGGCAACTGCGCGACGGCCACGATTGGGAGTACATCCTGACCGGCAGCGGCGGTCCGACTCTCACGCGCTACCCCCGCCAATCGGGGGCGCAGGTGAGCCCCAACCTGGGAATCGTCGCCGACCTGGCGCCGAAGCT
This sequence comes from Opitutaceae bacterium, assembly GCA_035656575.1. Lineage (GTDB taxonomy): Bacteria > Verrucomicrobiota > Verrucomicrobiia > Opitutales > Opitutaceae > Palsa-1447. The sequence goes on from DASRSH010000252.1 coordinate 8,034, forward strand.
TCGCTGGCGCGCGGCGGCGTACCGGGGTTTTCGCGTGCCCACCCTGAACGAATACTACCGGCCCTATCGGGTGGGCAACGTGTCGACGCTGGCCAATCCGGACCTCAAGCCCGAGTCCATGCTCGGCGGCGAAACCGGCTTGGAATACCATCAGGGCGGGCTCCACGCCTCCTTGACCGGATTTGCCGACGCCCTGGATGACGCCGTGGGATCGGTCACGATCTCCTCGACGCCGGCCCTGATGACGGTGCAGCGGGCGAACCTGAACGCAGTCCGGATCCTGGGAGCGGAAGGCAGCCTCGCCTGGGACATCGACCCCTCCTTCACCCTTCGCGCGGGGTACCTCTACAACGACTCGCGGATTCTCCAGGCCGACGCGCAGCCGAGCCTGGCGGGATTGCGCCTGCAGGAGGTGCCGCGCACCACCGTGACCGCCGAGGGAATCTGGCACGGTCCGGGCCGCCTCCAAGCCGAGGCGCGCGTGCGCTGGACCACGATGGAATTCGACGACCCGGCCAACATCCTGCGCCTGCCGGACGCCGCGGTCGCGGACGCCGAAGTCTCGCGCCCCCTGGCGCGGTGGATTGAAGTGTACGCCGTGCTCGAGAACGCTCTCAATGCCGCGGTGATGACCAGTCTGACGACGACGGGCCTGGCCACCTACGACGCCCCGCGCATGGTCCGGCTGGGAGTGCGCTGCCATTGGTGACCCATGGCTGAAGCCCGACGCTACCGGACCTCGCCGGTCCCGACGACCCGGATGCCGCCGGGCATTCCCTACATCATCGGCAACGAGGCGGCCGAGCGCTTCAGCTATTATGGGATGAGCTACATCCTGGCGGTGTTCATGACCACGTACCTGCGGGACGCGTCGGGCCGGCTGGCCACCATGAGCGAAAATGACGCCAACACGTGGTTTCACACCTTCGCCTCCGCGAACTACTTCTTTCCCATCTTTGGGGCCATCCTGAGCGACGCGATCTGGGGCAAGTACCGCACGATCTTCTGGCTCTCGATCGTCTACTGCTGCGGCCACGCGGCGCTGGCCATCAACGACACGCGGCTGGGCCTGGTCGTCGGCCTGGGGCTGATCGCCATCGGCGCCGGCGGCATCAAGCCGAGCGTGGCCACCAATGTCGGCGACCAGTTCGGCGCCTCGAACGCGCATTTGGTTTCCCGGGCCTTCAGCTGGTTCTATTTCGCGATCAACTGCGGCTCGACGGTCTCGATCCTGCTGGTGCCGTGGCTGCTCGTGCACGCCGGCCCGCACGTCGCCTTCGCCGTGCCCGGCCTGCTGATGCTGGCGGCCACGGTCATCATCTGGATGGGCCGGTACCGCTTCGTGCACGCGCCGCCCGCGGGGCGCGCCTACCTGGGAGCCGTGTTCAGCCGGCAGGGCCTCTCCATTCTGGGGCGGCTGGCCGTCATCTTCGCCTTCGTGGCCGTGTTCTGGTCGCTCTGGACCCAGAGCCAAAGCGAGTGGGTGCTGCAGGCCCGGCGCATGAACCTTCATTTTGCGGGAGTGACCTGGCTCGCTCCGCAATTGGGAGCCGTGAACGCGGTGATGATTCTCGTTCTGATTCCCCTTTTTCAATACGTCATCTATCCCGCAATCGACCGCGTGTTTCCGCTCACCGCCATGCGCAAGATCGGGCTCGGACTCCTGGTCATCGCGGCGGCCTTCCTGGTCAGCGCCTGGATTGAGCGGCAGATCGCCGCCGGTCGGACGCCCAGTATTGCCTGGCAGTTGCCGGCCTATCTGCTGCTCTCAGCCTCCGAAGTGATGGTCTCGATCACCTCCCTCGAATTTGCCTACACCCAGGCGCCCACCCTGATGAAGTCGGCAATCATGGCGCTTTACCTGCTCGCCGTTTCCGCCGGGAACGCGATCACGGCCTTGGTCCACGTGGCGATCCGCAACCCCGACGGCACGTCGAAGCTGACCGGCATGGAGTACTACCTGTTCTTTGCCGGCTTCGCCGTTGCCGCGAGCCTGCTTTTCATTCCCGTCGCCCTCCGCTACCGCGAAAAAACTTACCTCCAAGATGAATCCAACCCCACCCCCGCAGCCCCGTAGCACCCGGGGCGCCTTCGCCATCGTCACCTGCCTCTTTTTCATTTGGGGCTTCATCACGTCGGTCAACGACATCCTGGTCTTTCAGTTCCGGAAGGCTTTCACCCTGAGCCTGTTTGAGTCTCAGCTCGTTCAATTCGCCTTTTTTGGGGCCTACTTCATCGCCTCGACGCTCTACTTCGTCATCTCCGTCACCTCGGGCGATCCGATTGCCCGCATGGGCTACCGCCGCGGCGTGGTCCTGGGCCTGGTGCTGGCGGCCCTGGGCACAGCCCTGTTCTGGCCGGCGGGCAGCTTCGTCTCATACGACCTGTTCCTCACCGGCCTGTTTATCCTCGGCCTGGGGTTGGCCATGCTTCAAATCGCGGCCAACCCCTACGTGACCCTGCTCGGGCCCGAGCAGAGCGCGGCCGGCCGCCTCAATCTGGCCCAAGGCTTCAATTCGCTCGGAACCGTTCTGGGGCCCTTTCTCGCCGGCTATTGGATTTTCCAGCTCTTCGCCAACAGCGGAACGCATCCCTCCGACGCGGTGCGCATCCCCTACGGTGCCTTCTGCGGCGCGTTCGTCCTTCTGGCCGTCATCTTCAGCTTCATTCACCTGCCCGATGTCGGAGAGGAGAAGGTCGAAAAGGGCGCCGGGGCGCTGCGGATGCCCCACGTCGTGCTGGGCATCATCGCCATCTTCATGTACGTGGGCGGCGAGGTGTCGATCGGCAGCGAAGTCCTCAACTTCCTCCGCCTCCCCCAGGTGGCGGGCATGAACGAAATCGCGGGAAAGCTGTTTGTCTCGCTGTTCTGGGCCGGCCTGATGATCGGCCGCTTCATCGCGGCCGTGGAGCTGAGCGCCTTGCCCAGGCTGCGCAAGCAATTGCTTGTGGCGGCGATTCCCGTGGCCGCGTGGCTGATCCTGTGCGCCATCCGCGGGCCGCATGTGGCCATCGCCTACGCGCCGTTTCTCGTGGGCTGCTGGGCGCTGTTCCAGCTCGGAGCGGCGCTGCCCGCGCGCACCCTGGGCCTCTTCTCCCTCGCGGTCTCCGCGCTCATGGTGGTCGCCATGTTCGCCAGCGGCCATATCGCGATGTGGTGCGTCATCGGCGCGGGCCTTTTCAGCTCCATCGGCTGGACGAACACCTTTCCCCTGGCCCTCGAGGGCACGGGCAATTTCAAGAGCCAGGCCTCCTCCCTCCTCGTGATGGGCGTCCTCGGCGGCGCCCTGCTTCCGCCGCTCCAAGGCAAACTGGCGGATCACACCAGCCTCCAGTTCTCCTTCATCGTCCCCGCCCTCGCCTATCTCTACGTCTCCTTCTACGGCTGGAAAGGCTGCCGCATCGGCCGAACCTAGCGGCAGTAATGGGCGAAAATCGCCTCAATCCCGAAGGAAGACGCAAGGCGAGGTCGGCCCAAACCTTCCGGCGACGGGCGGAGAGCCCGCCTGGGAGGATTTCGGTCGGTTCTCGCCCGGCGCTGCGTCGATCTTAAGGCGCTTTCATGCCCTAATTGGGGCGAAGGGCCGCCGAAGCTTGCCCACGCGGCCCGCTTCGCGCGCAAAGCAAAAGGACCGTCCGCCTTGCGGCGGACGGTCCGGTTATCAGTCGTGAAAGGAAGCGGCCGATCAGGCGATCGGGTTCGCGCAGAAACGGCGGCCGACCGCCAGCGAAGCGAGACCCAGGCCCAGGAGAACGACGGTCATGCTCGCATCCGGAACACCGGCCGGGGTAACCGAAATGTTATCCAACAGAAAATAGGAAGGATTCTGCTGGATCGTGAAGTCCAGGTCGGTAACCGAGCCGGTGGCCGTGGCGACATAGGTGTATTCCGTGTACGGAAAGCTGCCGGCGTTGGTGAGGGAGAGCAGATTCGTCGAACCGAACGAAGCGGAGAAGCTGTTCGGGGTGCCACCGAAGTTATAGAGCCAGAAGCTGACGTCGTAGGAGTCGCCCGCAGTGGTGGAGATGTCCTGGTCCAGAGACCCGGTCGAACCGATGGCGCCGAAGTAGGCCTGGAAATTTCCATCCTCGGGATTGACGCCGCTGAAGTTGCCTTGGACTCCGGTGAACCCGACGTTGCCGCTCAACAGCCAGCCGCTGAAATCCCCGGTTTCGAAGCTGCCGTTGGTGACAAGATTAGCATGAGCGGCGCAGACGAGTGCTGCACCGACGAAAGAAGCAAAGAGTGTGCGCAATGAGATCATGATACAAAAAGTAGTAGCAAGTCACGTGCCATAAATCTTATCATATTTATCTGTAACGTTTTAAACAATTAGGCCTGTTAGCGTAACCCGATTTCTGTAAAGAAATCAGACATTGGAAGCCGCACCGCCTTCAAGGGGCGGCTTCCCAACCCACGGCAGATCCCATGCAATGCGGCCGGGCAGCGTCTCGGTGCTATGCGGCTTCCGAAAATCTGGCGTCCGCGTCCCGGGCTGGGACATCGCTTGTCTCACCCCTGGGATAGTCTCGCGGCTCCATGAAACACCGCATTCTCTCATTCGCTCTGGAAGCCGCCTGCGCCGCCTTCATTGGCGCCCTGCTGGGCGCCGGATTCGCCCTCGCCTATTGAACGGCCCAGGCATTAGGGCAGCTTGCGTTCCCGCGCGGGCCCCCAAACATGTCCGGCGTCTCACACCGAATTTGGCCGGCTATTCGCAGACTCCACTTTGGAAGAAGCTCGGGTACAAGGCAGGGACGCGCGCGTTCATTGCCGATCCGCCCGCCAGCTATCGGAAGGCGCTGGCCCTGCCGGCCGACCAGCCGGTGGCCTGGGTCACGGCCCGGGCGGAAGCGCCGGACTTTGTCCATGCATTCTTCACCCGCGGCGCGGAACTCAAGCGGCACCTGGCGCGCTACCGCTGGTGGATCGTCCCCCATGGGACGATCTGGATCTCCTGGCCGAAGAAGCGCGCCGGCGTCGCCACCGACATCACCGAGGATACGGTGCGCGAGCACGCGCTCCCGCTGGGACTGGTGGACATCAAGGTGTGCGCGGTGGACGATACCTGGTCGGGGCTCAAGCTCGTCATCCGCAAGGAACTGAGAAAATGACGCAGGCCGCCGGCCTCGCCCGGATCGGCCGGGGGGCGGCCGCGCAAGACGGCTTGCGGTCGCCCCGCGCCGTCACAAGCCTGTCACGGAATGTTTTCACTCCAGAAGCTCTTCAGCCGGGATGACTTGTTCTTCGAACTGCTGGAGGCCAGCGCCGACGAGTGCCGCGCGAGCGTCACGGCGCTGCGCAAGATCGTCGGGGACCGCACCGGCCAGGTCACCCTCGACGAGTTCGCCGGTCCGCGCCGAAGGGAGAAGCAGATCAACGTCAAGATCGCCGAGCTCATGGCCCGCGTGTCGGTGACCAGCCTCGAGCGCGAGGACATCGAAGCTCTGGCCAACGCCTTTTACAAGATCCCCAAGACCCTGGAGAAGTTCGCCGAGCGCTACATCCTGGCCGCCCCGGAATTGCAGGACGTGGACTTCGCCCGCCACGTGCAGCTCCTCGACGACGCCACCGCGATCACGGTCGAAATGATCAAGCAGCTGCGGAAAAGCTTCGACCTGGAGAAAACCAATGAGCTGAACGGACGGCTCCAGGCCATCGAGAGCGAAGCCGACAAGCTGATCCTGGATCTGGTGCGCACCGAACTCTACAGCCGCCGGCACGATGCCCTGAAGGTCATCATCCTGAAGGATCTCTACGAATTGCTGGAGAAGGGCGTCGACCGCTGCCGGGACGCCGGCAACGTCGTCTGCGAGATCGTCCTCAAGAACAGCTAGCGCCTGCGGCATGACCGGGCTCCTCCTCGTCCTGGCGGTGCTGGTGATGATCCTCGTCTTCACCTACACCAACGGCTTTCACGACGCCGCCAACGCGATTGCCACCGTCGTCGCGACCAAGGTGCTGACCCCGCGGCAGGCGGTCATCTGGGGAGCTTTCTGGAACCTGATCGGCGCCCTCGGCGGAACGGCGGTCGCCAAGACGATCGGGGCGGGCCTGGTGGACGTCCATTTCATCACGCTCACCACCCTGTTCGGCGCCATGGCGGCGGCGGCGGCCTGGAACCTCATCACGTGGTTCTTCGGCCTGCCCACCAGTTCGAGCCACTCGCTCTTCGGCGGCCTGTTCGGCGCCGCGCTGGCCTCGAGCGGCACGTGGAAGGTCCTGCGCTGGTCGGTGGACAAGGTGGACGCCCACGGGCGCCTGGCCCACGACGGAATCTATCCCAAGGTCATCCTGCCGATGATCCTGTCGCCGATCGCGGGATTTGTCGGCGGCTTCCTGCTGATGGGGATTCTCTTCGCCATCATCCGGCCGCTCCGCCGCGCCGTCGTAAATGCCTGCTTCGGCCGGCTCCAGATCCTCAGCTGCACCTACATGGCCTGGTCGCACGGTTTCGCCGACGGCCAGAAGACCATGGGCGTCATGGCGCTGGCCGTATTCGTGGGCACGCAGTCCGGGCGCCTGGCGCACGTCCCGCCCGCGCTCCACTTTCTCTGGTCGCCGCAATTCGAGATCGCCGGGTGGATCAAGTGGTCGTGCGGCCTCGCGATGGCGCTGGGCACCTACGTGGGCGGATGGAAGATCATCAAGACGCTGGGGCACAAGCTGGTCGCGCTGAAGCCCGTGCACGGTTTCGCGGCGGAAACGACCGGCGCCACCATCCTCCTCGTCACCGGCAGCCTGGGCATGCCGGTGTCGACCACCCACGCGATCACGACCTCGATCATGGGCGTCGGCTGCGCCCGCAGCTTCAAGGCGCTCGACTGGGTCATCACCGAGCGGATCGTCTGGGCGTGGTTCATGACCATCCCCGCGGCGGGGATCCTCGCCTACCTGCTCGTCAAGGCGGCCGCGCTCGCGGGCATCCATTAGCTTCCCCGCCGCCGGCCCACGGTCGGAGTTGGCGTTTCGCTCCGGATTGCCGGCTTATAGTCGTCGCCGGCCCCGCGGCGGATGAGGGAACGTGCCCCGCAAGGTCGTGCGCGCCCGGAAGCGGCCGCAAAAAAAATGAAATTCCCGCTTGCTTTATTTAACCGTATGTTTAATTAACCATATTGTTAAACATGACCGACCGCCTGTCCCTCACCTTCGCCGCCCTTTCGGATCCCACCCGCCGGGCAATCCTGGGCCAGCTCGCCCGCGGATCCGCGTCGGTCTCGCAGCTGGCGGCGCCCTACGACATGAGCCTGCCCGCGATCTCCAAGCACCTGAAGGTGCTGGAGCGCAGCGGGCTGATCGCCCGCACCAAGCGCGCCCAATTCCGGCCCTGCCGGCTCCGCGCCCGTCCCCTCCAGGAGGCCTCGGCCTGGCTCGAGCAATACCGCCGCCACTGGGAGGAGCGCTTCGACCGCCTCGACGCCTATTTGCAGTCCCTCGAATCCCCCTCATCCAAAAATGAAAAGAAGTAATCTCATCCTGCAGCGCACCTTTTCCGCCGCCCCCGAGCGCGTGTTCTCCGCCTGGTCCGATCCCCACCAGCTCGCCGCCTGGTGGGGGCCCGCGCATTTCTCCACCCGCCTGGTCGACGTCCAGGTGCGGGCCGGCGGCCCCTTCCGGCTCGATATGGTCGGGCCGGACGGGACGGTCTATGGCATGTTCGGCACCTTTCACGAGGTGACGCCGCCGAGCCGGATTGTCTTTTCCAGCGGCGCTCTCGATGGCGCGGGCAATCCCCTGTTTGAAGTGCGGCACACCGTCGCCTTCGCACCCGCCGATGACGGCAAGGCCACCACCCTCACCCTCGAGGCCATCGTTGTCCGGGAAGGGCCCGGCGCCGCCGCCGCGCTGGCCGGGATGAAGGTCGGCTGGTGCCAGAGCCTGGATCGGCTCTCCGATTTGACGGCCGCAGACCGGGTCATCTCGTCGGCCCGCTTTTTCCAAGCCCCCCGGGCCCGGGTCTTCGCCATGTTCACGGATCCTTCGCATCTGGCGCAGTGGTGGGGACCGGCCGGCTTTCGCCTCACGACCCACCGCGCCGACTTCCGCTCCGGCGGCGAATGGCGCTTTACCATGCACGGCCCCGACGGCCGGGATTACGAGAATCATAATCTCGTGCGCGAGTGCGAGGCGCCGGAGCGGCTCGTCTTCGACCACGTCAGCCCGCCGCAGCACCGGGTCACGATTCACCTCTATGAGGTCATGCCCGAAGTGACCGCGCTCCACTTTCAGCTGTTATTCTCCGACGCCGCTCTTCGGCAGCAAGTGGCCCGGGAATTCAAGGCGGTGGAAGGCATGCAGCAGACGTTGGACCGCTTGGAAAAACTCCTGGAAGGTTCCGCGGTCCGCGCCTGATTTTCCCCTGCTCTCCATCCGATGGCGAAATCGGGCTCCATGCATCTCAACGCTCAAAATAGGATACATCATGACTGACTGGGTAACGACCTCCATCGCGCTTGGGGCCATCGCGGGCCTGGGCGCCATTCTCCGTCTCGACTACGCCAGGCGTCCCGCCATCGCCGCTGGGCGGCTCCCGGCCGCCCGCCCGGCCACCTGGGTGCGCCGGGCTCTGGGACGGTCCCGCCGCACTCTCACCGTACCCTCGGGCCGCCGTTAATTGCACTCGTCCAAGCAGCATCAAGGCGGCAAGCGGGGGGCGTTGTTCTTCGCGGGCTGGCGCTGAGGGGGGCTGCTCCTTCGCGCGGTGGGTTTTGGGGGTTCGCCCGCCTTCGCCCGATGGGCTACGGCGGGCACCGATCGCATTGCGATCGGTG
>DASRSH010000253.1:0-4177 GCA_035656575.1 Opitutaceae bacterium
TTCATCGACGCGATCAGCAGATCGCACAGGCTCTGCGCGGGGGCCACCGCCCCGGAAAAGTCGGCCGCGCGCACGGGCGCCGCGGCGGCGCCCGCGAGCAGGAGCGCCAGCAGGATGCGAGCAAGGGAGGACAAACGGCTCATGACGGCAGCGCAAATGTGCGAACGGCCGGGAGATTGGCAAATGGCGAGTTTTATGCTCCGTTGGAAACTTGTCGCCTTTCCTGAGCATCGTTGTCGCCTTCAGCCGGCGCCGCGCAACGGCAGTCATCATCCTGGCGCTCATATTGGGAGTGGCGCTTGCCTGGTACGTCGCCGGCCACATCTCGATCGACAGCGACACGGGCAAGCTCGTCGACCCCAATCTGCCCTGGCAGCGGGCGGCCGCCGACCTCGACCGGCAATTCCCGCAAAACCACGATCTGGTCGTGGCGGTGGTCGACGGAAAGACGGCCGACCAGGCCTCGGCCGCCGCGGGCGCCCTGGCCGCCGGGCTGCGCCGGGAGCCGCAGCTGTTCGAGTATGTCCGCCAGCCGGATGTGAACCCGTATTTCCAGCGCTATGGGCTCCTCCTTCTGCCCGAGGCGCAAGTGCAGGACTTCTGCGACCACATGATCTCGGCCCAGCCGTTCCTGGGCACGCTGGCCGCCGATCCCAGCGTCCGGGGCGTGCTCGACGCGGTGGATCTGCTTGCCCAGGGCGCCTTGCGCGGCCAGGCCTCGGCGGCCCAGATCGACCCGACGCTTCGCGCCCTGGCCGCGTCCGCCGCCGCCGCCGCGGACGACCGCGAACGGCCCCTGTCCTGGCAGCAGCTCTTCAGCGGGCGCGCTCCCGGCCCGGGCGACCTCCGCCGTTTTGTGCTCGCGCGCGCGCGCCTCAACTTCGGGCAGGTGACCGCGGGCGATGCGCCGGTGAAGGCGATCCATGAGCTCGCCGTCTGCGACGGCCTGACTCCGGACCACGGCGTCACCGTGCGCGTCACCGGCCCGGTGGCGCTGAACAACGATCAGCTTTCCGCCCTGACGGAGAGCGCCGTATCCTCGACGGTCCTGTGCCTGGGGCTGCTGCTGCTGTGGCTGGTCGTCGGACTGCGCTCATTCCGGCTGGTGCTGGCGGTCACCGTCACCCTGATCGCCGGACTGATCGCCTGCGCCGCGTTCGCGGTGCGCTTCATCGGGCCATTCAATCCCGTGTCGATCGCGTTCGCTCCCCTGTTTGTCGGCATCGCCATCGACTTCGGGATCCAATTCAGCATCCGCTATTCCGCGGAGCGCCTGGAAGCCGGCGCCGGGGCGGCGCTGGACCGCACCGCGGCCGGGGTCGGCCTGCCGCTCACGGTCGCCGCCGCGGCGACCGCCGCTGGCTTTCTCGCCTTTGCGCCCACCCGCTATCTGGGCGTGAACGACCTCGGGCTGATCGCCGGGGCTGGGATGGTCATCGCCCTGATCCTGAACCTCACCCTCCTGCCCGCCCTGCTGTCCGTCCTGAACGTGCCGGGCCGGCCCGAAGCGGTCGGGTTCGCCTGGGGCGCGAGCGCCGATCGGTTCCTCGCGCGGAATCGTCCGGCGGTCTTTTCCGTGGTCGGGCTGGCCGCTCTCGGCGCCGCCCTGCTGCTGCCCCGCCTGAACTTCGACTTCAACCCGGTCGACCTGGAGAACCAACACAGCGAATCGGTCCGCACGCTCCAGGACCTCACGGCGGATCCGGGCACCTCGCCCTACTCCATCCAATTCCTGGCGCCGCCGGCGCAGGCCCAGGCTGCCGCGCAGCGGCTCAACGCCCTTCCGGACGTCGCGCGGGTCCTCGACCTGGGTGTCTTCGTGCCGTCCGACCAGGACGCGAAGCTCGCCCTCATCGAGGACGCCGCCTCGCTGCTCGGTCCGACGCTGTCCCCGGCCGCCGTGAAGCCGCCGCCGTCCGCCAATGACGTCCTTTCGGCCGCGCGCCGGTGCGCGGACGACCTCGCCCAGGTCGGAGCCCGCGGCGACCGCCCGGCGGCGGAGCTGGCCGCGGCCCTCCGCGCCGTGGCCGCCAAAGGCGCCTCCGCGGTTCCCTTGCTCGAGCGCAATCTGAGCGCCGGGATCGCGGGCCAGCTCGATGACCTGCGCGCGATCCTCGGCGCCACGCCCGTTTCGCTGGCCACCATCCCGGAGGCTTTCCGCCGCGACTGGCAGGCCCCGGACGGCCGCTGGCTGGTCGAGGTGTTTCCGAAGGGGGACACCCGCGACAACCAGGTTCTGCGGCGCTTTGCCCAGGCGGTCCGAGCCATCGTGCCGCAGGCCGTGGGCTCGGCCGTCACCGTCGACGAGTTCACCCGGATGGCGCCGCGCACGTTCGGCATCGCCGGCGCGCTCGCGCTCGCTGCCGTCGCCGTCCTGCTGACGGCGGTGCTCCGCCGCCTGAGCGACGTCTGCCTGGTCCTGCTCCCGCTGCTCGTCGCGGGACTGTTCACGCTGGGCACCGCCGCGGCCCTGGGAATCGCGATCAATTTTGCCAATATCATCACCCTGCCCATGATGCTCGGCATCGGTGTGGCGTTTGACATCTATTTCGTGATGCGCCGGCGTGGACAGGACCCCGGCTTGCTGCGCTCGCCCACGGCGCGCGGGGTGGTTTTCAGCGCCCTCACGACCGGTTCAGCCTTCGGCAGCCTGGCCCTGTCGCGGTCCCCGGGAATGGCCGGCATGGGCAAGTTCCTCAGTCTCGCCCTCGCCTATATCCTGCTGTGCACCCTGGTCATCCTTCCCGCCCTGGCCCCCCGCGAAACGGCCGAGCCCCCCGCGGCATGAGCGGCCGGCTGTCTGCAGCCCTCATCTGCGCCGCGGCGCTGGCCGCGGCCGGATGCGCCACGCTCCCCCGCACGGCCGCCGGCCTGCGCCGTCCCGACGACACCCAGGATCCCTGGGAGGGCTTCAACCGCCGCATCTTCGCCTTCAACCAATTCCTCGACCGGATCCTGATCAAGCCGGTGGCCGAAGGCTATGTCGCTGTCTTCACCCCGCCGGAGCGGGACGCGCTGCGCCATGTCCTGAACAACCTCAACGAGCCGGTCATTCTCGCCAATTGCGTGCTGCAGGGGCGGCTGAAAGATGCGGGCGTGACCGGGCGCCGTCTGATCGTCAACTCCACCCTGGGGGTCGCCGGCATCCGGGACGTGGCGACCACCCTGCACCTGCCCCGGCAAATCGGCGACTTCGGCCAGACCCTGTGGCTCTGGGGCTTCAAGCCGGGCCCGTTTCTCATCCTTCCCGTCTTGGGGCCTTCGTCGCCCCGCGACGGGATCGGCACGGGCGTGGACGTGTACCTCGATCCCTTGCGCTACGCGATCACCAACGACCACACCGCCGACGCCCTCAGCATCGCGCGCCGGGCGGCGGACGGCATCGACACCCGCGCGCGCAACCTCCGCAACCTGGATGAGATCAAGCGGCAGGCGATCGATTACTACGCGAGCTTTCGCAGCCTGTACCTGCAAAATCGCAATGCGGACCTGACCGCCTTCCAACCGAAGGTGGCCCCTCAAGCGCCGCCGGCGAATTTCTATAACGATACAGATCAGTAGGATAATACAATATTGATTTAATGTGAATTGACTTGGGAATTCCAGGGCTGATCCTGGGGCCATGCCTGCGCCGGCCGCATTTGCCCCTGCACTTTCCTTCCCCGTCACCGGAGATGTCATCGGGCGCTTTGACTGCGAGGGGGAGGAATGGGAAATCGAACGGTTCTCCTTCGCCGGGCCGGAGGCCGGGCACGCGCCGATCCGCCTGGGCATCTTCGCCAGCATCCATGGGGACGAACCTGCGGGCACCGAGGCGGCCATCGCCTTCCTGCACCTGCTGCGCGAGCAGCCGGCCCGCGCGACCGGCTACGCCCTCTGCCTCTACCCGGTCGTCAATCCGACGGGATTTGCCCGGGGCACCCGCGAAAACGCCGCCGGCCGTGACCTCAACCGGGAATTCTGGCGGGGGTCCGACCAGCCTGAGGTGGCGATCATCGAAGCCGAACTCCGGGCGCAGCGCTTCGACGGCATCATCACCCTGCATGCCGACGACACCTGCGAAGGGCACTACGGCTATACCCACGGCCGCGCGATGGAGGACGCCCTGCTCCGGCCGGCCCTGCTGGCGGCCGAGCGGATCTTTCCCCGCGACGGCCGCGCCACCATCGACGGCTTC
>DASRSH010000254.1:0-16308 GCA_035656575.1 Opitutaceae bacterium
CGGCCTCGACGCTCCGCTCGACCAGCCGGTCGAGGATCTGCCGGTCGGGGTCCAGCAGCGGGCGGAAATCCTCAAGGCGCTCTACCGCGGCGCCCGCATCCTGATTCTGGACGAACCGACCGCCGTCCTCACCCCGCAGGAGGCGGACCAGCTTTTCCGCCTGCTCGCCCGGCTGCGCGAGGAGGGCAAGACGGTGATCCTGGTGACGCACAAGCTGCGCGAGGTGATGGCGGTGACCGACCGCGTCACCGTGCTCCGGCAGGGCGAGGTGGTCGCCACCGTGCCCACGGCAGAGACGTCGCCGGCGGATCTGGCGGAAAAAATGGTCGGGCGGGCCGTGGCCCTGCGCGTGGACAAGACGGCCGCCGTGCCCGGAACGGTGGCGCTGAGCGTGCGCGGGCTGGAAGTGCGGGACCGCTTCGGCACGGTGCGGGTGCGCGCGGCGAACTTCGACGTGCGCCAAGGCGAGATCGTCGCGATCGCGGGCGTGGCGGGGAACGGGCAGTCGGAACTTTTGGCGGCCCTGGCTGGGCTGCAGCGGCCGTCCGCCGGACGGATCTTTCTGGGCGGCCGGGACGTCGCCGAAGCGCGTCCGGGCCCGGCGGGGCGGCGCGAGCTCGGGCTCGGTTACGTCCCCGAGGACCGGCTGAAGGAGGGCGTCCTCGTCCGGTTTTCGGCCCAGGATAACGCGATTCTGGGCCGCCACCGCCGGCCCGAGTACCAGCGCGGTTTTGGACTCCTGCGCCGTCCGGCGATCCGCCGGGCCTGCGAGCGCAAGATGGCGGACTGGGACGTGCGGCCGCCGGACCCGGACCGGCGCCTGGGCGCCTTCTCCGGGGGCAACCAGCAAAAGCTCGTCCTGGCGCGGGAAATCGAAGCCGATCCCGCGGTCCTGCTGGTGGGCCAGCCGACGCGCGGGGTGGACATCGGGGCCATCGAATTCATTCACCGCCGGCTGGTGCAGATGCGCGACGCCGGCAAGGCCGTGCTGGTCGTCTCCGTGGAATTGGACGAGATCATGGGGCTGGCCGACCGCATCCTGGTGATGACGGGGGGCGAGATCGTCGGAGAGCTGCAGCGGGCGGAGGCGACGGAAGAGCGGATCGGCCTGCTCATGGCGGGGGTTCGGGACGGGGGAGGCCGCCCATGAGCGGGGCGCGAACCGGCCGGAGGGCCGAGGCGGTGCTCCTGCCGATCTGCAATCTGGCGGCCGCGCTCCTCCTCTCCGGATTGGTCATCAAGCTGATCGGCGAGCCTCCGCTCCAGGCCCTGCGGCTGCTGGCCGTGGGCGCCTTCGGGTCCGGCGAGAATCTCGGCTACACGCTCTACTACGCGACCAACTTCATCTTCACCGGACTCTCGGTGGCCGTCGCCTACCACGCCGGGCTGTTCAACATCGGCGCGGAGGGCCAGGCGTACATCGGCGGACTGTGCAGCGGCCTCGTCTGCCTGGCGGCCGCGCGGTGGCCGTTCGCGCTTGTCCTCCCGGCCGCCATCCTGGCCGGCGCCGCGGGCGGCGGCGCATGGGCGTTCATTCCGGGCTACCTGCAGGCGCGCCGCGGCAGCCACGTCGTGATCACGACGATCATGTTCAATTTCCTGGCGTCGGCGCTGATGACCTACCTGCTCGTGCACGTGCTGATCGAGCCCGGGCAGCAGACGCCGCAAAGCCGCGAGTTTCCCCATGGCACCTGGATGCCGGCGGCCTCGCTCCTGCTGGGCTCGTTTCCCGGCGACAGCCCCCTGAATTTCGCCCTGGTGGTCGCGCTGCTCGCGAGCGCGGCGGTCTGGGTGCTGCTGTGGAAAACCCGCTGGGGCTACGCGCTGCGCGTCGCCGGCGAGAACCCCGCCGCCGCCCGCTACGCCGGCATTTCCCCGGAGAGCATCATCATCTGGACGATGCTGCTTTCCGGCGCCCTGGCCGGCCTGCTGGGGCTCAACGAGCTCATGGGCAGCCAGCACCGGATCTCGCTGGATTTTCCCGCGGGCGCCGGCTTCGTCGGGATCGCGGTCGCGCTGATGGGCCGCAATCACCCCCTGGGGATCGTCCTCGCGGCCGTGCTCTTCGGCGCGCTGGTGCAGGGCGGTTCCGAGCTCTCCTTCGACATGCCGCACGTCACGCGCGACCTGGTGGTGGTGATCCAGGGCATCGTGATCCTTTTCTGCGGCGCGCTGGAAAACCTGTTCAAGCGCCCCCTTTCCGTCCTATGGCGACGTACACGATCATCGTCCTCCTGATCGCGGCCACGCTGCGCGTCGCGGCGCCCCTGATCCTGGCGGCGCTGGGCGGGCTCTTCTCCGAACGCTCCGGCGTCATCGCGCTGGGGTTGGAAGGAATGATGCTGGGCGCGGCGTTCGCCTCGGCCTCGGCCTCGGCGGTCAGCGGGTCGGCCTGGCTGGGCTTGGGCGCCGGCATTCTCGCCGCGCTGCTGATCGCCCTGCTGCTGGCCTTCGCCTGCGTCACGATGAAGGGCAACCAGGTGGTGGCCGGCATCGCGGTGAACATCATGGTGGCGGGACTGGGGCCGTCGCTGGCCCTGGCGTGGTTCGACCAGGGTGGACAGACGCCGCCCCTGTCCAATCCGGCGCAGCGCTTTCGGGAGCTGGTCTGGCCGGGCGCCCATTTCGCCGCCCGTCATCCCGTGCCGGGGCTCCTGTACTCGGACCTGATCAGCGGGCACAATCTGCTCGTGTACGTGGCGTTCGCCTGCGCGCCCTTGGCGTACTGGCTCCTCTACCGCACCCGCTGGGGGCTGCGGCTGCGGGCCGTCGGCGAAAACCCGCCCGCCGTGGATACGGCCGGCATCTCCGTGGCGAAGCTGCGGTTTTCCGGCGTGCTCATGTCCGGCGCCCTCTGCGGGGTGGCCGGAACCTACCTGTCGATCGGCGCCGGGGCGGGTTTCATCCGCGACATGACGGCGGGCAAGGGCTACCTGGCGTTGGCCGCGCTCATCTTCGGCAAGTGGCGCCCCTGGCCGACGCTGGGCGCCTGCCTGATCTTCGCCTTCGCCGATGCGCTGGCCACGCGGCTGCAAGGGGTGCCGCTCCCCGGGATCGGCATCGTGCCCGTGCAGTTCATCCTGGCGTTGCCCTACGCCCTGACGGTGCTCCTGCTGGCCGGCTTCGTCGGCCATTCGATTCCGCCCCGGGCGATCGGCGCCCCCTACGACAAGCAAAAATGAACGATATCGTCGCGGAGCATCGGGCGCGGCTGGAGCGCCATTTGGGGCGCAAGCCGGACACGGCGGCCGCGCTTTTTGTGGCGGCGAACGCCACGATCAACGGCGACGTCATCCTGGGGCCCCTCACCAGCGTGTTCTACGGGGCGGTCCTGCGCGGCGACATCCATGAGATCCGGGTGGGGGAGGGCACCAACATTCAGGACAACGCGATCGTGCACCTGGCCGACGAGTACGGAGCGTACATCGGACGCTGGTGCACCGTAGGCCACGCCGCCATCGTCCACGCCTGCACCGTGGGCGACGAATGCCTGATCGGCATGGGCGCCACCCTCCTGGACGGCGCCGTGATCGGTTCGCAGAGCATCATCGGCGCCAACGCGCTGGTCCCGCAGCGCTTCACCTGTCCGCCCCGGTCGATGGTTTATGGCTCGCCCGCCAAAGTGATCCGGCCGCTGACGGATGCCGAGGCCGCGGGCCTCAAGCCCTGGGCGGAAAAGTACGTGGAGGTCGCCCGGGCGCACGCCCGGCTGGCCAAATAGGGGGCCCTCGTCCAGCCTGAGGCCATGATCATCGGAATCCCCAAGGAAATCAAAATCGGCGAGACCCGCGTCTCCATGACGCCGAGCCTCTGCCGCCGGTGCGTCGGCCTGGGCGCCACCGTGGTGGTGCAGAAGGGAGCTGGCCTCAAGGCCGGCTTCACCGACGCGGAATACCGCGAGGCGGGAGCCAAGCTTTCCGGGTCCGCGTCCGCCGTCTGGGCGGAGGCGGACCTGGTGATGAAGGTCAAGGAGCCCCTGCCCGCCGAATATCCCCGTCTGCGGCCGGGCCTGACCTTGTTCACCTACCTGCACCTCGCGGCCGGGCCGGAGCTGACCCGGGTCCTGCTCAAGAAGCGCGTCCTGGGAATCGCCTACGAGACGGTGGAGGGAAGCGACGGCTCCTTTCCGCTGCTCAAACCGATGTCCCAGATAGCGGGCCGGCTGGCCATCCAGATCGGGGCCTATTTTCTGCAGAGCCAGCACCGGGGCTCGGGCGTATTGCTGGGCGGCATTCCCGGCACGCTGCCGGGCCACGTGGTGGTGGTGGGCGCGGGCAATTCCGGAGCGCATGCCGTCCAGATGGCGGCGGGCATGGGGGCCCGGGTGACCGTGCTCGACCTGGACACGCGCAAACTCGAGGCCCTCGATTCCGAATACCGCGGGCGGGTGGTCACTCTCATGTCGAATCCGGCCAACCTGGAGCATTGCGTCGCGGACGCGGACCTCCTGGTCGGGGCGGTCCTCATTCCCGCGGCCAAGGCGCCCACGGTGGTCACCCGGCGCATGGTCTCGCGGATGCGGCCGGGCAGCGTGATCGTGGACATCGCCATCGATCAGGGCGGCTGCATCGAGAGCATCCGGCCGACCTCCCACGAGGAACCGGTGTACGCCGAGTATGGCGTCATCCACTACGCGGTCCCCAACATGCCCGCCCTGGTGGGCCGCACGTCCACGCTGGGCCTGACCCAGGCGACGGAGCCCTACATTGCGCAGATCGTGAGCCAGGGCGTCGACGGCGCGCTCTCCGCCAGCCGCGGCTTGGCCAAGGGCGTGAACACCCAAAGCGGGCGGATCGTCTGCGAGGCCGTGGCGAAGGCCCTCGGCATGTGACGGGCGAGTGGGACGCCGTGGTCGCCGGCGGGGGCGCGGCCGGGTTCTTCGGCGCGATCGCGTGCGCCGAACTGGGGCTCAAGCGCGTCCTGCTGCTGGAGGCGACGGCGCATGTGCTCGCGAAGGTGCGCATATCCGGCGGCGGCCGCTGCAATGTCACGCACGCGTGCTTCGAGCCGCGCACCCTCGCCGCCCATTATCCGCGCGGCGGCCGCGAATTGCTGGGTCCGTTTCACCGCTGGCAGCCGCGGGATACGGTGGAGTGGTTCGAAAGCCGCGGAGTGGCCCTGAAGACGGAGCCGGACGGGCGCATGTTTCCCGTGACGGACCGGTCCGAGACCATCGTCGAGTGCCTGAAGCAGCAAGCGGCCAAGGCGGGCGTGAAGGTGCATTTGCAGGCGGGCCTGCGCGCCGCCGAGAAGCTGCCGGGGGGCGGATTTCGCCTCAGCGTCCATACCGCGGGCGAGACCGATCCGGGTGTCCTGACCTGCCGGTCGCTTTTATTGGCAACCGGCGGAACCCGCGGGTCGGCCGGCTTCGCGATCGCCGAGGCGCTGGGCCATGCGATCGAACCGCTCGTCCCGTCCCTGTTCACGTTCCATATCGACGATCCGCGCCTCAAGGGCCTGGAAGGGGTGTCGGTCCCGGCGGCGCGCTTAACCGTGGAAGCGGCGTCCCGCCGCGTACCGGGTCCGGCCGGCGGCGGAACGCGCCCCACCGTGGAAGCGGCGTCCCGCCGCTTGCCGACCCGGTAAAGCGGCGGGACGCCGCCTCCACGGGGCATCCGCCTCGAAAGCGAAGGCCCGCTGCTCGTGACGCACACCGGCCTCAGCGGCCCGGCGGTGCTCAAATTGTCCGCCTGGGGCGCGCGCGAATTCGCGGCGTGCCAGTACCGGTTCAAATTGACCGTGAACTGGTCCGGTGACCGGCGGCGCGCCGAGATTCGCGCCGCGCTGGAATCGGCGCGCACCGGCGAGCATCGGCGGCAGCGGGTCGCCAATTGGAACCCGATCCCATTGCCCTCGCGGCTGTGGGAGCGTCTCGCGTCCGCGGCGGGCGCGCCCGAAGGCCAGATCTGGGCGGACGCACCCAAGGCCCTCATTGAGGGTCTGGCGCATCAGGCCGCGGAGGCGGAGTTCGCCGTCGAGGGCAAGAGCCTGAACAAGGAGGAATTCGTGACCTGCGGCGGCGTGAGGCTCTCCGAGGTCGACTTCCGCACTCTGGAGAGCAAGCGCTGCCCCGGCCTCCATTTCGCCGGCGAGGTCCTGGACATCGACGGCCTGACCGGCGGCTTCAACTTTCAAGCCGCCTGGACCACCGCCCGGCTCGCAGCCGAAGCGATGGCCGCGGGCTAAGGGGTCATGTACCAAATCCCAACAATCCGGTCTCGGCCCCTACGCTGCCAGAACCGTCGGTCCGGATTGTTGGGATTTGGTACATGACCCCTTAGCCTCAAGCGGCGACGATCTTGATCGATTCGATCTCGACCCGGTCGATCGGCGTGCTTTTTTCGCCGCCGCCGCCCTTGGTCGGGACGCCGGCGATCTTTTCCAGCACGTCGTCGCCCGCGGCCAGCTGGCCGAAGGCCGTGTACTGCCGGTCGAGAAACTTGGCGTCGCCGTGGCAGATGAAGAACTGGCTGCCGGCCGAGTCCGGGTTGGACGAACGCGCCATCGAGATCACGCCGCGAACGTGCGACTTGGCGTTGAACTCGGCCTTGATGCTGTATCCCGGGCCGCCGGTTCCGGGCATGCCGGTGGCGCCGGCCTTCGTGTTGGGGCAGCCGCCCTGGATCATGAAGCCCTTGATGATGCGATGGAACGCCGTGCCGTCGTAGTAGCCCTGCTTCGCCAGCTTCTTGAAGTTCTCGACGGTCTTGGGGGCCACGTCCGGCCAGAAGTCGATTTTCATCTCACCATAGGCGGTCTTGATCACCGCTTGTTCTTTCGCTGCCGGAGGCGTGGGAGGGTTGCTCATAGATAAGGAGCGAACTTCTCCTCGCGATCGGCCTGGGTCAAGCGGACGAATTCCTTTTGCGGGAGGCTGTCGATGAAGAGCCGGCCGTAGCTCTTGGCCAGAATGCGCGCATCCAGGAGCGTGACCACGCCGCGGTCCGTGTGGCTGCGGATGAGCCGGCCGACCCCCTGGCGGAACTTGATCAGGGCCTGCGGGAGCATCAGTTTGTTGAACGGGCTGCCGCCCGCCTCGCGCACGCGATCGGCCTGGGCCTCGGCCACCGGGTGATCCGGCGGGTCGAAGGGCAGGCGGGTAATGATCACCTGGGACAGGGCTTCGCCAACCACGTCCACGCCGGTCCAGAAGCTGTCGGTGCCGAACAGGACCGCGTTGCCGGCCTCGCGCATGCGGCGGGTGAGCTCGGTCCGGGAGAGGCCTTCACCTTGCAGCAGGAGCGGCCGGCCCGCCGCGGCCAGGTCCGGACCCACGGCCGCGGCCACCGCCCGCAGATCGGCATAGCTGGTAAACAGGACGAGGGAGCCCCCGCGCGTGCGCAGGGCGCAGAAGCGGACATAATCGGCCACGGCGGCGAGCGCCAGGCCGCCTGCGCCGGAGCCGGTGGAGGCGGCGTCCCGCCGCTGGGCCGGCGATGCAAGCGGCGCGCCGCCGCTTCCGCCTTCGGCGCCGCTGCCCGGCAGCGGCACATCGGCGGCCACGAAGACTCGCATGTGGCGCTCGAAGTCGAAAGGGGAATGAACCAGGCCGACCCGCGCGCCCTCGGCGCCGCAGCGCCGCAGGAACGGGTCCATGTCCCCCGCCAGGGCCAGCGTCGCGCTCGTGCACACGACGCTCACGCCGCGGCCGAACAGGCGCTGGCGCAGCTGCGGGGCCACGTCGATCGGCGCCCCGCGCAGGGCGATCACCGTCTGGCGCTTGCCCATGCGTTCGGCCCAATAGACCTGGTCCGGGTCGGCGCGTTGGAGCCATTCGGTCGCCGCGGCCTGAATCCCCTTGAGCCGGGCCACCTGATCGAGCCATTCGTCGCGCTCGCGGCCATCCTCCATGCGATCGGCGAGCCGCTGCAGGTAGTGGTGGAGCGCAGCCAGAGGTTCGTCCAGGGCCGGGGGCACGGGCGCATCGGCCCGAAGGCGCACGATCGGGCGCGGCGTCAGGAGGGCCGCCTCGACGGAAGTGAAGAAGGCCGCGCTGGCGGACAGCGCCGTCTCCACCAAGGCCGCGCCTTCGGCGCCGCGCTTGCGCAGCAGGCCGCGCCGGGTGCGCGGATTGTGCAGGGACTTGAGGGCGCGCTCCACCCCGAAGCTGCTCAGAGCCACGCCGAAGTGCTCGGCGGCCACCTCCGGCACCGTGTGCGCCTCGTCCAGCACGAGGAAATCCCCGGGGAAGAGGACGCCGCGCGCTTCGCCGGCCGCCTCGTCCTCGCGGGCGCCGCCCGCGGCGATCAAGGCGAAGAGCAGGGCGTGGTTGACGATGATCAGATGCGAGCCGCGCAGGCGGGCCCGCGCCTGCTGGTAGAAGCAGCGCTCGGGGTCGCAGTGCCGGCGCGAACAGCCGGAAGAATCGGCGCAGACGCTTTCCCAGACCTCGGGGGCGGGCGGGGGCTGCAGCTCATGGCGCAGGCCGGTTTCGGTCCGGTCGGCCCAGTCGGCGATGCGCTGCAGTTCGCCGAATTCCGCGTCGCTGAAGAGGGAGGCCCGCTCAGCGAGCGCGTGGCTGAGCCGCGTCGTGCACAGGTAGTTCGACTTGCCGACCAGCACGGCGGACTTGAAGTCCCCGTACGCCGCGGTCTCGGGCCGCGCGCGGAACACGCGCCGGCACAGCGGCAGGTCCTTCTGCTCGATCTGCTCCTGCAGGGCGATGGTGTGCGTGGAGACGAGGAAGGGGCGGCCCGTGTCCACCGCGCGAATAAGCCCAGGAATCAGGTAGGCGAGGGATTTGCCCACGCCGGTCCCCGCCTCGAAGACCAGCGGATCGTCGTCGTTTATCGCCGCGGCCACCGTTCCGGCCATGTGCGCCTGCTCCGGGCGGTGCTCCAGTCCCAAGTCCTCCTGCAGCCAGCCGCCTTCGCGGAAGATCGCGGTGGTGAGGGGGATCGCCCGCGAGCTGGCCGGCCGCGGCGCATCCGGATCGTTCAGGCCGATCATCTATCCGCGATCCAGACCCAGTCGCCCGCGCGCACCTGTTCGTAAAGTTCCACCACGTCGGCGTTTCGCATCCGGATGCAGCCTGAGCTCGCCGCCTGGCCAATCCGGTCCTCGTTCTGCGTCCCGTGGATGTACACGTAGCGTTCGTAGGTGTCGACGTCCCCGCCGCGGTTCACCCCCGGTTCGAGGCCCCGCAGCCACAAAATGCGGCTGGTGATCAGGTCGGCCTCGGTCTGCGGCCATTCGTGAAAATGCCGCCCCGTCGGCACCCGGGACTTGAAGACCATCCCCGGCGGCTGGCCGGCCCCGATCCGCTCGGCGATT
This sequence comes from Opitutaceae bacterium, assembly GCA_035656575.1. Lineage (GTDB taxonomy): Bacteria > Verrucomicrobiota > Verrucomicrobiia > Opitutales > Opitutaceae > Palsa-1447. Next base: position 9,274 of record DASRSH010000254.1, read on the forward strand.
TCATGCAGGCCGCGGGGGGTGCCGAGGGAGCCCTTGACGTTGGACGGCGGCAGGCGCGAGGTGGAGATTGCGTAAGCTTTTTCCAGAATGCGGTTAACGTAGAGCTGCAGCGTCGAGGCGCCGATCCGGACCACGAGGATCCGGTCTGTGGGCTTGATACCCAAAGCCGATGCGATTGTAGTGATCGGTTCCCAATCCATGAGTGCGGCACCCTCCTATACTGTGGGCATCGTCGGCGCTACCGGCGCCGTCGGTCAAGAATTGCTGCGCCTGCTGCAGCAGCGCCGGTTTCCGGCGGGGCAGGTCAGGCTATTCGCTTCGGCGCGCTCGGCGGGGAAAAGCCTTTCGGTGGGCGGGGTCTCCTACCCGGTCGAGGAGGCGCGGGCCGGCGTGTTTGGCGACATCGACGTCGCCTTTTTCGCCGTCGGCGGAGCCGTGACCCAGGCGCTGGCGCCGGACGCCATCCGGGCCGGCTGCCTCGTCATCGACAAGAGTTCGGCCTTCCGGCTCGACCCCCAGGTGCCGCTGGTCATCCCGGAAATCAATCCGGAGGCGCTGCGGGACCATCGCGGGCTGATCGCCAACCCGAACTGTTCGACTGCCGTCGCCTTGATGGGGCTGTGGCCGCTGCACCGGCGCTTTGGGCTCAAGCGCTACGTCGCGGCGACCTACCAGTCCGTGTCGGGCACCGGCACGGAGGCCGTCGACGAATTGAACGACCAGGTGAAGGCGTACGTGAAGGGCGAGGCGATCCCGCGCAGCGTCTATCCCTATCAGATCGCCTTCAACGTGATCCCCCAGGTCGACACCTTTGGCCCCAACGGCTACACCGGAGAGGAGACCAAGATGATGCTGGAGAGCCGGCGGATCCTCGGCCTGCCGGAGCTCAAGGTCTCGGCCACCTGCGTCCGCGTCCCGGTCATCCAGGCGCACTCCATGGCCATCACGGCCGAATTTGAGCGTCCGGTGAGCGTGGCGGAGGCCCGGGCGGCCGTGGCGGAGTTTTCCGGAGCCGAACTGGTCGATGATCCCGCGCACGGACGCTATCCCACGCCGCTCGACTTCACCCGCCAGGTCAAGTGCGGGGTGGGCCGCATCCGCCTGGACACGGCCTACGACAACGCGCTCTCGTTCTGGGTCAGCGGGGACAATCTCTGGAAGGGCGCCGCCCTCAACGCGCTCCAGAACGCCGAATTGATGGTCCGCGAGGGCTGGCTGCGCCCCAAGGCGGCCATCGCAACGGTAGCCTAGACTCGGACGCCTAGCTCAGCTGGTTAGAGCATCTGCTTTACACGCAGGGGGTCGGGGGTTCGAATCCCTCGGCGTCCATTCTTCATCAAGTACTTAAAGAAGAATAGATTCCGTTCTGCCAGCGTACGGGCCAAGACCGGATTGTTGGGATTTGGTACATGACCCCTTAGCCCGCGGCCCACCGGAGAGTGGCTATCCCATTCGCTTGACCTCCCTGGGAGTAGCTACAAAATGTAGCTATGTCCGTCGCCAAGCTTTTCAAGCATGGGGGCAGCCAGGCCGTGCGGCTGCCGAAGGCCTTTCGTTTTTCCGGCTCCGAGGTGCTCATTGAACGCCGGGGAGAAGAGGTCGTGCTCCGCTCGAAGCACGACGCCCAGGTGAAGAGCCTGGCCGACATTGCGCATTTCATGGCGCACCACCATCCCGGCGCCGCTTCTTTTCCTGACCGGGTGCCGCAGCCTCCGGAGCAGAAGCGCGAACTGAAGTGGTAGCCTCGCGGTGCTTCTCCTCGATACCCACGTTTGCATCGATCTGCTCCGAGGAAGAGTCCGCGGGCGGCGTGTCCCTGCCTTCCTGGACTGCCAGCTGCCGGCCGTAGTCGTCGCCGAGCTATGGACGGGGGCGCTCAAGTCTGCCGCACGCGAGCGGCAGACCGCCGCCCTGCAGTCGTTCCTGGATTTTTTTACGGTCGTCAGTTTCGACTCCGCCGCGGCGCGCCACTACGGGGAGATTCGAGCGGAGCTGGAAGGCGCCGCAACCCCGATCGGCCCCATGGATATGATGATCGCGGCGCAAGCCCGGAGCAGCGGGATGACCCTCCTGACCGGCAACCTCGCCGAATTCCGCCGGGTTTCAGGACTGAAATGCCAGGCTTGGGGCTGAAACTGCAGAAGGCCGCGTCCGCGGTTACGCGGCGGGATTTGACCCTTTTCGCCAGGCGCGGATGAACAGGGGCAGCGCCACGAGTTGGGTGGCCACCGAGAACTCGGCGGCGGCGGTGACCGAGCGGTCGTAGAGCCAGCCCATGATCGCGCTGCCGGCGAACCAGGCGAGGCCGAAGCAGGTGTCGAAGGCGCCGAAGCCCGTGGCGCGGCGCTCTTCGGGCAGGAGGTTGGCCAGGACGGCCTTGAGAATCGCCTCCTGGGCCGCCATGCCCAGGCCCCACAGGATCACGCCCACCAGGACCAGGGGCGCCGTCCCGAGCAGCACCAGCGGCGCGAAGAGCGCCGGGAGGGCAAACCCGGCCAGCAGCACCGGCAGGCCCCAGCGGTCGAAGAGCCGTCCGAGCACCAGGGCGCTGACGGCGCCGGTCGCGTTCGCCGCGGCGTAATAGACGGGAATCGTCCCCACGGCCACGATGCCGGTCCGCTGCAGATGGAAGGCGATGAGCGCGAAGTCGGCAAATCCCGCGGCGACCAAGGCGCCAGCGGCGACCAGCCACCAGAAGGAGGCGGAAAAGGGCCGGCGGCCTGCGCCGGGATGGCGCTGGGCCGGCGCCGGCTCGGGCAGCGCGAAGGACCGCGCCACCACGATCGTCGCCAGGCACAGCAGGGCGGAAATCAGGAGCGTGGCAAAGGCCCGGTGGTATCCCCCGTGCAGATATAGCACCAGGGCGACCACCAGCGGCCCGATCATGGCCCCCGTCTGGTCGAGCGCCTCGTTGAGCCCGAACACCCAGCCCGAACCGAGCGACTTGCCCGCTTCGGCCAGGAGAGCTCCGACGGGCGGCTTGCGGATCGCGCGGCCCGTCCGCTCCAGGACGATGAGGGCCGCCGCCATCGGCCAATTGCCGGCCAGGGCCAGCGCCGGAACGGCCAGCAGGTTGATGGCGTAGCCGATGAAGATCACGGTCCAGTAGCGGCCCGAACGGTCCGCGATCAACCCGGTGAACCACCGCAGGCCGTAGCCGACCAGCTCCCCCAGGCCGGCGACGATCCCCACCGCGGTCGCGGTGGCTCCGAGCGAACCCAGAAACGCTCCCGTGACGCTGCGGGCCCCCTCGTAGGTCATGTCCGCGAACAGGTTGACGATTCCGAAAACCAGAACGAACCGGAACGCAACCTGCCGCAAGTCCAGGCGTTTTGCCGGTCCAGGGGGCATGGCGGTCAGGGTGGGAGGGAAGCGGCGGGGACGCCGCTTCCACCGGACGTCAGAGCTTATGCTCCGCCAAATCCTGCTTCAGCAGCTCCACCGACTTCACCTCGCTGATCAGATTCACCCGCCCGTGCCGTTCGCATCCGGCCAGGATCAAGGCCTTGCACTGCGCGACCGTCAGATCGGGGTCCAACGCGAAGAGCTTGCCCGCCAGGTTGGTCACCTGCGGCGCCGCCATCGAGGTTCCGCTCAGGTTCATGCGCCGGCCGCCCGGGACATAGCTTTGGACCTCATAGCCGTTGGCATGGACGTTCACCATCGGGCCAAAGGAGGAGAAGCTGGTCTCGTTGCCCGCGGAGTCGACGGCGCCGACCGTGATCATGTTCGGGAGCTGGAACTCGGAGGGGATGAACTCGTCGAACTTGACGTTGTTGTTGTCGTTGCCCGCCGCGACGACGAATAGGACGTTGGGCGCGTCCTTCATCGCCTGCAGGAGGGCGTCGCGCCCGATGTCAAAGATCTCCCGCGCGAGCTTCGCCCGCTGCTCGGGCGTTCCGCCCGCGCCGTTGGCCTCCAGCGCATCCTCCACGCTGCGCAGCGATCCGCCCCAGCTCATGTTCACGACCCGGACGTGATGGTCGCGGAAGTAGTCCGCCTGGGCGATCGACGCCGCGGCGTCCTTCTTTGCCTGCTTGATGGTCGGCGTTTCCGGAATCAGGTGGTAGTCGAAGGTGATGCGGCCGATGACCAGGCGGGCGAAGGGGTTGCCCGCGGTGGCGATGCCCGCCACGTGGGTCCCATGCGCGTAGTCGCCGACCTCGTCCAGGTCCTCGATCGTCTGCTTCACCTGGCCCTGGGTGAGCGTCGACATGTACTGCTTGACGGCGGTCGCCTCGGGGCTGTCGACGTTGGCATCGAGGTCTTCGAAACCCTTCAGCCGGTCGAGATTCTCGGGCAGGCGCGCCTGGGCGCTGCCCAGCGGCATGAGGTAGAAGGGCACGGGATTGGAGTGCAGGTCGTAGGCGAAGCCATGCCGCCCCGCCGCGTCCGTGAAGAGGATATTATGATACACGTCGGTATCGACACCGCTGTCCCAGATGCCGATGCGCACCGGCGAGGCCGGGTCGGTGAGCTTGAGCGTCACCATCCGCCGCGTCCACAGGTCGCGCACGGCCGTGTGGTGGGCGTCGACCGTCGCGCTGAAGGCCGCGACGATCTGCCGCCGGAGGGGCAGCAGGACGATGAGTTGATAGCGGGACGCCACCAGGCGGGCGGCGACATCTTCGGACACCGTATGCGTCTTGGCCGCCGCCGGATCGACCTCGCTGACCAGGCTCCCGAAAATCAGCGCGGGGCTGCGGATCTCATAGCCGGTGAGAGACTCGCGGATGTCGTTTTGGACGATGGCCCAGGGCAGCGCCGCCACCCGGCGGGCGAGCAGACGCTGGAATTCTCCCGCAAAGTCCCCGTGCGGATGCTCCTTGGCGTCGATCCAGGCCTCGGTGGTCAGACCGGTCGTCAATTTGAGCGAGGGCTTCTGCTCCAGCCCCCGGACTTCGGCGAGCAGGGCCCGGGCCCGGTCGAAATTCCCGTCGAGGACCGCGATTTCGAACAGCGTGGTCTTGAGCCGCTGCAGCGTGGTGCGGTCCTGGATGTCGTAATGGCTGAGGTCGGACTCCAGATCCGCCTGATAGGCGCTGGCCAGCGCGGCGAAAGCGGAGGGGTCCGTCACCAGCTTGGACGGCGCCATCGCGACCGGGTAGGTGTGCCGCGGCAGGTCGTCCAATTTGGTGATGACCGGCTTGGGACCTTGGGCGAGCGCGGCGGAAGCCAGAACGAAAGCCAAGCCGAGGCCGGAGACCGACAGTCGGGGGGAGAATATCTGCATCCCTGCGGCATATCCGGGCGTAAGTTGAAGGCAAGCGCGCCGCTGCCCCGTCGGGATTTAGGCTTTTCTTTTGGGATGGGGGTTGGTTGATTGACCCGCTTCATGCACGTCCATCGCCATACGATCTCGGTCCTGGTCGAGAACAAGTTCGGGGTCCTGGCGCGCGTGGCGGGGATGATCTCCGGCCGCGGCTTCAACATCGATTCGCTCAACGTCGCGCCCACGCAGGACGCGAGCCTGTCGCGGATCACCATCGTCCTCAAGGGCGACGATTCGGCCCTGGACCTGTGCACAAAGCAGCTCCGCAAGCTCGTCAACGTGGTGGAAGTCGAGGACTTCAAGGAAGAACAGGCCGTCGCCCGGGAGCTGGTCCTGGTCAAGGTGCGGGCCGACTCGCGCACCCGCCCCGAGATCCTCCAGATCCAGGACATCTTCCGGGCCAAGATCGTGAACATGACCGCCGAAACCCTCATCATCGAAGTGACCGGCGACGAGGAGAAGGTGAACGCGCTCCTCGGGCTCCTGGAGCCGTTCGGCATCGTCGAGCTGGCGCGCACCGGCCGGCTGGCCCTGAAACGCTGACCCTCTTTTTCCATGCCTGCTAAAGTGTACACTGACAAGGACGCCGATCTCGGCGTATTTCGCGACAAGACGCTGGCCGTGATCGGCTACGGCTCCCAAGGCCACGCCCACGCCCTCAATTTGAAGGACAGCGGGTGCAAGGTCCTGATCGGCCTCTACCCCGGCTCCAAGTCACGCGCTGTCGCGGAGCAGCACGGCTTCGAGGTCGTGGACACGGCTGAGGCGGTGCGCCGCGCCGACGTGATCATGGTCGCCCTGCCCGACATGAAGCAGGCCAGCGTCTATGAGCAGGACATCCTTCCCCATCTGACCAAGGGCAAGACGCTCCTCTTCAGCCATGGGCTCTCCGTCCACTTCAAGCTGATCAAGCTGCCGCGCGACATCGACGTCATCATGGTCGCCCCCAAGGGGCCCGGGCACATCGTCCGCCGCCTGTATGTCGAGGGCAAGGGCATGCCGGCGCTCATCGCCGTCGGCCAGGACAAGTCCAAGCGGGCGAAGAAGACCGCCCTGGCCTGGGCCAAAGGCATCGGCTCCACCCGCGCCGGCGTCCTGCAGACCACCTTCAAGGAAGAGACCGAGACCGATCTGTTCGGCGAGCAGGCGGTCCTGTGCGGCGGCGCGGCCGCCCTCGTCCAGGCCGGATTCGAAACCCTGGTCGAGGCCGGGTACCAGCCGGAAATGGCCTATTTCGAGTGCCTGCACGAACTCAAGCTGATCTGCGATCTCATGTACGAGAGCGGCATCGCCGGCATGCGCTTCTCTATCTCCGAGACGGCCAAGTACGGGGACATCACCCGCGGTCCGCGCATCATCAACCGCGCGACCAAGGCGGAGATGCGCAAGATCCTCCATGAGATCCAGAGCGGAAAGTTCACCCGCGAATGGGTCGCCGAATACAAGGGCGGCCTGAAAAAATACAAGGCGCTGCTCAAGAAGGGCGAAAGCCACCTGGTCGAGAAGACCGGAACCCGCCTGCGCGGCATGATGCCGTGGATGTCGAAAAAGAACATCAAGGGCGTGCAGGCCAGCTATTGAAGCCGCTGATTCTGGCGACGCGCCAGAGTCCGCTGGCGCTCGCCCAGACGCGGATGGCGGCGGCCTGCCTGCAGGCCGCGCTCGGCGTTGAAACCACCGAGCGCCGGATCGTCACGACCGGCGACCGGCAGGCCACCTGGTCGCTGGAGGAAAAGGGCGGCACGGGCCTGTTCACCGGCGAA
>DASRSH010000255.1:0-10043 GCA_035656575.1 Opitutaceae bacterium
TCCTCCACGTGGCCGAAGCAGAGCGATGACATCGACCTGTCGGACACGCTGGCCCAAGACCTCGACGAACCGCTCTTCGGCATGGACTCGGATAAGAACTGGGATGCCGTCTCTCCCTGGCATTACGACCGGACCTTCATCCACAATGCCTTCGTCTACTCCCTGGCCCGGCAAATGGGACATTGGGCGCCCCGCACCACGCCCGCCGAAATGTTCATCCATTCCGCGGGCGGCCCCCTCGATGCCGCGTCCTATGCCGGCATCACGGTCATGACGGATCGGATCAAGGTCGGAGCCAACCGGGTGAATATCTACTCGCTGTCGCCCTCGGACACGACCGCCCCCAACGTCACCGGCGGCTACATCCTCCGGATCGACCATCCCCAGGACGCGGCCGGCCTGTACACGTGGACCACGGCCGGGGGCCAAGCCCTGATGCTCGACACGCCGAAGGCCGACGTGCTGGTCCAGCCCCAGATCGCCTACATCACCAACTATGTCCAGCAGATGGAGAACGCGATGATGGGGGACGCCGCGTCGAATTACGCCACCCACAACTATCTGAACTTCCTCGATCGGGCCTCATGGGTCGACTACCACCTGATCAATATCTTCGTGGAGAACGTCGACGCGTTCCAGTACAGCGTGTACTTCACCAAGGATGTGAACGGCCTGATCGAGGCCGGTCCGGTCTGGGACTACGATGAGAGCCTGGACGGGGATACCGAAAGCGTGGAGGACCCCAAGAACTGGACGCCCGGCGACGCTGGCAACGTGTTCTGGAACATCGGCTGGTGGCAGTACCTGACCCACGACCCCGATTTCATGCAGGTTTGGATCGACCGGTGGCAGAGCCTGCGGCTGACCACGCTGTCGACCGGCAATCTTACCCAGCTGGTCGACACGCTCGCGGCGCAGGTCGGTCCTGCGGCCGCGGCCCGCGATGCCGCCCTATGGCCCGACGACGCCAGCCGCTTTCCCGGCGGCTGGCAGGGTGAAATCGACAATCTCAAGAGCTGGCTTGCCACCCGCGCGCAGTGGATCGACTCGCAGTTCGTCGCGCCGCCGCTCGTGGACGCCTCCACCACGCGCGTGGTGCTCGTCCCGGCCACCGGAGTTCCCCTCGCCTATACGACCGATGGCTCGGACCCCCGCCTTTCCGGCGGCGCGGTGTCCGCCTCGGCGACCGTTACGGCCTCGCCGGTCATTTTGCCGGGGGGCACGAGCTTCTGCGCGCGCAGCTACCAGTCCAGCATGCAGGGCGTCTTTCCCGGGAGCCCGTGGAGTTCGCCGGTCACCACCGCCACGAATTCCGGCAGCGTCCTGGCCAATCTCTCCGCGCTGGGCACGATCGGAACCGCCAATCCGGCGCTGTACGTGGGCTTCACCGTCGCCGGCAGCGGGACCAAGCCGCTCCTGCTGCGCGGGGACGGGCCCACCCTCGCCCGTTTCAATGTCGCCACGGCCCTGCCCGACCCGCAGCTGACCCTTTACGATCATGGCGGAAGCATCGTCGCCACGAATACCGGCTGGTCCGCCCCTTCGGCGCCGGGCCCCTCCGCGCTGGCGGGCGACGTGGCGGCGGCCACGGCCGCAAACTTCTCCGCGGTCGGGGCGTTCGCCCTGCCGGCGAATTCCGCCGACTGCGCCTTCGTCGCCACCCTGCCCCCGGGAGTTTACTCGGCGGAGGTTGCCGCTGCCGGGACCGGGAGCGGCACCGCCCTCGCCGAGCTCTACGACATGGCCGCTTCCGCACCGCAGGTTCACCTGGCCAACATTTCCGAACGCGCCGCCGTTGGCCCGGGCGGCCAGGGCGTCTCGGCGGGCTTCGTGATCTCAGGCTCCGCGCCGAAAACCGTGCTCATCCGCGGCGTCGGGCCGGCCCTCGCCGGCTTCGGCGTGGCGGGCGCGCTGGCGCAGCCGCAATTGTCCCTCTACGACTCCTCCAGCATTCTGATAGCCACCAACGCCGGCTGGGGCGCCGCGAGCACGCCCGGAGCGTCGACCGTGCCGGCGACGCTCCAGGCCGCCACGGCGGCGCTCTTCTCCTCCGTGTCCGCGTTCTCCCTCCCGGCCAATTCGGCCGACTGCGCGATGATCGCGGAGCTTCCCCCCGGCACCTACACCGCCCAGGTCACGGGACTGAACGGGGCAACCGGCGCCGCTCTCATCGAGATCTACGATCTCGCCCAGTGACGTCCGCGGCTACCGGCCCTGCTCCAGCTTCCGCTCCAATGCGCGCACGCGCATGATCAGGTCCGGCAATTGCTGGGTGGCGACCCATTGGCGCTTGGCCTGCTTGTCGGCCACGGCCGGGATGCCCAGGACCACGCCCTGATCCGGCACGTCGCGCATGACGCCCGACTTGGCTCCGATCACCGCCTGCCGGCCGATCGTGAGATGTCCGGCGATGCCGGATTGGGACGCCACGACCGCGTAGTCGCCGACCGTCGTGCTCCCGGCGAAGCCCACCTGGCCCATGATGAGGCAGTGCCGGCCGATGGTGACGTTGTGCGCAATGTGGACCAGGTTATCGATCTTGGTCCCATTGCCGATGGTCGTGGCCGAATACGCGGCGCGGTCGATGCACGCGTTGGCGCCGATTTCCACGTCGTCCCCGATGACCACTTTTCCCACCTGCAGGACCTTGCGATGGATCCCGGCGTCAAAGACGTAGCCGTAGCCGTCGGCGCCAATCACCGTTCCGGCGTGGATCCGAACCCGGTCGCCGACCAGGCAGCCGGAATAGACCACCACTCCGGGAAAGAGCAGGCAATCGGCGCCGATCCGGCTGCCGGCCCCCAGATGGTTGCCCGCCACGAGGACGCTGCGGGCGCCGATCTCGGCCCCCTCCTCGACGACGGCGTGAGGCCCGATATGGGCGTCCGAGTGCACCTTTGCCGACGGGGCGACGACGGCGGTGGGGTGGATCCCCGCCGGATAGGCGCGGGGGGGATGAAAATGCGGCAGGAGGCGGGCCGCCGCCACGCGGACATCCTTGACCCGGATCAGGACCTTGCCGGTGGCGGCGAAGTCCCGCGCCACCAGGATTGCGGAAGCGGGACTTTGATTCGCCGCGTCAAAATAGCTCTCCTTCTCGGCAAAGGTCAGGTCGCCCGGCCGCGCGGACTCGGCGGCGGCCAGCCCGGTCAGGACCACAGTGGGATCGCCAGTCACCTCCCCCTGGACTTCGCTCGCGGCGTCGGCGACGGTGAAAGGCAAGGCGGAGACGGGTTAAAGCCGAACCATTTGCCCGAGTTCGCTATCCCAGAGCTTGAGCCGCAGGCAGCGGATGATGTCCAGCGGCGCCAGCGACGTGGTCTTGGGATCCTGCAGTTCCGGCAGCGCGCGCAGCACCTCGGGCAGCCGATAGAACGGGATTCGGTGGTTCAGGTGGTGGATGTGGTGGTACCCGATATTGGCCGTGAACCAGCCCATGATGGGGCTCGTCCGCATGAAACTGGACGACTCCAGCGCCGCCTTTTCGTAAGCCCAGCCGCCGCTGCATTGGAAGGTCACGCCGGGAAAGTTGTGCTGCGCGTAAAAGAGGTAGCTGCCGATCCCGAACGTGATCAGATGCGGAACGGTCTGGCAGAGGATCAGCGCCGTCCAGCCGCCGAAATGCACCAGGCAGACCGCGATGGCCACATGCACGACAAGGGCCACGAGACAATCCCCGTGCCGCTTGGGATGATTGAGAAACGGCGCCAGGCACATCCCGTACAGGAACATCGTGAAATAGCCCAGGCCGATGGTCACCGGGTGCCGGGTGGCCAGGTAGATCAGACGCTTGCGGGAGGTGGCCTTTCGGAACTGCTGCTTGGTCATCACCGGAAACGATCCGATGTGCGCGCTGCGCAGGTTGGAGTTGTGCTTGTGGTGGTGATTGTGCGAGCTGCTCCAGATGCTGGTCGGACTCAGGGCCAGGACGCCAAACAGGCGCATCATGGCCTCGCCCACGACCGAATTGCGGAGAATCGCATGGTGCTGCTGATCGTGATAAAGGACGAAGAAGCGCAGCGTCAGCAGGCCCGCCAGGATGCTGCACGCCGCCCGCGCCTCGAGGTTCCCGCTCCACAGCGTGCCCGCATAGGCGCCCAGCATCAGAACGCCGGTCGACCCCACATGCCACCAACTGCGCGCCACCTGCTCATTGGCAAACGGCCTCGTGGCGCGCACGAGCTCCGCGCCGGTGCGAGGGCTGGAAGGGGGCATTAAGGAAGAAAGCATTCGCGGCGCGATTCGCGCCGAGTGGGGCGGGAAAGGACGACCCTGCCGAAGAATCCACCGCCAGTAAAGCCTTGAAGATGGCGGCGGCCGAACACCCTTGCGCCGGCGCGCGTTCAACCTTTCGGCGGGCCGGGGCGGCCGAGGTTACGGCACCTCGTAAACTTCGATCAGGACTTCGCCGCTCGAGCCGCTGACGCTGGTGGCCGCGGCGCTGTAATTGCCGGGCGGCAAGGTCACCAGGAGGGCGGAATCCTTGCTCGTCGGATCGGTGAAAGCGAAGGCATACACGGCCGCCGCTTCCGCGCTCACCGCCGGATCGCCGCCCCACCCCGCGTTGGACGCCAGCGGCTGCTGCTGCTGATTGTAGAGCACGATCTGCGGATCGGGTATCACATTGGAGACCCCGAAGGCCGTCAGCGCCGGACCGCTGGCGCGGACGAGCACCGTCTCCGCCGAATTTCCCCCGACCACGAACCCCGCCGTGAGCGTGCCACCCTTTACCACCTGGACGCTGCTGGAAAGATTGACCAGCCGCGGGCTGGTCGCGGTGTAGGCCGGGGTGTCGTCATAGATCTCCGCCAGGACCTGTCCGGCGGTTCCGGAAACGCTGCTCACCTCGGCGGAGTAGCGCCCCGGATTCAACGCTTGAACCAGCGCCGAGTCCGCGCTCGCGGGATTGTTCAAGGCAAAGGCGAACGTCGCGCTGTCGGCGGCGGTCACGGCCGTCTGGTTGGCCAGCGTGCTCGCCCACCCCGTGTTCGAGGTGATCAACGTCGGGGTGCTGGTGAACAGCTGCAGTTCGGGATCGGGCATCAATCCGGTCACATTGAACTGCGCCAGGGACGGGCCGATGGCGCGCAGCAGCAGGGGCTGCATGCCCTGCGTCCCATTGCCGCCGGACACGAAGCCCACGGTCAGGAGCTGGGAGCCGCTGCCGGCCAGGCTGAGCACGGACAAATTGACGAGGCGTCCGGGGTTCGAACTGGTGACCACGGTGAGCGCCGCCGGGGTGGTCTGGAGGGATCCGCCGGGGTTGCTCACCACGCAGGCGTACTCGCCGGCGCTGGCCCCGCTCGCGCTCTGGATGACCAGCTGCGCATCGGTGGCCCCGGATATCCCGTTCCCATTGCTGAGATTCGTCCAGCTGGAGCCGCCATTGCCGGAGTACTCCCACTGGTAGGCCAGGTCCGCCCCGGTCGCCGCCGTCGTGAAGACGACCGTGGCGCCGCTGTTGATCGACAACGCCGAGGGCTGCGTCGTGAGGGTCGGGGCGGCGATGGCGGAGACGGTGAGCGTCGCGCTGGCCGACACGGCGAGGCCGCCCGGATTGATGAATTTCGCGAAGTAGACGCCGGCGTCGGCGTCCGTGAGACCGGTGATCTGCAGGCTCGTGCCATTGTTGATGTACTTGACGCCATCCAGGTTGATCTGGGCGCCGTTGAAGTACCACTGCGCCACGTAGCTCCCGCTGATCGGCGAACCGCCCGCCGTGACCATGGCGGTGAAGGTGGCCGTCCCTCCCACCCCGCCGCTCTGGTTTGTCAGGTCCGTCGCGATCACCGGCGGGGACGGCGGCGTGCCCGAGGTCGCCGCGATATAAAACACGAGCTCATTCTCGAACAGGCTGACGGCCGCGGTGCCCGGGACGGAGGCCGTGTCGAAGTGCAGCGCGGTCCCGAAGTCGAGCGTCGCCTCATACACGTTGCCGGCCGTGAGGGTGCCGGCGGGAATGGTGTAGCTCTGGAACGGCGTGGCGGACTGGGTGATCCCCAGGGGGTTGGACAGGGTGACTTGGTTCTGCTTGAGGGAGGACCCGCCGTTGGACAGCGGGCTGATGTCGAGCCCCATATAACCGCCGACGCCCGCGCTGTCGTAGGTCGAAAAGGCGCTGAAATTGATCGTGGTCGCGCTGGCGGGATCGATGACATAGACGCCGTTGGCCCACGTGCCCCCGCTCACGGCCGGAATTGCGGCGGGATAGCTGTCGGGCGACAGGGGCAGCGAGAGGGTCGGAATCCCCGTGCCGGTCATGGTGTAGGTTCCATCAGGATACGCCGCATCCATGCCGCCGGCGCCGGTCTTGGCCGTGAAGGCCTCGAAATACTCAAAATCGCCTCCGCCGCTGTCCGGCAGCGTCACGGACGGCCCCCCCGGCACGGCGACCATGGCCGCAATTCCCGCCTGGGCCGTGAAATTGTAAGGATACTTCGACGAGGGAACGGCGCCCGCGGCGCTGGTCTGCACATAGAGCGCAGTCTTGGTGACGGAATAGATCGGGGTATCGTCGGCGCGGGCGCGCGCAGTGGCCGCGAGCGCCGCCAATGCCGCCAGACAGCCCAAGGAGACGGTGCGAGCGGAAGCGATGGCCATAGGAGGGGGGCAAGGACCAGAGGTTTGAGCCGATCGGCTGCGCTGGTCCTTGATATCCAAAGGGTCGCAAAAGAGGAAAAAGAGGCAAGATAATCCTAGGATAAACTAGGTTAGGGCGGCGGATTGCAGCCCGGCGCCTTTCGGACAAGGTGGGGCGCGCCTGCCATGGTTCGCCCCCGCGCCTCCTCCCGACGCATGACCGCCCTCGGGCTGCTCGCCGCACCCTTGGTTTTGGGCCAAAACGCGGTTCCGCCGCGCGGACCCGATCCGCGGGAAATTCCGGTTCCTGAGATTCAAGGGCCCCTGGGCCGCCTTCCCGGCGTCGATGAATTGCCGGCGCGCCCGGAGCTGCCCCCGGTGCTGACGATGAACGACGGCACGCCCGTCACGACGCTCACGCAGTGGAAGGCGCGCCGCGCCGAAATGCGGCGGATTCTGGAATATTACGCCGTCGGGCAAATGCCTCCGCCGCCGGGCAATGTGCGGGGCCACGAGGAAAAGGCCGAGCTGCTGCTGAATGGCGCGGTGCGTTACCGGCTCGTCCATCTGACCTTCGGGCCGGGCTCCAAGCTGAGCCTGAATATCGGCATCTTCACTCCGTCCCGCGGCGCCCTGTTCCCCGCCATCATCTACCCCGGAGGAACCCCGCCCGGGGCTCCCACCCTGCCCTGCCTCCCCTTGGGCCCCGGTCAGGGCCGCGGCCTCGATGTGCTGCTGCCGTCATCGGCGTCGAACGCGCCTGCGCCTACCGCCAGGCCGGACGTCGCGTTCCCCCAGCCCGGGACCGCCGAGGAAGCCGCCCGGCGCTTTGCCGCCGAGCTGAGGCGAAGGTACGCCGTGGTCATTTTCAACAACAACGACTGCGCCGAGGACACCACGCTGCGGATGCCCGACGGCAGCTGGGCGTTTCGGACCACGCGCTTCTTCCCCGCCTATCCCGGCTACGATTGGGGCGTCCTCGCCGGCTGGGCGTGGGGGGTCTCACGCATCGCCGACTATCTTCAAACCGACCCTTGGATCGATCCGACCCAGCTCATCGTCACCGGCGCCTCCCGGGCCGGCAAATCCGCGCTGATCGCCGCCGCGTTCGACGACCGGCTCATGGGGGCGCCGGTGGTCACGGGCGGCGGCGGCATCGGAGCGTACCGCATCGCGGGCGCGGGGGGCAGCGAATCGCTCGATCTGATGGAGAAGAAATATCCCAACTGGTTTTCGCCCCACCTCCATCCGTTCTGGGGCCAGCGGGACAAGCTGCCCTTCGACGAGCATTGGTTTCTGGCGCTGTGCGCGCCGCGGCCCTTCCTCGCCCTCGAGGGGGATTCCGATCGGATCTCGTCGCCCGAAGCGGTGCGGCGGTCGATTCTGGCGGCCAAGCCCGCCTACGAGCTCTATGGCATGCCGGATCGGCTGGCGGTCCACTACTCGCATCACGGCCACGCGTTCACCGCCGAGGACTGGACGGCCCTGATGGACTTCGCGGACAAGTACCTCGTGGCCGGAGAGACGAGCGCCCGCGCCTACAACGTCCGGGATTATGGCGCGCGCGGCGACGGCGCGGGCAAGGACACGCGCGCCTTTCAGGCCGCCCTGGACGCGTGCGCGGTCAATGGCGGCGGCGAAGTCGTGGTTCCCCCCGGCCGGTACCGCATTGGCAGCATTCAGATCGGCAACCGCACCGTGCTGCAGTTGCAGCCGGGCGCGGTGCTCCTCGGCAGCGCCGATTTGGCGGACTATCCCTCGATCGATGTCCGCTGGGAGGGCCGCTGGGAGCTGGGCCGCCGGGCTCTCATCTATGCCACCGAGGTCGAGCATACCGGGATTGTCGGTCCCGGTCGAATCGAAGGCAGCTCCTGGGGCACCACCGGGCCGGGCGGCATGCGCAATCCGGTCGTGCTCGAGCCCGTGTCATGCCGCGACGTCCGCTGGGTGGGCTTCACGGTCGCGCAAGGCCGGCACTGGGCCACCCATCCCACCTATTGCACGGACGTCGCGATCCGGGGCGTGACGATCACCAGCGGACGGGACGGGATCGACGTGGACTCCTGCCGGAACGTCCGCATTTCCGACTGCGACATCGAAACCGGGGACGACTGCATCAGCCTCAAGTCCGGCCGCGGGATGGACGGAGCCCGGATCGGGCGCCCTTGCGCGGACGTCCTGATCGCCGGCTGCGCCCTGGCGGACCGCAGCTTCGCCTGCGTGGGAATCGGCAGCGAGACCTCCGGCGGAATTCGCAACGTGCGCATCGAGCATTGTCTCCTGACTGCCCGCCGCGCCGCACTCTACATCAAGAGCCGGATCGGCCGAGCGGGACTGGACGAGAATATTTCCGGCGACGACCTGTCCGTGCGGGCGGACGAGCTCCTGCGCATCAACCTGACTGACGCGGGCAACCGCACCACGGTCGACGACGCCGTGCCCGGCCTGGCCGGCTACCCCGCGCTGAAAGCCGTGAGCCTGACCCACGTCAAGGTGGACGTCGCCACGCTCGTCCAGGGCCTGCATGTCTCACCGGCGCGGCCCTTACAGGGGCTTGCCCTTTCCGACATCACCGGCACGGCCGCAACGGGCATCGAACTGGCCAACGTGTCCGGTCTGAGCGTGCGCGACATTCACCTCGCCGGCCTGACCGGTCCGCTGCTTTCCCTGGATCACGTGAGCGAAATCAGCCGGTAGCGGCCGTTATTTCCGCCGGCGAATCCTTAGGTGATGAGGTGGGTTCCACACATTCTCAGGGCGGACACCGTCTTCGCCGCCGTCTTGCCTGGTCTCTGATCGCCGCCGGGCTGTTTCCGGCCGCCGCGCGCGCCAAAATCTATTTGGCCGATTCGTCGCTCAATCAGATCAACATCTACCCGTCCAATGTGAGCGGCAACGCCGCGCCGACCGTCACGATTGCCGGCCCAGCCACCGGCCTGAGTCAGCCGGAGGGGGTGGCGGTCGATGCCAATTACATCTACGTCGCCAACTACGAGGGCGCCACCGGCAATTCGGTGCGGATATTCGCGCTGAACGCCAGTGGCAATGCCGCCCCGGTCGCGGTCATCAGCGGCAGCAACACCGGTCTGACCAACTGCGAGGGCATTGCCGTGGACGCCAACAACATCTACGTCGTCAATGAAAGCGCGGTCGGGTACGCCTTTGGCTCCGTCACGGTCTACCCCAAGATGACCGGCGGCAGCGTCACCAACGGGAACGTGTCTCCTCTACGCACCATCGGCGGCCCCGACGGCGCGCCAATGAACAATACCGGCTTTGCCTATCCTTTCGGCATCGCCGTCGATGCGAATTACATCTACGTGACCGTCCCGGACGGGGGGAATGGCGGCTTCGACGGGGGCGTCGTGAGCATCTTTCCGCTGAAGGCCAGCGGAAATGTGGTCCCGGCAATCAGCCTGGTCGGCCTCGCCGCCTTCCATGGGCCCATCGGCGTCGCCGTCAAC